>JBLIRF010000001.1:0-48127 GCA_049472175.1 Thermoplasmatota archaeon
CGGTCTTCATGCATGATTATTACGGTTTCCCTTACCGGATAATAGACTCGACCATGAACAAGGGCATGCCTCTGTATATGGAGATCGTAGTCGGCATAGAGAGAGGGCATCCGCAGTCGGAGTTCTTCACCAGAGGTTTCTACAACTACCTCAACGTCTCGATCACGTTCCATAACGGATCGATCGACGTGAACCCAGAAGTGTACGGAGAATTTAATACTGACAACCTATCATATGATCTGGATGATGATGTTGACGGGGATGGCGTCCCCAGAGTGCTTGACATCAACCCGATGACCGGCGCATGGATCTACAACCCCCAGGATTCCCAGTACCCGATGTTCGCTCTCGGTCTGGACGATCTCAACGTCCAGAACATCCCTGACGAGCTGATATTCGATGAGTTCAATCCGGCAGATTTCTACATCGATGGCTACGGGCCGTGGGCAGGACCGGACGATCCATACTACGTGGCTGCGACTGGAGAGAGACATGACGGCCTCCAGCTGCCGTTCATCAACATATCCAATTATCCTGACCCGCAGGCACTGCACCCCCAGGGCTCGAACATCTGGTTCTACTGGTCGACCATGACCTTCTACAAGATAGGCTTCCATTTCATGGTGCCAGAGGGGGTCATGGCCGGGTTTGTGGTCATGGATATGCTGATAGATACGGAGCAGAACATACATGTCGAGGAATCCTTCGACGCCTTCGGAAGCTATCCATACATAGCCTACTGAGCCCGGAAAGACCGGGGAAAGGGAGGCCGACTGCCTCCCTTTTTTTTTATTTTGAAAAGTCCCTCTCCACTTAATGTGCCATAGATATAGTTATATCATATCTCCTCATATCTCATATCCCTTTCAAAAGACACCCGACACCCATTCGGCCAGGAACAGTCTGGAGGCATCTAAATGAAATGGTCCAAGCTGGCAGTTCTTCTTGTTATTGCAACCATGGTGATGCCGTTGTTCATCTACGATCTGAAGGATGTTGAAGGGGGCAAACCCATTTTCAGATCGAACATCCTGGCTGTATGGGATAATACCAATTACAATCAGAGACCCATCGATATGGAAGTGGACCATAACGGCAGGATATATATCACGTACACCACCGACCAGTTCTATTTTATGGACACATATCTCGTCTACTCGGATGACGACGGTATCACCTGGTCCTCATCACATCGGATCGATGATGTGCTTCGGGACGGGAACTCGAGCAATGATAGATCGTCTCAGCTGGCGCCCAGGATGGCCATAGCTTCCAACAACACCGTATATGTCGTCTGGGCGGATGAGAGGGACAAGACCTACATCGAGCCACAGACAAGACATATCCGTATAGCCTGGTCGAAGGATGGGGAGAATTTCTCGAGAAGCGTCAGGATAGACCCCATCAAGGAGGAGCAGACGTGGGAGGCCGGTCAGCCCGATATAGCCATCAACCAGGACGGAAGGATATTCGTGGCATGGCTGGACCAGAGGTTCGCCGGTGCCTATGACAATGTTTGGACTTCGTACTCCGATGATGGCGGAGCGACCTGGTCAGATATGCAGATGATCAACGACGACGGACTTTACTACAGGAACCATGAGTATGCAAGATGTGTCATGCAGGGAGATGACGTATATGTCACCTGGCAGGACAAGAGGGGAGAGGACAACCAGTACAGACCTTATATGGATGCCTCGCATGATGGTGGAGAAACCTTCGGGGTCGATATTGCAGTCTCTGACGACATGGAGCAGTACAATTCCAGACAGTGGCCTTCCCCTGCCCTTGACGAGGCTGGAAACCTCTATGTGACCTGGAGGGACAAGAGGACCGCAAATGACGAAATATGGTTCGCCAGGAGCGAGGACAAAGGAGTAAGCTTTTCAACGAACATCAGACTGGCGGTGGCCCCGGAAGGCTCTGAGGATATGTACCCTTACACTGCGGCCACAGGCATTGGAGGTGTAGGTGTGGTGTTCCAGCGATCCGTTGAATCGGGGGATATTACGGATGATGGTGAGATCTTCTACATAAACTCATCAGACGGTGGAAGGACCTGGGATGTATTGATGAGGGTCGATGACACTGACCGCTACAGCCCGGATACGACCATGCAGGAAAAACCCCTCCTTGTGTATGATAACACGGGGCGGGCAATATCAACCTGGGCGGATCACCGATACTTCTACAGTAAAAGCAGAGAGGTGTATTTCTCAGCTCACAGCGGCCCGGTCGATGGTCCGAACCACAGACCGATCATATACGACGAGGATTTCTGGTCAACTTTCCAGTTCAACCCTAAGGTCGGCTCCTCGACCACGAACATTACCTTCTCCTGCAATTATTCTGACCATGACAATGATGTTCCCATTGAAGGCTACCCGCGGATCCACATTTATGGGGATGAGGCGGGAAATGAACCGGTTTTCAATGAACCGAAGGTCATGAACAAGGTCTTTCCGAATGATATCGATTACATGGATGGTGCATACTACTTATCCAGCTTCCAGATACCTGTCGAAGGTCAGACCTACTTCAGGATAGAGGTCATCGAGGAAAGGGATCCCGAACCCCTGTTCTCATCTCTCCTCGAAGGTCCCCTCATCGACGCCACACCGCCCAAGTTGACCGTTATCTCCCCGGCAAACGGGTCATGGCACAATACCGAGACCATATTCTGCAAGGTGAGGGTCGAGGATTTCGAGGGGGGGAACGTCCAGGAAGGTTCAATAAAGGTTAGGAAATCCATAAACGATCTGGAGAACCTGGAGAAAGGGGTCGCCCTTCCCAACAAACAGATGATAGACAACAACACCTACGAGGCCTGGGGCAACGTCAGGCTGGACAGCGGGACGGACAACTACGTGGTTTTCGAGGCAAAGGACAAGGTTGGGAACGGACCCGGTTTGTCTGTACCGGTAAATATCTGGATCGATCCCGATCCGCCCTACTATACGGGGGTCGGTCCAACCGAAATCCAGCTATTCGAGACCGTTAACTGCACCATCCAGTGGCTTGACCATTTCCCCGGATCGAAAGCACAGACCTCCGGCCTCAATATCTCATCGATAGAATTTGCATACAGGACCACAAGCGGTCCCCTCACAGAATGGGCACCTCCCGAGGGTATGATAGACCTTGGTAACGAGACCTATCATTGCTGGGTTAACCTTCAATTCCCCGACGAAGGAGTATACAGTTTCATCAAATGGAGGGCAAAGGACAACCTCGACAACGTCAAGGAGACAGGAGAGTTCCGGATAAAGGTGGATGTTCCAGACAATTACAGACCGATCTTCTTAGGAAAGGGATACCCGGACGGGGTCGTTTCTCCAAGGCCGCATCTATTCTGGGATGCAGCCTCGGACATCGAAGGAGACACTCTCTACTACCGGGTGATGCTGCTCAAATATCCCGGAGAGCTCCAGCTCACCCACTGGATAGACGTCGGTGAGAGGACCTTTTACGACATTCCAGACGATGATCCCCTGGATCCTGGCTATTATATCCTTCGGGTGAACGTATCGGACAAGATGGGGGGCTACGATTACGACACGATGGACCATTTATTCAGGATAATGGACAAAGGAACACCTCCACCGGAAAAGGTCCCCCGTTTCGGACCATTCTACTCAAGCGACTCGAATATTGAGATCAACTGGAGCCAGTCCCCGAGCCATACCGACATGGACATCCATTACATGATAAGGATGGGAAGCAAGGCATATCATGGGGACATACTGGAATGGACGGACATAGGCCGTATACCAAGATATTCCCTCGGGGACCTGAACCTCGATATCGGGATATATTCCATCCAGATAATGGTGACCTCCAATTACAACTACAGCAGGGTCACACTGGGGACCTTGAAGATCAACGACTACAATCTGTCCCATTGGAGCCCGCTGGAATCCCTTTCATACAGAGGATACGGACGCGGTTTCTCGGTCGATGTGGTCAATTACGCGACCTTCAGCGACAATGTGACGATAACATTGGAGGGTTATCTTGCTGAAGAAGGCGCTGCCTACCTGGACATCAGCGGTTCGAGGACAGGACATTTGAAGCTCTCATCTCAGAAGATCCTGTCAGATCCGGAACCGATACATATCGAGGTGACCGTCTTCCCGGATGAGGATATCGAGAAAAGGGATTACAAGGTCAGGTTGAGGATTCAATCCGAGGATGGCAGGACCGTCACCTACACAGACTACGTTACAGTGGAGGTCAAGGACAAGCCCCGGGATGGATTCGGTCAGGAAATTTCTGACAACCTTTACGACTTCCTGACCGACACTCTACCTTTCCTCAAACCAGTTCGGCAGGACCTTCTGGTCCCGTTGTTCCTTGTCTTCGTCGCGATCCTGGTGACCCTGATATCGGGCATCGGTATACTGATCTACAGGAAGAAGTTCAGAAAGGTTGTCAAGGATGACCCATATTCACATCAGAGGAAGCTTTACAGGGACCTCTACGGGGTGAATCCAAGTGATGAGCAGCTTAAACGGATGGAACAGGCCCAGACCCAGCCATCAGAGGACGATTTCTTCAGCGAGATCCCGGATATAGGGCCTGACAAGGACGATCGGACCGGGGTCCGGCCTCAGTCCGTCCGTGACGGCAATGCACAAAAGGAGGTTGGGACAGAAGATGAGGCATCCCGAGAATTGAAAGAAAAGGAGGAACCGGCGGGAGAAGAGGACCTTGAAGGGGTGGAGGAAAAGGAAGAGGGGGATTACATGGACCCGGATTCCCTCTGACGATGAAATGGTCCAACGATCTGGCATACTGATTTCGGGGCCCCATCCAAGAAGGTGAACGATAGTATATTATCCTGACGACATGAATAATGGCAGGGACATCCCATGGTGAGGAGAAAGAAAGGAAAGAAGGCTCGACCATTATCCAAGGAGGAAATGCCCGGCATTTCCAGCTCCACCTTGGATTCCTTTCTGACCGATATTGAGGCCCTGGCGGAGGACGCTGATAACATAGTGAACGAACGAAGGGACCTCCCTCCTGCTCCCGTGATAAAGGTGAGGGAAACCCTGGAAAGGCCTGAAAAGGTCATGGAGAAGATACCGGTCCCCGAGCGAACAGAGATATCATTCCCCAGCGATGAGATCACTGCCAGAGAAGCCAGGACCTTCCTTGACGCACTCAAGCAACATCTATCCGCTACGTCAAAGGCCAGGCTTTTTTTTCATAATGATATGGACGGGCTCAATGGGGCGATCTTCATCCATTTCATATTCGGGTCCTGGTTCGGCAAAGATATTGATGTACATTTCTCCTCGATGGAATACAAAGATATCCAGACGCTGGAGATCGACGGGGCAACCACGTATATATTCGTTGATATGGACATGGACCTTAAAGGGGACAACATCTTCAGGATCGACCATCACGGCCTTGATAGGAACTTAAAATCCATCAACGAAAGGCTCTTCCTTCTCACTCCACCGGAGAACGATTACGACTATCCCTCCACTGCCACATCACTTTGTGCCTATCTCGAATACATCTCACGTGGCGGAGGTGCGACCTTCTTCGAATACCTTAACTCGGGCCCCTGGCAGAAGGACCAGTTCAGGAGACTGTTGATACTTCTGGCATCGGTCTGCGACAATCTGTGGCACCTCAACTTCCTGATAGATATCCCGATAAAGAGGTGGATCCCGGACAGGGAGGAGGAGAAATACCTGATCCTGATATCCATATCCGCATCCCTCATCCTGGGTGAGAAGGATAGAAGGGACACTGCCCTGGTAAATTTTTTCACCGCTGACCTGACACCCGATGTTTATCTGGGACAGATATGCCAGAGCGTCCAGGAAGCCCAGAATATCATGGACTTCACCCTGACCATTTCAAGAGGAGCTGAAGATTTCTACAACAGGATCTTCTTCAACCTCACGGATTCCACGGAGAGGTCCTTCAAGACCCTCGGGAGGTTGAAGGAATCACTGGCCAGGTTCGACAGCTCGATGCCCGCTGATATGACGGAGGAGCCAGGGCCGTCAGGTGATGTCCCGGATGGACAGGGGGAAATGGATGCCGAGCATTTGAAGAGGGTACAGTTCTATCATAGAGAGATCGAGAAACTGAGGTCAAAGGTCAAAGCGGTCGAGAAGAGATTGATAGGACTGAGGTCTGCAAAGAAGATGATCTCGACCGAGAAGGGACCGAAATTATGTGTTGTAATTCCGGCCCAGAGCTCTGCCCAGGTCAAGGGGATCATCGCATCACTTCTATACTACATGGGTTGGAAGAATGTTGTTATAGAGGATAGAGGACCGGAAGCTTACTGGGGCTCCAGGGGATTCTCCAAGGAAATGATAGGCGGTCTTTTCTCCAACCTGTCCTTCACCTCAGAGGAGTTGGAGGATTACATCCTCATGGAGAATATTCTCAATGACCTTTCCGAGATCTTCAACAAGGAGATCAACATATCCCGGAACATATCCTATCACAAGATGTACAGCGGTGGAATGGGGGGAAGGGGGCTCGTGTTCGGAGGTGTGTTGACAGGTAACGTGCCAAGGGTCTTCTCACTGTTGGAGGAAACTGGCGATCTGGAAGAGAAGGTTCAGGAGCTCATACGGTACAAACAGCTTGGAAATGCCCTGCAGGGATTGACCGGGGGACCCTCAACCGTATCAACCGCTCATGCCATCAGGGCAAAGTTCAAATCGACCGGTTGGATGGTGCTGCAGATGGTCCCGGGAAGACACGGGGCAGATGTGATGCTCGGAAATTTCAGAACGGCAACGATCCACCTGGTCGGGTATACGGAAAGGATCAACTTCGAACTCAAGGACCTTTTGTCGACCTCGCAATGATGGCACGCAGGCCATTTTGACCTTCATCCGTGATCACAGGTCCGGATCATATTGGCTGGGACTTCTGCCTGTAAGCGATGATCCCCAATGCCACCACGATCACCATTATCGCGAATATCACTATCCTCCAGTTCACTTCAAGAGTGCTCTCGGGTGTTTTTCCGATAACGACATTGTACCAGATGCCTGCATTGTCGAAATCATCGGTCTCCTTGATGTTGTTGTATGGATCGACAAGGACCTCGAGCGTATGGAACTCATTCTCGGTTATATTGTAGTCCGTGACATTGAAACGAACCTTCGCGGACCCTGTCCCACCCTGGGGTATGTAGGGGACGACCCCCTCGGCTACCACTTCTCCGTCGACCATGAGGGATACGTTGACGGAATGGGCATCACGATGAAGGGACTGAACGGTAATATTTGCCTCGACCGTACGATTCAGAACAGCATCGTTAAGTCTGCGGTTGGTGATCTTCAGGAAGCCGGGAGGAAGCACGAGATTTGGCTTGTTTACCTCCATGGTGACCTCTTTCTTCACCACGTCACCCCAGCGGTTCTTCCCGGTGAAGGTCAGGGTCAGCCTTTCGTTGTAGAGGGAACTTTCGGACCCTTCCGGTGTCCAGACCGTTATCGCATACTTCCTGACACCCTTTGGAAGGAGTGTGGCATTCTCACCTGCTGCAGGGAACTCCGAGGACCCTTCCCATTCGACCTTCCAGCCCTCGATTTCCTCGGGTCTTGGGTCCATCTGTATGTTGACCACATCCTCCCCCGTCCCGAGATTGTCCACAGTTATGTTGAATACCCTCATCTCGTCGTAATCAACACCCATCACCTCGGGTATATCGAAGAGAAGATCGAACCTGTAGCTTGAAGGTGTCGATATCTGGACCTGGAATGTGTTCTTGGTATTCTGGTCCGATTCTCCCTGGAATATAAGTGAATTCGAGAAATCAGGTTCCGATGGAGAGGTGATATTTACCCATCTGGTGACCCTTTCGCCTATTTCGAGAGGTATATCAGTACCCTCGGGGAACTCCACTTTCCAGGAATCCGGTATCTCGCTGGTGACCACACTCACCGAGAAAGGCTCGTTCCCGACGTTCTCGATGTAATATTCGAGCCTGACGGTCTCCTTCGCGGCCATCTGGATCTCGTGCTGCAGGTCGTTCACAAGATCTATATCGAACGTATATTCTTTGATCTTCTCGAACTCGAATGCAAGGTCCTGCGCTGTCGTTGAGGAGTTGAGGGTGAACCTCTCTGAGATACTGTACGACATATCCATTCCGTATTCCTCGATGATGAACCGGGAGGACGCGAAATACTCGTAATATGGCATGTCCACTACATAGGTCCCCTTCCGGTATTGAATGGTTATCTCGCCTCCTCCATCGACCTTCGAAAAGACGAGCTCGTCACCTTCCGGAGGTTCGTATATCAGCTCTCCATCCGTATTCCTGTATACGACCGTCCCCGATACCCTGGCTGCCGGAACCGCGGACCATTCAACATCGGTGAGGTCATCGCCCATGTCGATGTTGAGCTCGGCAAGGTACCCGAACATCGGACGACCGTCGCTATACCGCATACCGCTAACTGTATAGATACCGGGAGCAAGGTGTATCTCGAATGAACCGTCCCCCTCCGTGGTTATCCTGATCTCATCATCATTGAGGTCCTCGAATACAAGGTAGAGCCCGGAAGCAGGGGACTCCTCGGCATCGTATATGCCATCAAGATCATGGTCCACGTAGATGACTCCCTTCACGACGACATCCTCGGGAACCAGGGGTATGTCCCATAGAGAGAGACCATCCTCTGGAAGGTCAACAATTGCGACATCCTCCCTGGGGGAGGACTTGAAACCCTCCATGTCAACGGATATCGACAATCTGGTATAGGGTACCATCAACGAGTAATCACCGTTGGAGTCCGAATATGTCCAAACAGGGTCCCCTCCATCCATGGGTGTGAAAGTGACATTAACACCTTCCTTTCTCTCCTCCAGCTGTATTGTCCTATCGTCATTTACATCGTAATATACGGCTCCGGTGACCTCCACGTTCTTGGAGATTTCCAGTAGAAGACCCACGACCGCACCGGATATCTCCACCGTTGATGTGTGGTAGTATTCTACTTGTATATCCTCATCGAAGGAAGGATCGAGGGTCAGGAAATTGTACTCCGCTGTGTAGACACCAGTGAGCAATATTGTGGAGAAATCCCCGTCCTCCTGGACCTCAGCACCGACCCATAGTCCGTCCTTTACGAAGAACACCTCCGAATCGCCCATTCCGTCGAAATCCGGGCTTAAACTCCCTTCCACTGGGAAAGCCTGTACCATTTCGAATGTTCCGGGTTCAGAGCCGTAGTCCAGCGAAATGACATCCCAGTACATGTAATGGGTTCCCGGCCTCTCCTGGTGCGCTTCAAGTATGTAATCCCCTGCCGGCAGCTCCACTTGGAACTTCCCGTTGAAATCGGTCTCCCCTGATCCTATCGTCACCTTTATACCTTGTATGGAATTGAAGTTGACCGATATCTCCGCAGGATACTTCACAATGGAATTCTCAACGAGGAACATTGTCCCTTCATACGCTATGATATGTTCCACCTGACAGTCGAGATAGAAGATCCCCGTTGATGGCTCTACCCCCAGATACTCCGAGGTGTAGAGAGTATGATGAACTCCATCCTCGTCGAACTCCTCGGTAATTTCCAGGAAATACTCCCCGGGAGCAAGGGAAGCTGTCAGGATCCCGTCATTGTCCGTCCTCGCCCGGATGGGTCCTCCGACCATGTAGGTCTCGGCTGGATTTATCAAAAATTCCCTGTTGGACACCGATTCATTATCGATCCCGTACCTTCCGTAAAAAGGTACAGTGGCATTTATCTGGATCTGTCTCTCACGGGCTTCGAGAGGGGCGTCCGTACCGTTCAATCCGAAGTTGAGGACCTCGGCCGATCTTTCCACGATCACTTCTCTTGTGAACGGGTAGAAACCGTCTATTATCACCTTCATCAGGTATTCGCCCGGTGGAAGAAATGCCTCGAACTCTCCGTCCATAAATGTGGTGCAGGAAATGGAGCCGTTCGAGTATTCGAACTGGATCTCGATGTTTTCCAGACCGAACTCGATGGGGAGAGGAACAGGGTCGTCGATGGTGGATTCCAGGTCCTCCGATGTCGTAAAGATATTGTTCCCGTCCTTGTCCCAGTATACTCTCCCGGTGACGGATGCTGTCTGGGATGCAAACAGGTTCATTTCAATATTGTCGAGACCTCCCGTACTGGGAAGGTCCTGCATATGGAAGTATGTAACATTACCAGGATAGGAAGTGTTCTCCACCTTGACCCGATAATCCGCCCTTGGCAGAAATGCCTCATAATTTCCACGATCGTTGGTAGAGATCCATACAATGGCTCCATCATCCTCCCTGATGAACGAGAACATCGTATTGTTGATCGGAATACCGGCCTGCTTGGTGATGGTCCCATTCACCCTGAACGCCCTTCCTAGGATCAGTGTCCGGGAAACCCTATCCTTCCATCCGATCTCGACCGAGGACACAGCCGCCCAGTAGCTGTCACGGTCCAGGGAATATACATGGACAGCATAGGTCCCCTCAGGGACCTCCATGTACAGGTACCCCTCCTCATCCAGGAACGCAGACCATCTCCGGGTAATATTGTTGGTATCGGTCAGATGCACGATGCCGCCGGTAACTGGAGCTAAGGCGTTTTCAATGTTTTCCGTGAAACTGTATTCCGCCGGATACTTGACCTTCAATTCCAGGTCGCCTCTTGGCAGCAGAGTGATATTGAAGCTGAGGTTGTCTCCCTGGTCGATCTCGAACTTCACTGGATCGTGCACGAAAGCGGTGTTGATGACATTCAAAGTGTATATTCCCGGGAAGAGTCTGTCAACCGAGAAATTGCCTGCCAGGTCGGTCCTGGCCTCGACCGACCCCCCTTCAGAGTCAGTTATGAGGACTTTCTGGTCCTGGGCGGGGAACCCGCTTACGACCTTCACCCTGCCACCGACAATTGTATTGTCCATTCGAATGTCCTTGGTGGATTCTCCCTGCAGGTCAACCTTGTAATCGGAAATCAGCGTCTGTTCCTTGCCTCCGAAGGTGTAGATGATGTCATATCTTCCGGGAACGAGGTCTTCGAACCTGTAGCTTCCATCGACCTCGAGCCCATACGGGCCGTAGACCTTCCCGTTCGAACCTTTCAGTTCGAAGGTGATCTCACCCTTCTCAACGAGTTCATCCTCCCCCTCGGTGAAGGCAGAGTCGCCATCCAGGTCCCAGTATATCTTACCGGAAAGTGTCTTCCCGGATATGACCAGGTCCCTGGTCATCTTTCCGTTATCCACCCTCCGCATCGCCAGATCGTCCGATATTTCCAGGATGGTGCTGTTGAGCAGTGATGTGGGCTGTCCGGTCGACTGGTCCATCTGGAACTGGTAAAGCATATCGTACTGGTTCTCAAGGTCTCCCTCGGTTACGACAAGGTCAGCTTCTCCAGGGGGTACTATCAAACTGTACTCGCCGTTCGGTCCGGTGAAAACGTTCCCGTGCGGTATGCCGAAATCATCAAGGACCGTCACCCTCACCCCCGGCACGCCGACCCCTCTTTCCGTTCTTACCCGGCCTTCGACAATGGCCCCGTCATAATACATCAGATAGAATACACCCTGACCCAGGCCGGATTTGATATCGCCGCCCTCACTGCGGTACTTGGTCATGGCGACCTTGGATTCCATGGGTTTGTAATCGTCCGGGAAGGTCGAGTTGCCCTCATCCTTTTCCGAATAGTAATATGTTCTGTAGACGAGCTTCCAGTGGGTCATGTTCCATCCCTGCATCGGGGGAAGGTTCTGAAGGGTGCCCGACACACCCGGGACCGACTTGCCGTCCTGGGCTTCATTCACATCACTGGGGGAGAAACCGATGTAGGTTTTGTAGAAGAGAGAGTTATAGAAAAGATCAGTGTAGAACATCTCGTAATTCTTGATCCTGAACTTGTAACCGAGCCTCTCGGATTCCTCCTTTGCTTTTTCCATTGTGATCGGATTGTCGGGATAATCGGTCCACTGGGGGTCCTCGTTGGATCCCCTTGTATTTTCCTGGGCATACACTTTGTACTCGAGGAAGTCCTCGGTGTTCCTGTCGGCAAGCGTTATCGGGGCGTAGAAGATACCCGTGTTGCTGCTCGAGAACGGGAACAGACGGTAGTCCACTGCGAAGTATCTGAGAGACCTGCCGGTCGTTTCGCGGACATCATGATACAGGTCCACGATGCCTTCCTCGCCCAGGTGCATCATGGCCCCGCGGGCAGCTGCATATCTTGCATTCGGCCAGGTGAGCCCTTCGAACTTCCCGTACTTGTCGGGATTGTTCTCGACCACCTTGATGTAGTCTTCCGGCCTTCTGTATATCCTCTGGATCTCGTAGGCGCTCCTGGTCGAGTTCTTATCGCCACCCAGATGCTTGATAAGAGCATCCCAGACGTCATCGGAGAATTTCTGGTTGTTCTTGATCCAATCCCCCTCGAGAAGCCGAGCAGTCATCAGGGCTACAGCCTCGGATTCGTTCTGGGAAGCGATCATCGAGCCGGTGAACTGGTAACCGTTCTGGAAGTTATCCGCTGCTGTGGGGTGTTTTCCCAGAAGGAGTTCATCAAAACCATAGTCCCACCAGCTCATGAAGGCGGGTCTGTCCTCCGGAGGAACTGTTTTGTTATTCACGAGGATGTCCTGCCGTGCCAGCCATTCATATGAATCCATCCAGTATTCGCTGTGGAGTGAAGAACCGAAGGACCCAAGATATTCGAGGTTGGGATCGAAATCGCTCTTGGTCTCGGTTGGTACAGCCGCATCGAAGGCAAAGAAGAGGCTTGGGAATATCACTAGGAAACCGACGCCCAGTGCGGTCAGGATCTTCCTGAACTTGAAGGTCTCACGTTTCTTCTTATACTTCATGTATGCGAAATACCCTATGGACACAATGAAAATAGGTAACAGCATGAAGGTCATAAGGTTCCTTGAGAGATAGGTGTCCCATCCTTCCGATAGTACGAGTATCAGAATAATGAAGACCAGTGCGGCGACGATGGAATATACTATCGAAAGACCCTCGGCCTTGAAGTAGTCCACGATCTTCACCAAAACCCATCCCGCCAGAAGGGCGAAGGCAGGTGTGGCGTTGAAATTGAACCTGACAGCTGAGAGGGACATGTATATGGCAACGGCGGTCCAGACAACCACAACAATGTAGTCCTTCCTCATCCTCTTGGGTATCTTGATGGCGGCCATTACCACTCCGATCAGACCCAGGAAGAAGGTTGCTGGGCCGTAAGTGAACACCACCCGTGAGATATCGGGTGCCTGAGCCTCCGCAATGGTCGAATAGAGTTTGGACTTTGCGAAGTATCCCCCGCCGGTGAACAGAAGATCTGCTGTCTCGGGAAATCCCCACTGAAGAATGAAGTAGGAAACGAAAAGCAGCAGAAGGAGTGTGGGAATGACCAGTAACCAGGGTATGTCCCTTGTCGGTACGATGAATATCCCTAGTACCGTCATGGCCAGAAGTATGTAGAATCCCTGGCTCCAGATCGTTATGGAGAATGTGAAATAGTAGGGCAGGGACACCAGTACGACGGTAATCATTGCGATGAACACGACCATGAACGTGCCCAGAGCGTCCTCGTTCCTGAAACGATGTATCAATAGCTGGACCATGTAGTATATCAGCAATATTGCAAGAACGTATGCAAAACCCTGCCATGTCAATGCTATGGCCGCTATCGACAGACCTGTAAGGAATGCATACAGCAATGCTTCCCTGTTATGGATCGCGAAGGCTTTAAAACCCAGAAGTACCGCATCGGGTCTTCTCCAATCGGCAATGAAATTCTCATCCTTTTGGACAGAGAAAGCCCTGGTCATGAAATATATAGAGACAACTAGGAAAAAGACGATCAGAGAATCGTGGTCGGTGAATCCCAGGGTGGACCTTTCTATATGCGACGCTGTTATTGCCAGGAGGAAGGCGGCAACGATCCCAGCCTTTCTGCCGAATATCTCCTTTCCAAGCATGTACATCGGGAAGATCGTCAGAGCCCCCCAGAATGTGGGTGCGAATTCGAAGACCCACCAGGTTGCATTATCGACATTGAAGCCGAAGAGGGGAGAAAGGGCGAAACCTGCCAGTGCTATCGTCCAGTCGAATATCGGAGGCCTTGGGTTGCCTCCGGAAATGGGATAGTTCAGAAGCGGGTCGATCTTTATGTGATGATAGTCGCTCTGGATGAAGTCAATGACCCTCTTGTGATATGAAGGGTCATTTCCCACGATATTTGGGGGCCAGGTGTTGAACGAGATCTGATAATAGAAGTATTCCCTGATAAGAAATGCGAAAACGAATATGCCAAGCAGTAAGAAGATGGTATTCCTGTTGTTCTCGTACCATTCCCTGAGAGGGCTTTTTTCGGGCTTCTCCTGGAACCTTGTGGACTTCTTCGGAGCTCCTTCCTGAGCCTTGCCCTGGGACCCCTTTTCCACCTTCTTCTCCGGCACCGCGGCCTCCTCTTTGACGTTCTCCGATACGGCCTTCTTCTTTTCGGGCTTGGGAGAGACCCTTGATTCCTTCTTCTTTCCCTTCGCCTTTGAGGACCTTGCCCTGCGAGCCATCTGTGTTCACCTGTCAGCTGCCTTCGCTGATACCCACTCAGAGAAAGTCTGGATTGATGGAAGGTCAGCGCTATTGGGGAGCCCAAATATCCTTCTCTTACTTATTCGTTTTTATTGTACTATGTTTACCATCATGGCCTGGAAGGGTCTTATCGGTCTTTTTACCGGTCCGGCCTAGCAGTACCGGGCCTGTCAGGAAGATGGAGAGGGCCATCGTTATGAAAACCTGGAGAAGCCCATCAGATGAGAGGTAAACACCGATCCTCTGGACCCTGACTAGTATCATCAAGATCGAGAAGAAACCGACAACCATCCCTGCGGTCACAAGGACTGGAACGATGGATATCCTGAGCAAACGGAACGGTTTCGGAGAGATAGAGATCTCCAGGAGGACGATGATCGGCAATAGCAGGCTGATGGTCAGAAGCAACAGTCGTGGCAGGTCCGAGAAGGAGGGTGTTCCGATATGTCCGATACTGACCATCGAGAACAGCACAAGACCTGCAAGGGACAGTGAGCGTTTTTCCCACAGGAAACCCGCAAGGACCAATACCAGGGGGGCCGCCCAGAGCGGATTGGGATCTATCAGAACGACGGAGATCAATCCTAGATACAGGACCACAAGATACCTGATCATCTACTCATCCTCCTCAGACCCGAGAGTACAGCATCACCCCTCTCACGAGGGCCGACCTCGATCACCTTCGCCCCTGCTGCCATCAACCCCCTCAGCAGTCCCTGCTTTGCCTGATGGTCCATGTAAGCCTTCTCGAGAACGTATGGTGTAATATCCTTCTTGTCCAGATGGTATGTCCAGGAGAAAGGTGATATCACAATTACCCTGTGTCCCCGTGAGACCGCGATCTTCACTGACCTGAGCAAGGATGAGGTATTCGTCTCCATATCCGATATGATAACTATGAGCAGGCCAGTCCCTTCGTAAGCCCTGATCTCCCTGAAAGCTTCGAATATCCCGGTCAAACTGTCCCTGGTCGGGGCTGCCCTGCCCCTCCTATCAAGGAACGGGGAGACATTCTCTAAGAACGGGGGAACATCGACATCGCTGGGTCGTTCGGTATACGGAGGGATACCCGGATACATGTCAGTCATTATCGGATTGGGGAGTCTGAACAGGGACATCAGGACCTGCTCCACATCCGAGGTTCCCGGGATGATATGGTCTCGGACCGTGGTCTCGTCGAAGGTTATCATACCCAATGGATGGTTCTGACGGTCCATCACTATAGCTATCTGGATCGCCAGCGCGACGGCATGATCGAGTTTCGATCTCCTCCTCACGATCTCCCTCATTGACAGAGAGGAATCCACAAGAAGAAGTGTGGGCAGGTTCGTCTCCGTTTCGTACTCCTTGGTCATCAATCTTGTCAACCGTGATGTCACCTTCCAGTCTATGTCCCTGAACCGGTCCCCCGGCAAATAATCCCTGACTGACCTGAGGTCAGTTCTGAAGGTCCTCGTGTGCCTCCTATTGGCAGGTCCGGTTATTTCGAACTGCTTCCTTTTGGACATTATATGGGCCATAGAGATGTCCCTTTTGGATGCCCTGACAAAGATCTCCGTCCCTGGGTCCACCAGGATCTCTGACTCGAAGAGGTCCCTCCCCTCGGTGACCTTGACCTTTAACGGTGGAAACCTAAAAGCACCCCTTTCCATCGGAACAAGGGAAAAGAATGTTTCCAGATATCTGCCCGGTTCGAGCTTCCCCTTGAAGGATGTGCTCCCCGACCTCAGATCGAAATTATCCGGTATCAGTTCCGACCCCTGAACGTTGATCGTCTCGCTGGCGGAAAGGGTCAATTTGACACTGAACGGACTGTCCTTGTGTATGATATCCTCAAGTACGAGCCTCTCGGAGAGTATATCAACATTCTTGACCAGACCGTGGAACTCCATCCTTCTATATGCCATGTACAGTAGGATCCCGGAACCCACCATTGCGACCATGAGGTTTCCGATGAGATATGCCCATACGAAAAGGCAAACGACCATCACAGCAAGCACCCTGCCAAGGGCAGTGAAATTGCTGCTCATCACGGACCCTCCACCGAGACCCTGTGGATCACCCGGGATGTACCCTTTGGTGTCTTTAGCTGGACTTCAAGGTCCCACTCTCCCGCGGGAAGGTGGAGAGACACATCCACCGGGCCCCAGGACGAGGTGGAGTTGAACAAGGTCTCTAAAAAAAGGCCATCCGAGGGTTCCAGATCACCGGCCAATGGATAACCCTGTAAAGGTATCCAATGGCCATTATCTCCGATGCTGAAGGTGATATTGGCGATTGTGTCCTCTTCGTTCATATTACGTCCTCCGACCGAGAGAACAAGGTCGGAGCTGGGATCCATCGAGGAGGGGAGCAGAGAAGGGTCGCCTCCGGCCCCTGCCAAGAAGAACTCGATCTTTCGATTTGCGATATTCTTCAGATACCCTTCCTGGAATACCCTTATCCAGATATGGAGGTCTCGGTACTCCCTTCCATCCTTGAACAGGAGGAACCTGAGTTTGTAGGACCCCGTTTCCAGAACAGAGAAGTTGCACTGCAGTTCGATGGTCTTCTCATCCGGGACGTTGACCTCCATCGCCGGCTGCCGGTTTCTCGATATTGTAACGTTGTCGAAGGAGCCAACGGTATCGTTCCTTGCACCGGGGTCCAGTGTCATGACGAGAGTATACTCCATGTTCTCATTCTCATGGTTCCCCACGCCAATGTATAGTAAATTGCTCTCCCCGAGAAGCAAGTTCCCGGGATAACCTTCCGCTTTATGATTGGGACCCAGTATGTAGAACTCGGTGAAGGATTCACCCTCCCTGGGGACCACGATTATGTATACCAGCAATCCAACGGAAAGCACCATCATCACCGCGATCCCGACCGTCAATACCCTATCCATCAGTGTTTGGTCCTTGGGAAATCTCAGATCGATGACGATGCTGAACCTATCCTCTACCGGAATGCGCATCCTTTTATAAACTGCAATTCCTCCGACAATGAGGATGAATGCGAACTGGGACACAAGTATCGGTATCAACCTTATTCCGAGTGTATCGGGCGCCCAGTCGTAAGTATAATTGAGCACCAGTCCGATCAGAGGTGTAATGGCGATGGAAAGACCAAGTGAAAGGGCGACCCTCTCCAGACCGTCCAGACCCTTGCCTTTGGGCCAATCCGGTCCATCATCTCCGGTATCCATTCCTTTTTCTTTCTCAACAGGGGATCCCCTTCGGTCCTTCCTCCGGGTCCGGGAACCTGCCTTGCTCTCCGCCCCCTCCCTTACATCTTCGTGACCTCTCTCATCCTCGCCGGAAGGAGGCGGCACTTCCTTGCCGTCCCTGTCGAAGTACTTCTTTCTCTCGGGATACAGGCTACAAATCAGCACATATCCAGGAAAGAATAGTATGAACGGAAGCCCAAGGATTATACGGATAACATCCAATTTGGGGATTATAAGTATGACCAGAACGAGGATGAACGAGGCTCCAATGACAGCGTAGAGATCATAAGGCCTTTCCCTGACTTCCAGTTTCATTGCGGGATATGAGAGATTATTAGGTTATATCGTTTATGTTCCCGCAGGAAACCTGTGATGGCCACTCATGAACAAGGACCTCCGATCAGAGAGGTGTCTCCATCTCTCTTTGTGGTTTGAAACCAAGACCGTAGACCTCGTGCAGGTCGGATATCACCATGAATGCCTTGGGGTCTTCTTCCACCACGATCTGGCGAACCTTGAAGATGTTCCTCCGGGTAACAACGCAGAAGATCACCTCTTTCTGTTTCCCTGTGTAACCCCCCTGTCCATGCAGTATCGTTACCCCGCGTTCGATCTCATGAAGAATACGCTCGTTTATGGGCTTCCAATTGTCGGAAATTATGTACAGACCTTTGGTGTTGCCCAATCCCTCCACGACTATGTCGACCGTCTTGGAGGAGACGAATAGAGCGACGAAACCTATCAATGCGTACCCCACATTGCCAAAGGCCACCGCTCCTGCCAAGATCACGAGGAAATCGAAAATCATGAAGGCCTGCCCGGCGGTCAGCACCCGGTACTTGACAGCTATCTGTGCGATGATGTCGGAACCTCCGGTCGAGCCCTGTGCCCTGAAAACCAGACCGAGTCCACCGCCCAGAAGGACCCCCCCGAATATTGCTGCCAGAAGGGGGTCCAGATCGCTCAAGACCTTGACACCGCTCGGATCCGAGAGAAGGTATGAATGCGTGTTCAGAACCCTCTGGTAAACGATCCTCTCTATGAACTCGACCATTACGGAGAACATCATGAATCCGTAGAAGGTCCTGATACCGAACCTTCTCCCGAGCATCCTGATACCTATCAGGAACAATGGAAGGTTCAATGCCATCATTGACAGACCGAGTGGGACTCCGAGGGTGTTCCTCAGGATGATGGAGATCCCGGAGATACCTCCTGCCGAGGCTTTGTATGGGTCAAGGAACCATAGCAGGCCGAGCGACATGATTAGAGCACCCAAAGTGATCAAAAGATAATCCTTTATTACCCTGTGAGCGACCCTTCTGTCCTTCAGGTATGGCACAAGCCCGACCTCCCGATATCGAGAGAGTTGTGAGATTGACCTTTTATTGATATTTTACGGTTGGAGCCTCACTCATTCCAATCCTCAATATCGTCCATTTCTTCGAGCTCTTCAAGGTCATCGATGTCTTCCCATTCAGGTACCTCTTCATCTTCCTGATCCGCCCCTTCATTATCCGCCTCTCCCCAGATAGGGATCTGATCCTCATCCTCGTCCCAGACAGGGACCTCGTGGGAAAGCTCCTTCCCATCAGTGTGGGGTATATCATGAACTTCAGGTACCCGGACATCTTCTTTTTCCAAAACTGTCGTGGTTTCCCTGCCGGTCTTATCCACAAACGGACGTTCTGATACTTCCGTTGGGCTTTCCTCTGCCCTGATGATCTCAATATCTTCCGATGAGGTTCTCATTTCCGGGACCATGTCCTCCCCTATATTGATCACCCGCTTCTGCTTCCTCCTCTCAGCTGCAGGTCTGATATAACCAGAACCCTCCTCCGTGGTTTCTATCTTTCCGCCTGTGGCCGGAGGGAGGTCCATCAGCTGGAGTCCTTGAGGAGGAAGTGTATGATGTATGGGAGCCGCTGGGATAGATAAACCCGGCCTTTTTGGCCTTTTCACTTCTTCATCCTCATGCTTTCTCGACCTTTTACGTGATATTATTATTGCGATTATCATGATTGCCAGCAGCAAGCCCACCAATCCCATTGCCAGGATACCGAAGAAAGGGATCGAGCTTCCGTCCCCGTCATCCGGCCCACCGCCTCCACTCCCGATAAAGAAAGACCAGTTACCCCCATCGGAATTCCCTGCCTTGTCTATGATCTTCAGTGTGATGGTGTGTTCGCCTTGTTCGAGACCCTCGAACTTATAGAAGTTCCCGGTGGTGACCATCCCGAAACCCTCTCCATCGATATCTATCATGGTAGAGGCTATACCGGACACCGTGTCCTTGGCGGACCAGTAGATCATTGCCTGGTTTCCGGATACATATGACCTCTCCAGGTCAATGCTAAGTACAGGCGGGGTCAGATCGATGACCAACATCTCGGAACCCGATATGAACCACTCCCAACCGACCCGATCCAGTGCTCTCAATGTAAAGGTATATTCCCCTTCTCCCAGCGTGAGGTTGATGTACGATGCTTCAGGATCAAGGTAAACTGCCGTGCCGTCGAATTCCAGAGACAGGTTTGCGATGCCGTTTCGGTCGAATGCGGCCCAGCTGATGTTGAACCAGTTCTCGCAAACGAACCCGGCCGGTTCGTTCACCCATTCGAGATCGGGCAGGTGCATATCAACAATGACGCCTACGGTCCTTGTTACCAGATTACCGGCCATGTCCGAGGCAATGAGGGATATGTAATGGTCTCCCTCGATACCCAGCGCTGCATTGTAGGAAGTCCTTCCGAGCACATCCAAGAATATGCGGTTATCTATGACAAGGGTGAGGTTGCTCAGCAGATGGTCATCCAAAGCTTTCCAGGTTATCATGACCGATGAATCCTTCAGGATCTCACCGTCTGCCGGAGAGATTATCTCCACTACCGGAGGTTCTATGTCGATGACGAAGTGCAACTCCTTTTCCATTGAATTGCCCGCAGGATCGATGGCCTTTATCCTCAGCTTGTGGTTGCCTGGAGATAAGGTTAGGTCCATAGATGTGAAGTTCCCCATGTCAAGTGCGGGTCCGTCATCAATATACAGCTCAAAACTCCTCACCTCCTGACCGAACTGGTCCCGTGATGTCCATATAACCTTGAGATCCGTTCTGTTGATCACTGAGTTCTCCTCGGGTGTCACGAAGTCCACCAGTGGAGATCTCGTATCCCTTATCACGGTGATGGTACTCTCGATGTAATTTCCGTCATCGTCCTGCAATCTTATCGAGACCGGATATTCCCCGTCCTCCGGGAGTGGGATCTCCAGCTCTCTTTCACCCCTGATGTCCTCCAGAGCTCCTTTTCCTATCTTTAAAAAAGAACGACTCCAGGGGAACTGACCGGAATATTCCCATTTCAATATGAACGATCCGTTCCGGGTCGCTGTACCATCCGGAGGCTCCACGATCTCTATCCCGGTATCTCCACCAATAAGGATCGACAGGCTGACGTTCGTAACCGACCCTGCAAGGTCGAAAGCCCTTATGTTCATGGTGTGAGGGCCGTCCGGAAGGAGGTCGGAGAATTGCGAAATGCCGGTCCGGTCTATATATGGCCCTTCATCCAGACACGCATCCACGCGGTGAATTCCGTAATTATCCTCCACGGTGATATTGAAGGTCACGTAGTTGTTCGAGATCACCGAACCGGGTTGCGGGGACCTGATGAATATCTGCGGAGGGGTGACATCTATGGTAAATGTGGAGGATCTAGATAGTTCCAGACCATCGTCATCCCTAACGGTCAGCCTGACCGTATGGGGCCCTTCGCCAAGAGACCGGATGGCAGCCTTCGTACTGGGGGGAAGATAGGTGAGGAGACCGTCCACATCCAATGAAAGGTTCTCGGGAACGAAATACGGCATTAAGGTCCAGGTTATCCGATACATACTGGTCGAGTTGTATTCCCCCTCGATCGGATGTTCGATTATGATTACATCTTCGGTTTCCGGGATGAAAACGGCGACACTGTCTTCCCCGTAAAGGCCAGCAAGATCGTAGGCCTTGACCCTGATATCGTGGTTACCTTTTTCAAGAAAGAGGCTTTTTTGCATACCTTCATCGACATTCACGAAAGGACCGCCGTCAAGTGAGATCATTGTCCTGGATATGCCTGACCCGATATCGGTCGCTGTCCAGGTCGCTCTGAGATATGAACGGGTGATCGTACCGGACGATGGTTCCGTGATGGTAACGACCGGTCCGGCAGTATCGAAATAGGGGTTCGTGGAGGGTCTTGTATCCAACCCGTTGCTTGGTATGGTGTAATTGATATCCACGATACCGTTGTTGTCCAGGTCAGGCTGGCGGTGGTTGGCCCAGAAATTACCGACGCCGCCCACGGTCCATTTGTTCTCGTAATAAGGGGAGTAATAGTTTTGGGTAGCTTGCGAACCTGATGTGGAATTATCGGTACCTGCATTATGATAGAATATGTTCCTCCAGATGCGGTTCGTCATTCCGTTGTTCAATGCTATCGCATAGGATGTGCAGTTGCCGAAATAATTGTAAAGGATGTGGGTATAGGTCAATCTTGTCTGGTAAGAGCCTTCCGTGTTCAATCCCACGTCGCAGGATTCGAAGGTATTGTTATCGATCACCTGGGTTGTTGTGATCGATTGCCAAGCGAGAGAATTGAAGTAGATGCCGTTGGTCCCATGAAAATAGTTCTGAGAGATCACCAACCGATATGTTGACACTATTCTAAGAGCATCCCCATTTGAGTTGTCAAAGTGGTTATTCACTATCATGGAGCCCGTATTGCCGTCCTGAACGGTGACCTGTGAATCATGGAAGGTGGAATTTGCGATCACACCATTACTAAAGAACCTCAGGTCCTCGTATGCTACTCCAGAGCATGTATTGTTTATAAAACGGTGTCCCGTACCCTGGCTGAACCCGATCCTTCCCGCTCCGGTCAGAACGTTCTCGGAGAATGATGAATTCTGGATGGTGACCGAACTGCAGGATAGGAAGTCGAATGAGTTCGTAGAGTATCTGATACTTGAGAAATTGCTGTTTACTATCATGATATCGTTCAGGACATAACCGTAAACAACCCTTGACCTGTCTATGGTCGTGACGTTCTCTATCACTACGTTGTCAGCATTATAAAGGAACAATGCCCACGAATCCGAGCTGGAGAAGGTTATATTGCGCAGTATGAGGTGTTTGGAAGTATTCTTTATCTGGATATTATGAGGTCCAAGATCAAGATCTGAAACTATGTAAGGACGTGAACTTGAACCAGTACCGCTCTTAACATAAGGTGATGTGAAGGAATTATTGCCCTCGAACACTATGTTCTCATCCACATCATCAAGCCCGTCCGAGACGGGCAGGATAACGCATAGCATCATCAACACTATCGCTATCGATGCTGCCGTTTCCCAGCATTTTATCACAGGAATACTTCCTGGCCTCACGAATATCGAATCGGGTACGTACCTATAAATATATTCCCGAGCCGCTTGTATGAATTGGGAGAGGGCAGGCCTAGGCCCTCTCCCTTATCATCCTTATTAGTCCGGTTGGATCCTCGGTGGATTTCAGCTCAGAGACCCTTAGAATTGGAGTCCCATCGATCTTCCGGGCCTTCACCGAGTCAGAAACCACCACGAGTGAATCACCACCAGTTATCCTGCTTATGCATTTAAGGTCCTTTGCCCTGTTCCTGATACCTCTGGGTCCGACCCCGACAGAGGCCAGCAAGAGTTCGTTCTTATCCCTGGCCAGGGCATCGAATGGACATCTCTGGGTCGGAACGACCTCCATTCCTATGGAATCAAGATGTTCCATTACTTCTTTCTTCATACCATGATAAGTATCGATCCCGTCCCTAATGGACTGCAACTCATCATCATAGGAGAACGGGTCCATGGGCAGGATAAGTTGTGTCTGCAGGAACTTCTCCATCAACAATGCGACCTCCATATCCGCACCCATCCCTGCCTCGTACATCTGAATTGCCTTTCTGGAAACACCGACAGCATCTGCCAGGGCACCGAGTGAGACCTGCATCATCTCTCTTCTTTTTCGAAGAAGGGACCCATCCAGGGTCACGAAGAAGCCGTGGGAGCCATGGTATATCAAAGGTGGTATCTCCTCTATCAGATGGTCAAATAGTGTGTTGAAGGTAAGGAGAGGGATGCCGTAACTGATATAGAGAACACCATCCTGATATGGCAGAGAAGGGGTGGATGGGACGACTATCATCGGGGACCCCTTCAAGACCCGTGTCAGGTTCACCATGCTTCTCGATACGTTCCGTGAGATCTCATCACGGGCTATGATCACCTTTATCAAAAGCAGCAGGTCATCTCTCCGGGAAACAAGATTGAAACTGACCTCGCCCGGACTTTTGAACTCCGAGGTTGCGAAATCGGACCTGTCCAGTATCGTTTTCAGATCCCTGATAAGGTCATGGGACCTCAATATGGCTCCTCCACCGATCGTATGATATATCTTTCATGATAAAAAGAGTGTTGCAGGGGTCTCGGAAGAGAGGATTGTTCAGCATATTGGAGTGATACACCTAAGAAACAGCTACTCCCCTGCAACGTAGTTCGTATAGCGAGTTGTATGGGGCGATGATCCATACAACATAGGGTATTTGTTTTCAACATAAATAAGTTTATCTAATGGAGGAATGGTGCGGTCCGGGAAATATATATATCGGACCTGTTCCTAGCTCCGATGTCTGGCTGGAGGATACTCTATGAAAAGGGATTTTGTTTCCATTCTGGACCTTAAAGATGAGCTTGGGGAGGTCATAGACCTTGCGATCACCATGAAAGGCGAGAGAAATGACGGTAAGGAAACAGCACCCTTCAAAGGAAGGATCCTTGCCATGATCTTCGAGAAACCAAGTCTAAGAACGAGAGTCTCCTTCGAGGTAGGGTTCCAGCAACTCGGAGGATGCGCCCTTTATCTGTCCCCCGACGAGATAAAGGTCGGCAAGAGGGAATCCGTCCATGACGTGGCAAAGGTGCTGTCCCGTTTCTCGGACCTCATAATGTACCGGGCATTCGAGAACAGGAACGTTCAGGACCTCGCCAGATATGCTGACGTTCCCGTGATCAACGGTTTGGATAACTTGGAGCACCCATGCCAGGCGGTTGCTGACTTCATGACCATGACCGAGGTCAAGGGAGACCTCACTGGAAGAACCCTGGCCTGGGTCGGGGACGGGAACAATGTCCTTCACTCCCTTCTCCTGGGAGCCGCCATCCTGGGCATGAATGTTAAGGCGGCATGCCCTGTGGGATACAAACCACGGCAGGATATCCTGAACATGGCCCTTTCTATTACCAAAGGGTCCGGTTCCCGGATGGAGATCGTGGATGACCCAGTTAAAGCTATCACCGGTGCCGATGTGGTCTATGCCGACACCTTCATCTCCATGGGGGATGAGGACCAGAAGGAAGAGAGATTGAGGACGTTCGCCAGCTACCAGGTGAACATGGAGCTCTTCTCAAAGGCAGATCCAGATGCCATATTCATGCATTGCCTGCCTGCCCACAGGGGTGAGGAGGTCACGGACGAGGTGATAGACTCTTCAAGGTCCGTGGTTTTCCAGGAAGCCGAGAACAGGATGCATGCGCAGAAGGCGATCATGATGAGGCTTGCGGGTCTCAGGTGAGCTCCCATGCGTGCATTGTGTCCGGTAGATCAAGCTCTACAATGCCCATCTTTCCGGGTTGGGGTTTGAGGTTCATCATCTTCTGGAACGGGGTCTGCGACTGCCAGGTAGACCCTTCGATTAGCTGTACACCCCTGTAATTCTCCAGTCCGAACCTGTGTACATGGCCGGAGACGAAGATGTCCGGGATGTCCTCGATTATCATGTTATCCCTTTCTTCAGGGGAGATCTGGTTCCTCATACCATAACTTGGACAGAAATGTCTGAACCTCAGCATCTCCTTCATACCTTCTATGGGATTCTCGTAGGTCACGTCCTTGAAGAGCGTTACGAGATCGTCTATCGATTTTCCGTGATATCCGGCCACATGAACCCCGTGGATCGAGAAGAACGCGGGATTGGAAAGAAAGTGAATATGGGAATTCGAGAAGCAATCCTGGAATTCCCCGGGCAGCGGTGGTTGCGGCTCGGCGATCCTGACCGCATCGTGGTTCCCTGGTAGTAAAACCACATGGATGTGGTCAGGGACCATCGAGAGAGATTCACCAAGTGCCTCGTACTGCTTGAAAATATCCTTTATGAGCAGGTCCCTGTCCTGGTCTGGATAGGTCCCGATCCCGTCGACAAGGTCTCCGGCAAGCACCAGATATTTCACCCTGGTACCATCCTTACCGGGGAGGGATGCCTCGATCTCACCCCTCAACCACCTCACCATCCTCTTCCATTCCTTGTCCAGGTACATCCTTGAGCCAATGTGGATGTCCGAAGTAAAGGCTGCGGTAAGTCCCTTCACGTCCGAAAGCCTTCTCCGATGATCGGCGGGAATGTCCACCTTGTAGATGCTATCCGCGAATACTATCGATCCTCCACGTACATCACCCGACTTGAACTTGCCTACGATACCTATGACCTCGTCATTGACTATACTCAAGGCTTCAAGTTCCCTCTTGTTCTTTGATAAAAGTACCCTGACACTCCCCGTTGGATCCTCAACATTGACCATTCGGTGGCCATTCCTCGTTGTCCTGATATTCTCGACAATTCCTATGAACCTGACCTCATCCTCGGAAGCTCTTAAGGATCCGATATCCAGGCACGAGGAAAGGGCTCCATACTGCATCAACAGTATATCCCTCAGGGTCCGGTACCGGTCCATGAACAGCTTCTTGAAGTCATCGATCCTCCCCTGAGCCCCCATGTTGGAAGTGGGATCCTTGATCATCCTCAGATCGCCATCATACTCCGCCGCGAGCGGCCTCGGCCTCCCTCCGGGCCCAGAAGGGTGGTCGATCCTGATGTGTGCCCCTTCACCGAGCTTCGTTGTCCCAGTTAAAGGCCGGTGGATCCCCGCAAGAGCTCCAGCTGAGGGGATCCTCTTGTCATCCCACCAAGTCGCTCCTGCCATGACCTTTGGACCAGGTGTCGAACTGACTGATAATGAAGGGGGGTCCACCCGGATATCTTTTATCGTGGATTCGACCCGTTCCATTTGGATGGGGGCAGGATCAGGCGGCGTACTTTTAATGTCTTTGACCCGGGATCCTTTCTCAGCGTTATCGACAACGTTCTTGATTTCGGACATGGTAACCGGGTCCAGTGCTTCCAGATGAGAGCGCTCGATAACGAGCGGGAGGTCTGCGCCTCCTTCCAGAACATCTTCCAACCGGTCCATCAGTCCCGGGGCGCCTGCAAGGGTATCGTGGGCTTCAGGTGATAGCAGTTTCTTGTATCGAAAGAGCCTCCTAGCTATGTCCGGCATCGAACGGTCAGTAACGATAGTTGGTTTTTATACTTCCCGGGAGGACCCTAAAAGTTTCGAGGACAACGTCTGTCTCATCCATGAAAATGTAAGCCCAGATGCGAAATAGGTCGGGCATAACTGCAATATTGTCGGACATTTTAAATATTTGTCCGACATATCAAGGTAGACAGCAGGCGGTTTGGTAGAGGTTGTGAAAATGGATAAGGCGGAGAAGTTGACCATAAGACTGAACGCCGACCAGGTCGATGCGCTGGACTTCATGGTCGAGCACGGCCAGTACAAGACACGCTCCGATGCCCTCCGCGCTGCTCTAGACCTCTTGATAAAGGATCCAGAGGAGGATGTTGTCAACTCAGGTTTTACCGTGGACCTGCCAGATGTCATGATCGCGATGATCGACAAGTTGGTGGACCTGGGTCATTTCCGCAGCAGGGACCACGGTTTGTTCGAACTTGTCCGGAACGGTCTGGACACGATCGATGTGGAAGAGGTCCAGCTCAAACAGAGGCGGAGATTGGAAATACTGGCAGAGAAGAAGACCTCGGACATTCTGGAGAATGTCTACCGCGATTATGTTAACCAATGATCTAGACGAATGAACAAAAAGATGGGAAACGAAATGGGATGCACTCTGTAGGGGCCCGAAAACATTTTTTTCGGGGGAAACCGGGCCCCTAACTCCTTTTTTTCACTTAAAGTGACCTTGAATTCGACATTCGATATAACAAGTTTTCATTATATGGTCCGTATTGAGCCTTTATGGAAACCGAGGGGATCGGACGGAGGGCAGTCCTCATATGGATAACACCTGACCATGCAAGGGTAAGTGAGATGCTGGAGCTATGCCGTTGTGCAGGGTATGATATCGTGGAACAGAGCGGTCAGTCCAGGGACGATCCTGACCCGCGATATTACGTTGGTACGGGAAAGATCGATGAGGTCGGGGCTCTGGATGTCGATCACATCATCACTGCGGGTGACCTTACCCCGTCCCAGACATACTGCATCTCCCACAGGACCGGAAAGAGGACAGCGGACAGGACCAGGGTGATCCTGGACATCTTCAGGAGAAATGCCAAAGGTCCAGAGGCCAGGATGCAGGTGGAGATCGCGGACCTGAGATATCAGCTCCCCGTCCTGAAGGAGTACATACATCAGGGGACGCTCTCCGAAAGGCCTGGGTTCATGGCAGGTGGAGAATACGCGGTCAACTACTACCACGACATGATAAAGAAAAGGATGGCCTCTCTGAAGAGGAAGCTTGAGGAAGAGAGGAGCAGAAGAGGGCAGAAAAGAGCATCGAGGCGAAGAAAAGGTGTCTATCTTGTTTCCATAGCCGGATATACGAATGCGGGCAAATCCTCCCTTTTCAATGCCTTAATAACATCTCGCTCGGATCACAAGGCCACGGAGGTAGGAGGACAGATGTTCACCACCATTTCAACGACCACGAGGAAGATGAAAGGCAGCAGGGGATGCCTGATATCAGATACGGTGGGGTTCATAAAGGACATTCCTCCCTGGCTTGTGGAGGGTTTCATGTCAACCCTTGAAGAGATATTCGAAGCCGATGTTGTGGTCCTTGTCCTTGACGCATCAGAACTTCAACATGATGCCTCACACAAACTCTCGGATTCCCTCGAGATCCTGAGAAAAGGTGGAACGAGAGGGAGGATCCTTCTCGCCCTGAACAAGATGGACCTCATACCGGACCCTGTTTCAGAGGTCGATATGAGGGAAGGCATAATGAATATGCTTTCAAGTTCTGAAAGGTCCATGATCGATGCAGCCGTACCGATCTCCGCCCTGAATGGTATGGGCCTCGGGGAGCTAATGGATATTATCGAGGAACTGCTGCCGTCTCTTATGAAGGTCAACATGATCATGCCATTTCCCGGTAACAACGAGGAACTCGTGGCATCCTTGAGGAAGCATTCCACCATCATCGACGAGGGCTTTCACGATGGTTTACTGACCATCACGGCATTGATGGAGGAAAGGTGGGCGGGACATTTCATGAAACACGTAGTGGAAGCAGGTGGGATCGCCAAACCTGAACGATAGAGCGGAGTGGTCCATAAAAAAGGTTAATATCCTGTACCTAATAAACGGGTACAGGTGCGCGTCCATGAAAGCTATCATTCCTGCAGCAGGTCTCGGGACCCGGCTTCTCCCCATGACAAAGATACAACCGAAGGAAATGATGCCTATCCTGAACAAACCCGCCATCCAGTACGTCGTGGAGGAAGCCTCGTTCTCCGGTTTTGACCAGATACTCATCATCACCAACCGTAACAAGAAGATCATGGAGGACCATTTCGACAAGAACATCGAACTGGAGATCGCCCTCAGGAAGAAGGGAGCGGAAAAGGCACTGAAGGAACTGGAAAGGATCGAGGGCCTTGCGGACCTGTTCTACCTTCGCCAGAAGGAGCAGAAAGGCCTTGGCGATGCGGTTCTGTGCGCAGAGAATTACGTGAGCAATGAATCCTTCGCAGTCCTCCTGGGGGACGATATCATTATCTCGGAGGTTCCCGCTATCAGACAGCTGTGGGAGGCCCATCTGAGGGTCAATGCACCTGTCATCGGCCTCGAGGTCATACCTAAGGAACATGTTGAGAGATACGGTATAGTAGATCCGGGGGAAGAGGTCGAACCAGGGCTTTTCAAATTGAAAAGTGTCGTGGAGAAGCCGCCTTTAGAAGATGCTCCATCGAACATGGCCATCATCGGCAGGTACATCCTTGATCCGCAGATCTTCTCATGGCTCCGGGTGTCCAGGAACGGAGTTGGTGGGGAGCTTCAGCTCACAGATTCCATATCCAGGTATATATCCTCGAAAGGACTTTTCGGCTTGTTGATCAAGGGCCACAGGGTCGATATAGGTTCGACTTCCGATTGGTTGAAAGCGAACCTTGAAGTGGCCCTTCTGAACCCGGAACTGAGACCAAAGGTCTCGCAGTACTTCGATGATCTGAGGGCACAAGGACGCATATGATCAGGGACGGAACTCGAAACCGTTCACCAAACTGATGTTCCCATCCGGCATGAGACGGGCTTCCCTGAAGAATACGATCGATCCATCCATTTCATGGTCCACGGGCAACGAGGGGAGGGTCTCCCAGGGGATATGGACCGGGAGAGGGCAGTCTCCCGATTCAAGGACATCCTTCCCCAAATCGAAAAGGACCAGTGGAGGGTCAATGACCATTATGTCCCCGCATCCCAGGGAGGTCTCATCCCTCCAACCCGGAATGACCGCTCCGGGCCCGTTCAAAAGAGAGTCCAGTTCAGCAACAAGGGATGGGAGGGGGAGCTTCCCGATCTCCTCCGGATATACGTATACACTGCCATCGGAGCATTGAGATGGAATGCACATCCTCAGGACAAATGGAGTTCGGGCCGTGAAACCCCCTGACAACAGGGAGATCTTTCGGGAGAGCGATCCGTTCAACCCAACCGGGCTCAGAGGGGGGAGGCTGGGAATTATCCACGATCCGGTCGCTGCCATTGAAAGGTGCTCACCTCTCCTTATCGATAATGCACCTGGTCTTACTTCGATGTCGAAATACCCTTCGTTCACCGAGGAAGGCAAAACAATGCTCCCATCATCAATGGCCCCGCCATCCCCGAACGTTATCTTCATGGATGATCCAGCTTCTTTGAGATGGAGGGTGTTTATCAACAGACCAAGCTCACTCGAGATCTCCTTCATCCGTTCGAGCGGTTCTTGCTCCATCCTTCCGACAAGGGATCCCCCGAAAAGACCCGCAAGAACGAGTACCGAAAGCATAAGGCCTGCCCTGAACAGCATATCCTGATCTATCATCGCACTCGGGGGGTACAATGTTCTGATAGGATAAATTATGTTCGGCTGCGTGAAATCTAAATATCTACCGGTCCTTCCCGACTTCATGTCACCGAAGAGGGGGCTGGGGGGAACGGTTTCGAGCGGTATCACCGCACTTGATGGTTCGTTGGAGAAAAGAGGTTTCAAGAAAGGCTCCATCATCCTATATGTCGGGGACCCTGGTTCCAGGAAGGACCTTTTCGGATACTCGTTCATATTAGATGGCCTCGAGAAGGGGGAGAGGGTGGCTTTCTATGATGTGGAGGCCTCGAGCGACGAGATCCTCGAGATCATACAGGAGAATGTGAGCCAGGAGCTCCTTCAGAACCTTGATTTCATGGACGCCTGCCCTGAATATTCGAAGTTCTTCATAAACGCGGTCCCGGCAAGGATCATAGAGCATATGAGGATGCTGCCCGAGGACAGGGTCAACCGGGTACTCATCAATCCTCTGACCTTCTTTCTTGAAAAGTTCGGGATCCCCGACACCGACGACCTCATCATAATGGTAAGGGAGATCGCAATGCAGAAAGGGATCGTCGTGGTATTCCTGATGGCCGATATACTTGGAGAGCGGGAGATGCAGTCGGTGATCGATAAGTTCGATGGGATCCTCGAGCTGAGATCGACCCGCATCATTGATGGGATATACCATACATTGACCGTGAACAAGTTCTCCCTCGAGCAAAAGAGCATCCAGCTGTCCTACAATATCGTCGGCAACAAGATACAGGTCACAAGCACCGGGAAGATAATATAGGGTCTGTTCACTGACGGCCGCCATCAATCAGAGCTGCCGGTCAGATCAGATGCTTTCTCGAAAAAACTGTCCGCTTCATGGTATACTTCGAGAGATCCTATATCGAACCAGTTACCGGAGAACCTCCAGGCATGAACAGGTTTCTTCCTGACCAGATAATCCACGAAATGACCCAGAGCATCCGGTTTCCCTCCCTCATCAATATATTTCAGGACAAGGGACATGGTATCTCCAGTGAAGATATAGAACGCAGTAGCGGCGAGCGTGGAGGGGGGATTATCTGGTTTCTCGAGAAAACCGGTGATGACCCCGTCATCATCCACATCCACTATCCCGTAAAGCCTAGCCCTTTCCTTTGTCCCTACATCATGGACGGCCACAAGGTCCATATCGATCTCCCGGAACCTCTCCACAGCTTCTGATGGATGGAACTCGAAGATGTTGTCCCCGCCGATTATCATCGTATCCCTTGAAAGTCGTTCCTTTCTTATCAGGTAACCAAGACCACCCACGGAGCCGAGTTTCTTTTCCTCCGCGGTGGAAGGCTCTATCACGAGCTTGATCTTTTCGTCGCCATGATCACTTAAAAAAAACCTGAAATTCTCCTCGAATACCTCGTTGGTGGACAAGAACACATTCTCCAGGCAATCCATATCCTTCAATTTATCCAGGGTGTAACTTATCATGGGCTTCCCCGCAATGGGCAGAAGTTGTTTGGGTCTGTCCCTGGTCAGAGGCCACATTCTCCTCGCGAAACCACCGGCAAGGACGATGACGTCCATCCCTGGTTCAGCTTCCTCTCTCTGCCTTCCATTCATATATCATCCTCTCCTGCTGCGAGGTCTGTATCGAACCGCTCCTCCTGCTTCTTACAAGCGTTATCGCCTCGGAGGGGGATAAGCCCTTATCGACAAGAAACAGGGCTATCATGGTCCCGGTCCTTCCGATCCCCGCTGCACAATGGACCATGACAGGCCCATCCTGTGCCGAGACGATCCTTATGGCCTCCCTCACCTGGTCCCGGGTCGGTACTGACATGTCCACCACAGGAATATGATAACACATGATCCCAGACCCTTCGGACCACTCCCCGGGCCATGGACTCTCAGAGAGATTGATCGAAACCCCTATCCCCTCGAACCTTTTTAGGAATTCAAGATATTCAAGGTCCGGCGGATAGACCGATGCCATCAGTTTCCCTGGGACTATCCAGTCATATGGCACTAATCCGTACCTTGACCACCCGAGAACCTTTTCCTGTGACATCTTCATTATATCTTCTCCGAATCCCAGAGACCGACATGACCCGGCCGTCCGATATGAATTCCAATACCTGGTTCCCATATAAACATTACCTGAGAAGGCTCCTTACCTGGAAAAGTGATAAGTATGCATATATTATGAAGTTCTCGTGCGAAGAATAACCGTATACGAACCGGGCAGTTCCTTTCCTTCCGTTTCAGTAACGGGAACAAGATGCGCCCTTTCATGTGACCACTGCTGTGGAAAATACCTCAAGGGAATGAAGGATGTTTCGCAAAAAGGGGCACTGTACAATTTCGGGATCGATCTGTGGGAAAGGAATGGATCGGGAATTCTGGTTTCTGGAGGGTGCGATCCTTTCGGTGCCGTGGACCTTCCACCTCATACATTCGAAGATATCAGGAAGCTGAAGGAAGAGACCGGTCTTCTGATCAACCTGCATTGCGGGCTTGTCGGGGAAAGGGTGGCGTCTTCAATATCGACCTCCGGTGTCGACAAGGTATCATTCGACCTTGTATACGATGATATAACCATCAGAGATGTCCTTCATCTTGACAGGAGAAAAGAGGATTTCGCAGATACATTGAGGGTACTGATGAGAAAGGGCGTCGACGTGGTTCCCCATATACTTGCCGGTCTTGACAGAGGAAAGATATCCTGGGAATATGAAGCAGTTGACGTGCTCTCCAAAATGAACGTGGATACCGTGGTCCTTCTCATACTGATACCCACAAAAGGGACCCCATTTCAGAGATCACCGCCCCCACCCTCCAGTGACATCCTGGACCTGGCCGCGAGGATGAGGAATGTCCTGAAAGGAAGATTGGTACTTGGCTGCATGAGACCGAAGGGGTACTCCGGGATCGAGGTCAAATTGCTCAAGATGGGGTTCGACGGGATCGTACTTCCCGGAAGGTCGACCCTCAGATGGATGGATTCGGAGTGTCCTATCGTGGAAAGGAAGTCCGTATGCTGCTCCATGGACCGATGATTCCATGGAAATCGAATAACACCCATATTTTATTATAAAACCATAACGATTGATACCCAATAATCAGATTTCCGACCTATCGGATGAACTTGTTCCAGTTAATGGTGATGAACTTTGAGGACTTTTACTTTGTATGGCCCTAAGGTCTATTCAATTATCCTTTTCAGACCCGAGAAGGGAAAGGAAAAGCAGATCCTCGAGTTCCTCAGGACGAATTACCCGAACACATCTGGGATAAAATGCGATCCCTCGATAAAAGAGGATATGGTCTTGATAGAGCTATCCACAGAGGTCCAGCCTGATGCAAGAGGTCCTGTTGAGGTCTCCCCTGACCTTATCAAGATGAAGTACGACGAGATCACGGCATACAGGAAATCGATAATTGAAAAACTGCACCCCCACATGAACAATAAGGGCTCTACCCATTTCTACAACCTTTTCGTTTGTGCAAGCAACGAGAAGGTCTGGCTCCGGACCTACTCGGACATATCTTTCCTTTACAAGGAAAGGGATCGAATGGAGGAGGACTTGGACCTCCTGCAATCCAATATTTCCTATCTGAACCGCATCATGAACAGGACGGAGCAGCTCATGATCAATTCCATCCAGCATGGAAAGATCTCATCCTCCCTTTATGTCATGGGTCAACCGCAGGGGGGGACAAAGGACATCCTCTCACACGATATGGTCCTCGAACTGGATATGGGCGATATCAGGTCCCTCGGAACCTATGGGGATTTTCCCATACAAATATCGGCCAATTCTCCATACGGCAGAGAAAGCCCGAATGAAAAGACGCTCTACCAGATCAGGCAGACATACCTCATAAATATGATGGCCATCAAATCCAAGCTTATCGATCTTTTCATAATACTTTCCAAATTCAACGATCTAAAGAGGACGGAGCTAAAGGACATACTCTCCAACGGAAAGGACCTCAAGGACCAGATCTTCCAGCTACAGAACAATATCCATACCCACATGCAGATCTACACTCCGACGGCCAGGGTGAAGAAGAAAAAGAAGGAGAAGGACTTCCTTGAACGGGAGAGTTTCGAGACAGAAAAAGAGCTGCTCACGAGAGCTTCTATCAGGTTCTCCCTCGTTTCCGAGGTCGAGCATCAGATAATGAGATACTCCTCCAAAATGCAGGATATGTATCAGGGAGTTGCAGAGGTCGCCTCATCGATCTCCCTGAGAGGGCAAACTGCGTCGATCGATGACCTGTCGCAGACGATCGGAGGTATCATGCAGAGGAGCATCGAGACCACAAGACGCGACCTTAACATCCTGCTTGAAGAACTTTCCCATTCCAGGGATATCCTTTCCTCCACGATCGAGGTACTGCGGACCTTCATCGACACCAGACAGCGAGAGGTCTCCGAGGAGATGAGCCGATTGATGAACGTCCTGTTCCTGGTCTTCGCCTGCATCGGACTGGCGGATGCATTGGGTAATTTCGTCATACTGGCTATCGAATACATTTTCTTCGATGATCCAACCGTCAGTGAGGTCCTTGAATGGTCTTCCTTCGGACTCATGATTACGCTTCTTCCATTGCTTATTGCTGTCATCTTCCTTGTCATGTTCTTCAGTAAGAGAAAATGAAAGAAAGGGGAAGATGTTCTTTCACCCACCCCCTCATCTTCATTTAAATCATGGTTTCAAATAACAATCGATCACGCTCACGAATATATGGAGGTTACCGGGTGGTTGTACCTTATGCCCAAAAAATGGCCGAGAACCAGAAGGAGATCTCGATCTCGGACTTCTTCTCCAAGAACAGACAGATACTCGGATTTGATAACCCTTCAAAGGCGATGCTGGTATCGGTGAAGGAAGCTGTTGACAATTCCTTGGATGCCTGCGAGGAAGCGGGGATCCTTCCCGTCATTGACGTTAAGATACAAAAGGCAGATGAACGTGACAGATACAGGATAACCATCAGGGACAACGGTCCCGGGATCGTGAAACAGCAGATTCCCAACGTCTTCGGTAGGCTCCTCTACGGGTCAAGGTTCCATTCCATAAGGCAATCAAGGGGGCAGCAAGGTATCGGTATTTCCTCCGTGGTGCTCTATTCGCAGTTGACCACTGGGAAAACGATAACCATCATATCAAAGATCGGAGAGGACTACCCCTGCAACAGAATGGAGATACAGATCAATACAAAGAACAACAGACCGCACATTATCTCGAGCGAGGTGGTCCTTTGGGACGCCCCCCACGGCACCGAGTTCAGCTGCGAGATCGAGGGGAGATACCAGAAGAACAAGAAACAGACCGTTCCTGAGTATCTCAGGTCCACAGCAATCGTCAATCCCCATGTGGATATTTACTTCGAGGACCCTGACGGTGAGAGATTCCACTTCCAGAAGGTCGTGGACAAGATGCCAGAACCTGCGAAGGAGAGCAAACCCCATCCTCACGGGACAGAGCTCGGGGTCCTGAAGAGCATGCTTCAGTACACGGAAGCGAAACGAGCTTCCTCTTTTCTCACGAACGAATTCGCGCGGATATCACCACGGGGTGCCCGTGAGATACTTGACAAGGCTGGCATAAAAGATACCATGAACCCAAGGAGAATCGCCCTTGATGAGATCCAGACATTGTATTCGGTCATGCAGGACATGAAGTTCATGTCACCCCCGACAGACTGTCTTTCCCCGATAGGCGACAGATTGATCAGGAAGGGGCTTCGCAAGGAGATAGACTCCAAGTTCGCATACACCGTAACCAGGGACCCAAAGGTCTTCAGGGGCACACCCTTCCAGGTTGAGGCAGGGATAGTGTACGGCGGCGAGCTCCCCCCCGGAGATACTGTCCAGGTGCTTCGGTTCGCAAACAGGGTGCCCCTGCTATATGCGCAGGGGGGATGCGCAATGACCCATGCCATCGAGAAGATCAACTGGAGGCCCTACGGCCTGGAGCAAAGAGGGGGCAAAGGACTCCCTGCCGGGCCCGCGGTGATATTGATCCATATCGCATCCACGAACGTTCCTTTCACCTCCGAATCCAAGGAAGCCGTCGCCGATGTTGACGAGATCATCGAGGAATGCACGAGAGCCCTTATGGACTGTGGACGAAGGGTGAAATCACATATCAACAAGAAGAAGAAGCTCAAGAAGGTCTCGGAGAAGTACACCCTCATCAAGGAAATACTCCCGGAGATCGCAAGGAAGAGCTCCGATATCCTCGAGAGACCTCAACTCCCCTTGGAAGAGGTCATAACCAAGATCATGAACGTGCATGTGATAGATTCCGGGATACACTTCCATGAAGTTGGGGAAGGGGAGGATAAACAGCCTGTCACTGAGGTCACGATCCGGGTCCAGAACTACACCCAGAAAGAGAGGAAGTTCAAACTGGCAGTTAAAGTACCTGACACACTGGTCCAGGGTATTTATCCGGAGACCTACAGGATGAGACCTGGTGTGATCGAATGGGATGTGGGACCTCTCCTTCCCGCCAGATCTCTTCATCTTGGGTTCACCCTTTTGGGGCTGGACAAGGATGAATACGAGGAGGTCGAGATATTCTATTCGAAGCTTTCAGGCGAGGTGATCGGGGCCGACCCCATGTAAGAGGTGATCGATTGACTAAGGTGGAGATCACGAAGGCGAACCAACTGGCCAAAGACAGGCTCTGGAGCATAGCCGGTGTCATCTACGATCAAATGAAACAAGGGGAAGTACCACATCTGGAGGTCTCCTCCAGGACCAAGAACAACATAGTCCTATCCAAGCACCACAAGGTCTGGAAGTACGGAGATGATGTGGTCAGGAGGTCCGCAAAGGACCTTGGCGGTGCGACCAACCTCCTGCGTACACTCTACACCATAGACTTCATTGGAGACATGATCAGGTCCGGGAAATCATCCACACTGAGGGAGATGTACTACATTTCGGAAGGATGGAGCAAGGCCAAGTTCCCAACACAGGATGAATCGAACCGGCTGGCCGAGGACCTCGAGATAATCACCGCCTCATTGAGGGAAGATTTCAAGCTAAGACCCGAGGAGGACGGTGCACGGGTCATCGGAGACCTGACCATAGAGGAGAAGAACAGGAAAGGGGAGATCAAGAAGATCAACTGCAAGGATGACGTGGGTGATTCTGGTTACGGTATCCCTTACAATGTCGAGGAGGACAAGCTGAGGTTCAAGAAAATCAACGCCAAGATGGTCGTTGCGGTAGAGACCGGAGGTATGTTCGACAGACTAGTGGAGAACGGTTTCGATGACAGCCACAAGGCCGTTCTTGTTCATCTGAAGGGACAGCCAGCACGGTCCACCAGACGTTTCATAAAACGTCTACATGAGTTCTCCAGGATTCCGGTGGTGATCTTCACGGATGGTGATCCCTGGTCCTACAGGATATTCGCCTCTGTCGCCTACGGGGCCATCAAGACAGCACATATATCGGAATACCTGGCGACGCCTTCCGCCCAGTATCTGGGGATCACACCGTCCGACATCGTGAACTACGATCTTCCCAGCGACGGTCTTTCAGACAACGATATAAATGCCCTCAAGTCGGAGCTGACCGATCCCAGGTTCACTTCGACCAGATGGAAGGAAGAGATCAAACTGCAGTTGAAGCTCAAGAAGAAATCCGAGCAGCAGGCACTCGCGAAATACGGGTTGGACTTCGTAACAGATACGTATCTCCCCGAAAAGCTTTCGGAGATGAGCATAATTTAATATCGAACATCCTCTAGGGGCGACCATGAAGACGCTTTCATTGATCGGTCTCGGGCTCTCCAGCGAGAGGTCGATCCCCCTGGAGGGTCTCGACAGATTGAAGGTTGCGGATGTCATATTTGCAGAGTTCTTCACCTCTCTTCTGGAGAAGGGAACGCTGGGCAGGTTGGAAAGACTTGCAGGAAAGAACGTAATTCTTCTGAACAGGAAGGAAGTGGAAGAGGAAGAGGTGGTGATGGAATCCTTGAAGAGCAACGAAAAGGTATGCTTTCTGACGGCAGGGGACCCACTTACCGCGACCACCCATCAGGAGCTTCGATTCGATGCAATGGACAGGGGAATCTGCGTCGAGATCATTCATTCGGCCTCCATTTTCAACGCTGCCTCGGGCCTGGCTGGACTGCAGCACTATAAGTTCGGAAGAACGACCACGCTCGCGTTCCCTGAGGGCAATTATTTCCCGACCTCGCCGTTGGATATCATTACAGAGAACATGGAAAGGGGGCTTCATACCCTCGTCCTGCTTGACATTCAGGCCGAGAGGGACAGGTACATGACAGCATCCGAAGGATGTGAACTTCTGCTCAGGATGGAAGCCGAGAGAGGAGGTGGGAAGATCAGCGGCAGGACCAAAACCGTTGCCGTGCTCAGAGCGGGCAGGGTAGACCGGAAGGTGCTCTACGGAGAACTTGGGAAGCTCAAGGGGATCGATATGGGGCCACCCCCGCATTGTCTGATTATCCCGGGCAACCTGCACTTTGCAGAGGAGGAGGCCCTTGAGCATTTCAGGGTATGATATGACGCTCTTCTCAAGTTGTTGAAGGGCCCCTCTCAATTGGGAGGGACATGGCCTGCCCAAATGCTTGCATGAACAGTACGCCGCAGGCTACCTGACCCACCGATGAAGCATGGATCAAGGTGTGATCTTCAACGCTCATTTTCCATTTGGAATGACATCGTATATGAAATCGATACCCCTCTTCGTTATCTTGTACCTTCCCTGCTTCTTGCCGTGTTCCAGCAGACCCTTGCGGTCCTCCGACATCTTTCTAAGGAAGTAGCTGAGGTTCTTTGGGGTTTCCACCTTCAGCTTCTTGTAGAGCGGAGGAAGGTCCATTGCCCTGAACTCCCTCTTCCCCTCTACCTTGTTAATGTAATATCCCAGGAGAATGACCCTCTGGTTCTCTCTCTTTGGTGCTTTGATCTTGAAGATCTGTTCAAGGGTCATCTTGCTCATGTCGACCCTGTCCTTCTTGGGGACCTTCTTCGATTTGGCCTTCTTTTTGGGTTTCGGACCGGGCTTCTTCTTCCTGCCCGGTTTCTTCCTTCTCTTTGACGGTTTCTTGTCAGCCAGGCTTCTTGGGACCTTGAGATCCTTGTCAAGTATCCTACGTATTTCGTTGAATGCTTTCTTTACAAACTTCCTGTCCCCTGCCAACTCAACAACCAAATCTTCCCCTTTTACTTTAATTCTGTACATCTTTTCATCCATAAATGCACCTCCAGGTCAAGGTGGAACCTGAATGCACATACAATTATTAAATTATATATTTTTCCCTGAACTAATGGGAAAAAAATTTTTAAAGCGAATCCTATCTATCAATGCAATTTTCGATATCTCAAGGATTCTATATGAACATGAATTCATCATTTGGGAGACCTGATAGCATTGCAATATCTATACTGTCAATATCCCGACAGCAATTCGAACTCATCTCCCTTCCTTCTTGAAACGTTGATAGTGCTTGACATCCTTTGTTAGGGGCCTCCATCTCGCCTTCTCCTCGGTCCTAGCTCCCTTATCCGTCTTGAGAGCGAGAAATCGGAGCTCCCTTCTCATCTTGATGTAATTATCGAATCGAGATCTCTCGATCTCCCCTTCTTCGAGAGCACGCTTCACCGCACATCCAGGTTCGGACAGGTGCTGACAGTCCTTGAACCTGCACTTCCGGGAAAGTCCGAGGATATCTTTGAAAGCTTCTTCAAGAGTTGTTTCGTCACCCCATAGCTGCAGCTCCCTTATCCCGGGATTGTCTATCAGGATCCCGCCTTCCGGGAGAACCATCAGCTCCCTGGAAGTGGTCACATGACTTCCCTTTCCGCAACTTTTTCTCAATTCACCGGTCCTCATCTTCTCCTCACCCAGTAATCGGTTCATAAGGGTGGATTTTCCCACACCCGAGGACCCAATGAGTGCAACGGTCACTCCTTTTCTTAGATACCTGTCAAGGACATCCATTCCGTCGCCGTTCATTGCACTGATATGATGCACCGGAACCTCTCCGGACACCTCATGGACCTGCTGGAGTTTGGCCGGGAGGTCCTTGGCATCATCGGATTTGTTCAGAAGGATCACCGGTCTTGAACCGGAGGCGGATACCATGACAAGATACCTTTCCAGCCTTCTGAGGTTGAAATCATTGTCGAGCCCCATCATGACGAAGATAATGTCGACGTTTGCTGCGAATACCTGCTCATGGACCTCCTTTCCCGGCACCTTTCGTGAGATGCAACCCTTCCTCGGGAGGACCGAAATGATGATATTGGATGTACCGGACAGTTTAACGACGACCCAATCACCGACCGCTGGTCCACCTGCCATCAGGACCTTCGAGGATGCTCTTGTCCTGACCTCGCCTTCTCCGGTGATGACAGTGTAGCGGGAACCATCGAGAAATGACACCCTGCCCACATCTATACCTTCGATCCCTTCGATCTCAAGGGCCCTCACGGAATCTTCGAAATGACGGTCCCAGCCCAACCTGTCAAGGTTCGTTCTCGATGACATCCATCCGACAAAGGGCTTGGATATTAAAACATTCACCAGAGGTGAAGATCAAACCCTCTCCACACCCCCCTCCCATATGACCACTCTGAGCAGGTAGAAGTCCTGTGTCATTCCGATGTTGCCGATATCATAGAAGAGCGATACAATGGCATCAGGAGCATCCTTGATATAGACACCCATGCTGATGAAGATCCCTCCCACATCCCGTCCCAGAAGCTTCATCGGGAGGGCCAGATTGACCTTCCCCATAATAGCCAGTGTGAAAGAATCAGGTAGATCAGCCCCTTCCGGGGCCATATTGGCGATCGGGCCTGGCATCTCCACCTCCATGAACATATCCAGGCCTATGTAGCACCTTGAGAGGATAGCCATGGGAAAGGCCCGGTAATCTCCGGAATTCTCCGGGTCGGCAAGGTTATTGATGAAGATCTTGATGTTCCCATAAAGCCAGGAAAGAAAATCCGCAACTGCTTCTCCATCAGCCTGGAAGGACAGCTCCAGCCCACCTCCGGCTGATCCCGATGCATCCTCGATCTCCACGGAAAGGAACATACGGACATCGACCACCAGCTCTCTGACCACTGAAAGGAATCTCTCCATGAACAGCTCGATCGCTCTTTCAAGGAACGGGACCACCACATCGAAGGTCAGGCCAAAGATGCGGTATGATTCTGTCCAGGCTTCCTTGAGCGAGGTCAGTGCAATGGATATCAGAAGTGACCTGATATTGGTGGGAAGGGCTCCTCCATTGGGGGCTTCGGGAGTCCCCGAGGTTTCCCTCCATACACCATACCCATCAGCATCCCTCGAGTACCAACCTCCAATGTCCAGATCAGCCTCAAGATCATCCCAGATCAGACCAGATGGGGACCTTAAGACTATTCGAACACGCCCATCGTCCGGTATCCTGCCTTCCCACCTCCATAGACAAGTTTGGTCGATACCGCAAAGAGAGTACCTTTCAGCCTCGGGCTCAAGGCTCCATGATCCGATCAAGCATCCCTCTAGATTCTCGATGGACAGGGTGGAGCTGTAAACGGGAAAGCACCTGGGATTGAATATCTCGATCTCTGAGATGTTCCTCCCGTACAAGTGCACCTCGTTGATGTGTGGGCCCAGTTCTTCCGGCATCCTGTAGTTGAGCCTGAATCCAGCATCTATCACGGCCTGCACTCCAAGGGGTGGGATCGGAATGAAGGGCTCGATCCCAAGAGTGTCACCAAGTGATACCTGACAGGACCTGTACTCTTCCAGGGCCGGGCATTCGATGGAGGCCATCAGGTACTCGCCTGGACCCGCCTCGTATCGGGCCTCTATCGATATCATGTGAGGAGCCCTCAGCATGAAAGGATCAAGCTCGAGCCTGAGATACAGGGGGCCGATATCGAAGGTCACGATTCCACTGAAGTCGAACTTACCTCCGTCGACCCTGTTGAAGGACATGAAGCAGCACATACCTATCGATGATATGTCGAGAGATATGTTCAGGATGTTGCCTTCCTCACCCATCAATGCTCCCCTTTCCGTATGGAGCCCTGCCCTGAAAGGCCCCATATCGAGTTCAAGTTCTATCTCGTCTATTCCAAGGACCCTGCATGTCGCGTTCAATATCCCGCTTATCCCCAGATCGATCAGGTGTCGGATGAGGTCCTTGACGGTCTCCCTCAATGTGGAGGAGAGGTCCAGGGTCACATTGGATGCCACCCTTGCAATTTCCGCGATGTCGAGATCGTTTCCCCTCACTATCTCGAGTACGATGGGCGGAACCTCCCTCAATGAGGACATGGACCCACCCAGCAGGTCCTGGACAAGACAGTTCAATTCCGCCTTAAGAGAATCACCTGCCTCGAGGACCCGGTCCACCAGGTATTCTTGGAAATTACCTGTTTGCACGTATTCAACTCCGAGCATTGGCCATTGAGAACCCACTTCGAAGTTGATAGAAAGTGACACGGGGAAGCTCATGTTCGAGGCCCCCATGACCTCAAGATCCTTCTCCCTCAGGATGAACACGATGTCGTAAGTCCCCTTCAAGTCAAGCTGATAACCGGTTGTGTACGGTGCGGAGCTGTCAAGAGGGTCAGTATCGTATTCTCCGGATGAAGGACTCAGAACGGTCTGGTACGTTTCTTTCCTGTGGATCCGGAGGTCCGTGTACAGTTCCCGATGTCCCGGGGCATCGAAGTTCATCCCTGAGACCTCGATATGATCATCCTTCGGTAACGGAGGCAGGAAGAACCTGCCTCCAGCAAGATGAAGGCCCTGGTCGAACGAGCTACCTATGGCATCCAATCCTTTCCTCACGAGCCTCTCCACCTCCTTCATGACGCCAAGGCTGTCCCCGTTGTATGAGGAGAAGGTCAACTCGAACCCCCTCGTGGAAGGCTGTACCATTTCTCTCCTTATCCATCCTTCCTCGTCCGTACCGCTTCCATCTCCGAACTCCCTCCTTGTCATCTCCAGATATGATGATGAAACGTATGAGGACCAGAGCATGTCAAGTTCGGGATCCATGGGGATCTTGACACACAGTCCGAGAGCTATCCATTTTGCGAGTTCGGGGTACTGGTAGAGAACCTCGGTATTGTCCTTTCCGAACTCCACCTTGTTCCCTCCGTAAATGACGCACTCCTGGGTTTTTTCGATGTCCATTATATGAACGGTGGTGTTATCGAAGATGATGGAGGTGCAGTTCTCCTCACAGCTCTTCATCTGGCCGCCCCTGTCGGCCCAGATATCGTAATTCATCAGAAGCCAGTCGGCAATAAGCGCCGAATATCCTTTCTCGACCTCGAAGAGGGTTTCGAAAAGGCTCACTGCATTGAACTCCTCCACAAGGGCGGATGCGAAATCCTCCACCAGTTCCATGAGAGGCCACAGATCGCAATCGATCATGGAGCCGACAGAAGGGAAGGCGTTATCCATCGATGTGATTTCCTCGATGGTCCATCCCCTCCAGAGCTTCAACCATCTATCGTTGGCAGGAGTCGTTGTACTTCTGAAGAGCTCGTCTATCACCTTTTTAATGGCATACCTGCCCTTCTCACGGAACTCGTTCTCCGACAGGGAACCTGTGTCACTCTCGTCCGTTCCAAGGAAGTAGGCAAGGGACGAGATGAACTCCTCATCGGCAAGCAGGTCTCGGGACCTGAACGGTGGTTCCATGGGGTCGAAATCAAAGAAGGCGGTGACATTGTATATACTGCACATCAGACCAACGAATTCCTCGGATGGATCGTAGTATTCCGCCTTTGAATGTATGGTTCCGTTCACGGAACGATAGTATTCGTTACTCGGTCCACCGTCCGACAAGCCGATCTCGAAGCACCTTTCCATACCGGGGATATCTATGACGGGATAGGTGGATATCGCAGCCCCGTTCCATGATGCTCCCGGCATCCCCCTGACCATTATTAGGTCATCATCAGGGTCGAGAAGCGGACTTCTCTCCAGCAGGGCCTTTAAAATACCTTCCGCCGTCTCTCTGCTGGCATCGATGATATCGATACCAAGGATCGAGCTCGAAAGGGAATCCGCTGCCTCGACCCCAAGTTCCATGATGGTCTTCAATCCCCCCAGACCCGAATACAGATCATCATCCAGCCCGATGTAGGAGACGATCCTGTTCACGATGAGGTCCACCATAGAATAGAAGAAGGGTCTGAACATGGTCTGAAGAGAAGGCGGATTGTCCTGATGGAAGATGCCCTCTCCGAGGAGCACCATCATGCCTGGATCGATGTAACAGGTGGAATTCTCAAGAACATCGATGAGGGTAGTCTCACCTATGGCTCCGGGGGCGGAGGCGAGCGATCCTCCGATATCCTCCATGAAATGCTCATCTCTTGACCTCAGATACGACTGGGCGAGCAGGGAGAAGGCAAGGTCCATCACCGAAACGAGCTCATTATCCGTGAGGAGAGAGAGAGGGACTATCTCGCCGGCCCCTGGCTCCCTCCCGTACCCCATCAGGCATTTCATCTGGGCAAGTGACCCGACCATGTATTCCACCAGGGATGACATCTCTCCACTTTCAACTGCATCCTGCAACCTCCCCATGCGACTTTTTAAAAAAACTGCCATTGAGAACCTGCTGACCTCGATATCGAGCTCGTCCTTCATCACCATAGATCCAAAACGGTCCTTCATTTCAAGCTCGATATGGACCGTCGTATTCACACCGAACATCTCCGTCCTGGTGCATATGGAAGGAAGCCCGGAAATGTCGGGCTCCGTTCTTGTCCCCGGAACTGGAATGTCCACACCGCCCTGGATCGGCCTCGAGTCCACGGTCCAGTTTGTGATGTCGAACAGGAACCTGGCATCATCGGCCTGATGAGAAATACCGATGCTCTCGATCTCCGTCGAGAGCTGTTCCATCAGCCTGGCCTCCACATATCCATCCAATCTTTGACCTGATGCCTCTCTGGAAAGTTCCGCATCAGCATAGGCCATCGATTCATCGTGCATGGAAACGATCTCGCGAGAGAGCGAGGTCCTGAACTCCTCCAGCTCCGAGACCATATCGGATATCCTGGACCCCTCTCTCAAGTTCCTGTCCCATTCCCGTTCGATCGATAATTGATACGACACATAGAAAGTCGTCAGCACCATGAGGGAGATCGCCAGATATGCGAAAGCCTCCCTCCCGTTGATGTCATCCTTTATGCAGAGATACCTCACGGGAACCTGCCTCCTATCTCCATGGAACCATCATGGATCGAAAGATACACAAGAAAGACCCAGCCGGTCCCGTCTCCATGGGTCCATCTTACGAACTCGCCCCCGGGTGGGCCAAATGTATATTCGGAATTGGATACTATGAGCATGGATTGAAGGCCGTCCGGAGTTGCCGAAAGAATACACGAAAGACCGGATAGCGGGTGCGATGTATCGTTGAACGATTTCCGAACATCGCGTCCATCCCAGACCAGGACGATCTCATCATCCAAGAGAGTGTCCGGCATGCCTGCTACTGAACCCTGCAGGTAGGCTATAAGGGAAATACCAAGGCTCCTTGCCTGGTAGTTCCTCAGATATACGAGGTCCTCATCATGGCCTTCGCTCTCCTGAATGAAAGAGAGGGCCCCGAATATGAGCCCCGCGGAGATGATCAGAAGGAACATCGAGGTTGCGGTCTCCATCCCGATCGTGTCATTTGGATCCCTCATTCTCCGGAACCCCCATAGATGGAAACCTCCATGACGCAGGGGAACATAACTGCACCATTGTCGATGAGAACGGTACAGCCATGAACGATCGAGCGGTGTTCTGCCATTCCGACAGAACTGTCAAGGAACCCCTGAGAGAAGTGAAAGCTCAGAAAAAAGGACACCGACCTGAATGCCACTGTAACCTCCCCGCTCAGAGGGAACGGGCAGCTTTTAAAACTGTCCAGAGAGGAGATAGCTTCCATTTCAAGTATGCCATCCCCATCCGGGTCGAACCCTCTCCATGTCCTGATCGAACCTAGGACGAACACCCAATCCACCGGATCTTTTTCCGGACCATCACCTTCCATTGTTCCCACGCCGTATATCAAGGACAGTACAATAACAATAGCAAGAGAGAATGCCAGCAGGTCCCCTGCACAGGAGACGGCACCAACGTCCCCAATCCTCATGACCGGAAAAGAAAGGAGATGGGATTTAAAATTTATCTGACCAGTATCAGGACCGTTGTTTTGGCCTCGTTCAAATCTATCATTCCGCATGATCGAAGCCTGCATAATGGGGCAGGTTATGCCCTATCACGCCGAATTTGGATCGTGACCCCATGGAGCAGATGAGCTCAGACCACACCATGATCTATCATGGAATCTGCCACCTTGATGAAGCCAGCAATGTTGGCTCCGACAACAAGGTTCCCCTTGTGTCCGTACTTCTCGGCAGCGTCCCAGGAATTCTTGTGGATGTTCACCATGATCTGATGGAGCTCCTGGTCGACCCTCTGGAAGGTCCAGGCGAGTCCCACATGGTTCTGGGCCATCTCGAGACCGGATGTGGCCACTCCTCCCGCATTGGCGGCTTTTGCCGGTCCGAAGAGTATCCCGCTCTCGATGAAGTGGTCGACAGCTTCTGGAACGGTTGGCATGTTGGCACCCTCTGAAACGGCGATGCATCCGTTGTTAACGAGTGCTTTTGCCTCATCGAGGTTTATCTCGTTCTGAGTGGCACACGGCATGGCCACATCGCAGGGTATCTCCCATGGCCTCTTGCCGGGTATGTATTGGACACCGAACTTGTCAGCGTATTCGGAGATCCGGCCCCTCCTGATGTTCTTGAGCTCCATGAGGAAATCCCATTTCTTTCCCGTTACACCATCGGGATCGTGGATATATCCGCCGGAATCAGAGAGCGTTATGACCTTACCACCAAGCTGGTTGACCTTCTGGACAGCATACTGGGCAACATTACCGGACCCGGAAATGGTGACGGTCTTCCCCTTGAATGACTCGCCCCTGGTCTTGAGCATCTCCTCTGCAAAATACGTCGCTCCGTAACCTGTAGCTTCCGGTCTCGCCAGGGAACCCCCCCAGTTGATCCCCTTCCCGGTCAGAACGGATTCGAACCTGTTCACGAGTTT
>JBLIRF010000010.1:0-18885 GCA_049472175.1 Thermoplasmatota archaeon
GATGCTGGATTCGGACCCGAGATGCTTCGTATTCCTTCCAACCCCGAACCTCGAGGAATTCGAAGACCAGTATGTGGTCGAGACATCCAAACTCTGTCTGGTGAAGGAAAAGGACGGAAAGAAGGTCATAATCCAGGGTAACCCGAGACCAAAGGGGGATTAGGATCAGACCTGTTCCTGGAGAGGGAACTCCAGTATGAACCTCGCCCCCGCCCCCCTGCTCTCTCCCAGTTCGACCGACCCGCCATAACGTTCGAGTACCTTGCTGACGATGTACAATCCGAGACCGAACCCCTTCTCCTCACCCCATGAGAAATCCTCGTGGAAGAGCAGCCCCCTGACATTTTCAGGTATGCCTCTGCCGTTATCGGAGATATCGACGATGCATCTCCCCTTCTTCGAGGATATTCGGACATCGAGGCTGGATGCCCTTCCATGGACCACGGCGTTGGATATCAGGTTATCGAATACCGAGGACAGAGCATCATCGGCGACTATCCTGCAGTCCCCATGGACCCGGGTGCTCAACGGATATTCCGTTGCTATTTCGAGTATAAGCGCCTTCAGATCGAACTCCTTTTTATCCCTGCTCTTGAATATCAGCGATTCCAGTTCCGCCATCCTTTTGGTAAGTTCTATGGACCTTTTTACCGATGTTATGATGTACTTCAGGATCGCGGGGTCAAAGGCCCCCCTTTCCATGAGAAATCCCAAAAGACCATAGACCACAGCCAGCCGGTTCTTTATATCATGCCTCATGATCCTGTTTATGAGCCTCATGACCTCATTGAGCTTCAATAGCTCCTCCTCGGCCTCCTTTCTCGTGGTGATGTCCCTCAGGACACCGTTGATGGAGACCGGTCTCCCATCCTCGCCGCAGACAATACGGACCCTTTCCTCCATCCAGTGGACCTTCTTTTTATGGTCCAGATATCTGTAGATACGCGGTGTATCGTCCAGTTCCTCGATCCTCTTCCGGAGGGACTCCCTTGCTGGACCCTGATCGAGAGGATGAAGCCGTTCGATCAGAAGGTTGGCGTTCTGGCTGATCGTCCTGTCAATATCAAGACCGAGGTCCCTGATTGGTCGTGATAAGTATGTGATGTCCCCATCCACTTTCATGGAGAAAAGCAGATCGCTCGTATTTTCCATGAAATCCTGAAGCTCATCCCTTGAGTTCTTGAGATTTCTCTCTTTGTCCTTTCTCCAAGTTATATCGATACCTTCGATTATGATGTAGAGGACCTTTCCATGTTCATTCTTGACTGGTCTTACGGAGAGCTCTATGTCGCGTAGCCTCTCCATGAGATTGTAATGCTCCACATCGAAGTGTATATATTCACCCATCCTTGCTCTTTTTATGGCTCCTTCAATCCTCTCTTTCAAGGGAGGGTCGTTCTCCCACCAAGATGCTTCCCAGAAGAGGCACCCCACCAGTTCATCCTTATCTTTCCCGATGAAATCAGCTGCCTGCTGGTTGAGGAGGAGCATTCTCCCCTCCGGGTCGAGGAGGGCCATCCATATGAGGGTCGTATCAAAAGCCGCGCTAAGAAGATCATCCCTTTTCCTGAGCCGCTCCTCCGTTTCCTTGCGGGTCTGTATCTCGGACCTCAGGTTCTCGTTGAGTTTCTTCAGTTGAGAGGTTCTCTCATCAACAACGGCCTCAAGATGCTCGTTGGTCATCCGGAGCATCTTGTCCGCCTCCTTGAGGTCGTTCATTATTGCCTCGTAGGTACTTGACTGGTCCTTTAGGATCGATGCCCGGGATGCTTCATGATACCCATCCGAGAAGTTCGCCATGAAGCTTGTGATATCCGGAAAGAGGGAAGGGAAGAGGTAGGGGGGCAGCTTTCTGGTGATCTCGAAGACAATGATATCGAGCGACCTTCCAAGGAAATCGGGCGCGCTGGAACTCAGGGCCGAAGCGGTCGTGCCGATCTCCCGGGCTTCCTGAGGGTCGAAAGGTCCCATGTAGATTATCTGTACCGCCCTATCCACAAGATCGGTCAGGGTCGAAAGGAGGCCCTCTCTTTCCTCTTCCTTGGTGAGACCCCTGAATGCACCATCCATCCATTTTTCCGCTATCCCGGGGGCCTCTTTTCGGAGGTCTTCCATGAGTCTTCCCTTTTCTGTGCTGTGCAAGTGCTAGACCCCTTCTTACGACCGGAACGTTATCTGCGATAACCCCAACATATTTTTTTCTATAAAGATGAACTGGTGAGGAACAGAGCCATAGTAAGTCTGATTCCTCCTATTGGTCAACTTGTATGGCGGAGGGGCGAACCAGGGAGTAACGAAGATAAAATCGCCTTCTCCCGTGTTCATTTTGATATTGTCGATAACCACTTTCAGATTTTCGACAATTTCGATAAAAGCCCTATCTTGAATGCCACCGGTCTTTTAATGGGGCTGTTAAAATAAAAAAAAAGGGGCCTGGATCTCCAGGCCCCTGTATCCGTTCGAATGACCGATGATCACTCTTCTTCGAGTCCCTCTCCACAGTATGGACACAGATCGGCTTCCTCGTCGGTGACGGTCTCACCGCAGGAGGGGCAGGTCCGCTCGCCTTCCTCTTCAGCTTCCTCTTCCTCCTCGTCGAACTCCTCCTCGGAAGGCTTCCTCATTATGAAGACCAGAGCGATGAGGACCAAAACAATGAGGACGATGAGGACTATCACCGTGATGAGGTTGGCGTTCTCGTCCTTTTCCTTGAACTCATACTTGTAGGTGGCGGACGTGTGGGTCCCATCAGTGAGGTAGTATTCCCTCTTACCCTCAGGAACGTCCTTAAGATCATCCTCGGTGAGTTCGAGGGTGTATATCTTATCCGTGGGGTTCCAGGTCAGGTTGAATGTGAATGTCTCGTCATCATTCCCCTTTATCACGAACTGGAGAGGTATATCAACGTATCCGAGGTATGTATCGTTCATCACCCCGACCGTGATCTCGATGTTCTTATCCACGTCCTTGATGGTCATGGACTCGAGATCGATGTCATCCCAGGTAGCGGTAGGTATGGGCGATTCATAGACCTTGTACATGACAGCTATGTCATAGGTAAGGTCGCTGCTGAGCTCGATGTCGTTCAATTCCGGCATCTCGTAGCCGGACATTTCCGCATCCTCATCATAAAGGTATTCTTCCGGAATTGCGAGAACGACCCCGTAAGTCCCCTCTTCGAGGATTATGGAGAAAGCTCCGGTCGTCAGGTCGAAGTCGATCTCGTTCCCCCCTATGGTAAGAACGACCATGGACATATTGACATCGACACCCTCGACGGCCTCGAAGGCAAGGGTTCCTGTGATGGTGAAGGACATCAGTATGACCTCGATGGTGATCGTGTATACCTCGAAGTCCATTCCATCCGTGGCATTGATCTCGACATCGATCGTACCGGTCCAGTTCGTTGCAGGGTTGATGGAGAGCATGTAGGTCTCCCAATCATAGTTAAGGAGGGCACCGCTCACCGTCTCATTGACCGTGAGGTTGAGAGCCGGCCCGTCGGCATCCACGAAATATTCCGAGAGGTCCACGGTCAGGGGTGTGTTCTTGTATACCGTGATGGTATCCTCCGAGAGCGTCGGAACATCATTCACCGGGATTATCTCGACATACGCGGTCCCGTTCATGGCGAACTCACCATCGAACCAGGCCGAAACCTGGAAATCCCAGCGCCCCTCCTCCAGGTCCGCTGTGAGCATGGCCTTGGAGTTTGCCTGGTCTGTGCTATTGATCATCACCGTGAAGTTCTCCTCCTCGAGTGTCCAAACGGGTTCCTTGTATGAGACGTTCGTCTCGTTCAGGGCCCAATCCCAGCCGAGGGAGATGGTAAGGTTGTCGGTGACATCAGCATCAGGGTCGTAGAAGAACACCCTGGCGTCAAAGATTGCCTCTGCGATATGCTCATCGACGAGTATGGTCGTATCCTCTGCCTCCATCAGGGGGTCCTCCAACGGTGTTACTGTGATGGTTAGGTTGTCAGTCTGATTCTCGTTGATCCCGTCGGTGAACAAGATCGGGACCTCCTCTACACCGTTCCAGTTCTCCTCCGCGGTGATGTTTAACGTGTGCTCGTTGAGCCATACAATGGTCAGGTGGTCGGCCGCCGAGAGATTGACGCTGTAGTATACGATATCGTCCCCATTGATATCCTCGAAATGGTCGTTAAGGTCGACCACTGTGAAGGAATCTTCAGCGAATTCGATCTCACCGTCGGTCATGTAGGGAGGCAGCTCCATCCAGACGACCTTGAAAAGATCGTTCTGGTAAACCTCCTCGCTGTATCCCCAGTAGTCCGTTACCTTCACGGCAACGTCATAATCGGCGCTGATGTATCCAGCGAGCATCCCCATCGGGACGTCCCATGTATAGGATACGTTGCAATGATTCCCCACCGGGGTGATGGTGAGATCGGCAGCCGTTAGGTTCGGGCTGAAAACGTAACCGTCGCCGCCTGCGAGTATGAGCCATTCGTTGAATATATTGAACTGGATGTCGGATATCTCCGATGAGGCCCTGTAAACGTTGAAATAGATATCGATGCTGTCGGTGCCGTCGTTTATCACTGAATCCTTGCTGGCAAGGATCACCTCATCGACCATTCCGGTCCCTTCCACTAGTGTGAACCCAAGATCGATCTCGTCGAACCAGTAATTGGTATCGACCGTGTAGTAGTAGACCGCTCTGACGGTTATCGTGTATGCATCGGGGGTGGTCAGGTTCATATCCCAGTTATAGGGATTGACGATAGTACCGTCTCCCTCGTTCCATCCATAGAGCCCCCATACACTGACCCCATCGGTCACTGTCACGGTCAACTTTACAGGATAGAAATCGGCTACCTCTGCCTTGAGTGAATAGTTGATCGCGATCGTGACATCAGAGGTGGTGTAGGCCATTGCCGTATCGATACCCGCCCCCTCCAAAATGGAGTCGTCAGTGAACGGATCGTCAATGTCGCCTGGGGTGGCGTATATTCCGGGCAGTATCGCAAGACCCAGGAATACCGCGCTTATGAGCATGAAGGCCATCAAGATAGCGACCATGCTGCTGTTCTTATTCCTATAAGCGTTCATTTCAAACACCTCGTTCGTATATTTTTCCTACTTGCACCGTCGGTCCATCCCGACCCAGTGCCTCGGGAAGCCCATGAAATTCGAAGATATATAAACATTTTTCGTATTATTTCCATAAAAAACAAGAGAAATACGCTTATTGACGAATTAATCCCTATTATTGTTCATACAAATCATTATAATATGATCCGATACTGCCAGGGCCCCCTCGCACCTTTCTCAACCTCACCCGAAGATCTCATGAAAGACCCTGAGAACGATCTCCTCCGGAGCAGTTTTTTCGAGGTCCTCACCTTCGAGGATCAACTTCCTTACCCCGGCCACAAGGGTCTGCATGAAATAAAGATTATGAACCGTTGCAAGCCTGGGGCCGAGCGGTTCCCGGGCTTTGAAAAGATGGTAAAGGTATGCCCGGGAGTATCTCGCGCAGGTGTTACAGCCGCATCCTTCGAATATCGGATCCTCCACACCTTTCCATCTTCCAGCACGTATGTTCTCTTTCCCTTCCGGTATCAGCAGGGACCTGTGTCTTGCGTTCCGGGTCGGGAATACCGAATCGAAAACATCGACCCCGCATGACACGGAACGGACCAGATCAACAGGTTCCCCCACCCCCATGAAGTATCTCGGTTTCGCGGGTGGAAGAAGTGAGGTGGAAGCCTTAAGGGACCTGAAGGTGTCCTCTTTCTCTTCGCCGATGGACAGACCGCCTATTCCATAACCCGAGAATCCCAGTTCAACGAGCTTCCTTGTATTATCCCTTCGGATGTGCTGGAAGGTGCCTCCCTGTGTTATTGCGAAGATAAGAGGCAGCCTCCCATCAGTATAGGGTGAATTGTGCCCTTCTTCCGAACGGAGGTGACGCTCCTTGGACCTACTCGCCCAAGCAAGGGTCCGTTTCGCAGAATCGAGTATATCTGCCTCGTTTGAGCCGTAGGGTGGGCAGTGATCGAGCACCATTCCGACATCTACCCCGTGTGTAGTGTGGAATTCAACTACATCCTCCGGTGTTAAAAATACAGGCTCTCCCGTGAAAGGCGACCTAAGAAGGACCCCCTTGTCCGACACCTTTGCATCGAAGCCTCTTCTGATGAACTGGAATCCACCCGAATCGGAGAAGAGTCCCCCTTGCCATCCGATGAACCTATGAAGCCCTCCCATCTTTCTTATCACTTCCGACCCGGGTTCAAGGTGGGAGAGGAAACCGTTGGTGATGATCGTCGAGGTCCCTGTTCCGGTCAATTCGTTCAGGTCCAGGGTCTTCACGGAAAGCTTCGTGGCAACGGGCATGAATAACGGGGTCTCCACAACGATGCCTGAAGGAAATTTGAGCTTCCCTGCCCGTGGTCCCGAACCACTTCCTACCGCAAGTTCGAAGTTTTCCATATCAACACCTCTTGACGATCATGGAATCTCCCAGGGAATAGAACTTATAGTCCATCTCAACAGCCTCCCTGTAGGCTTTGAGGACTTGCTCCCTGTTGTGGAAGGCAGACAGGAGTATAAGAGGTGTCGATCTGGGAAGATGGAAGTTCGTGATGAAGCCCTTGTAGGGCAGTTTGAATTCGTATCCGGGGGTAATGTACAATCCGGTCCTTCCGCTCTCCATCACGCAGTTACCCTCAACATCGAATGCCGATTCCATGGATCTCATAGTGGTAGTACCCACGATCCATATTCGCGGCGACCCGCTTCTACGATATTCTTCCATCACATCCTTTACCGCGTCCTTGACGCTCTCGGGGATGAAGAACTCCTCCTCCTCCATCCTGTGTTCCATTATGTCCTCCGTCTTCACGGGTGCGAACGTCCCGATACCGACATGAAGTACAACATAGACTATTCTTACTCCACCCTCCTGCAGTCGCCTCAGGAGTTCTTCGGTGAAGTGAAGGCCTGCGGTCGGAGCTGCGATCGACCCCTCAACGTCACCGTAAACCGTCTGATATTCTTCGGGGTCCTCGAGGAACCTTTTGATGTAGGGAGGGGTCGGCATGAGTCCCCATTTCCGAAGCCATTCCATTATCTCCCCATTATCCATCTTTCTGCCAAGATGTTGGAACACCACTGCACATCTGCCCTCTTCAAGCCTCTTTACGATCTCAACCGTTACCGCACCATCACCGGTTCGGAGCGAGGAGCCCTCTACGATCCTCTTCCCGCCGACAAGGGCCTCCCATTCGTATTCACCCCTCCTTTCCAGCAGAAGCACCTCCGCTCGACCCCCAGTTTTCTTGCATGCCGGGACCTTTGCGGGTATTACCCTTGATCGGTTCAGTATCAGGAGGTCCCCTGGTTCCAGTATATTTTGGATATCTCTGAACCTCATATGCCTATGCACCGGAGAAGGCCCACTGGCGTCTATATAGAGGAGCTTCGAGGTATCCCTTGGAGAGGCCTTTCGCTGGGCGATCGAACCTTCTGGTAGGTCGTAATCGAAAAGAGATAGGTCCATCGACGCAGTCCCCGGATGGATTAAGGGTCTCTTATTAATACGTTGTACCCTAATTTAACATATAAAAGATAAAGTGTATATAGCCAGTGCCGATGTATTTCCCTGGATAATCTGGTTCAACGTCCAGATAGGTGGCCGAATCATGAGTCGCACCGTCGCCCGGTCCGTTATTCTCCTGGTAATGGGTGTAGCCTTGATATGGTCTCTCCCGTTCAATACTTCCTCGTATGCCGGGCTTCAAAAGGAGGAGGTCTTCAGCTCTCCCCCTGCTGGATGGGTGCACCGGCCCGTGATCGAGTTCTTTACTGGTCTGTCCTGTCCCTCATGCATGGGTGCGGATGAGGATGCAGCAAGCCCCGAAAAAGCCGTACATGAAGCCTACCTTGGTTCCAGAGAGGACCCGGAGGTACCTTTCACCACGGTGATCTTTCACGAGCTCAATGGAGGCGGGGTTGACGATCTCAACGATCAGGAGGCCACCGATCGCATGAGGTTCTATCAACCCGGTCTCTCCGGGACCCCGGATGTCGAGTTCGACGGTGGGTATATCGAGCTCGAAGGTATTTCCACATCCACCAGGGATATAAACGAACAGAACATCGACTGGGCGCTAGCAGAATCCAAGCAAAGATACGAGAACATCCCCCTCAGGCCGCTGGATCGGGCTACATGGTCCTTCCCCTACATCAGACTCGAGGTCGATCAGGTCTTTCTTGACGGTAGGTTCTCCATCGTGGGAAAGGTGACATACGATGGCAACGCGAAGCTCATAGGAGCTCCCCAGCTTCAGGGATCACTTTATGTCTTCATGGTGGAAGACAACGTGGAGGCCTATTCCACCGTCTACGATAAGTTCGTGATCAACGATGCGGTATTCCGCGGGTATGCGGTCGAGGACGAAGCCTTCTCGCTCAGGAACGGTGCGACCTGGGAGTTTTCGGCTTCCTGGCCCATTTCCGATGAAAAGGTCCCGATCAAGCCTCAGGACATCTATGCAGTTGCCGCGGTCTACGACACTCTGGACACTACATCAGCCGCCTCGACTTCGGACGGAAACATGAAAGCGGGATCCCCGAGATGCCTTCAATCGGCAACCTCAGGATCCACCGCCTACGATCGGGAGAACGAGCCACCGGTGATAACTGATGTGAAGCTGTCGGAGGACAACACCATCGCGGTGACCTTCAGAGACGATGGTGGGATAGCGAACGCTGTGCTGTTCTACAACACTGCATCGCCTAACTCCACGGAATGGGAGTCCGAACCGCTTCAGCTTGTCGGCGAGGAGATCTGCGACGACCAGGGTGTCTGCTATGCTTACTCGGACCCGACCGGCAGCGTGAAACTGGACCCGTTCAAGGGGCTGCTCTTTGCCCAGGTCCTTGCCAATGATGACCAGATGGCCCAGTCGAGATCCGAGGTTTTCACGCTGGGAGAAAGCGGTGGTGATAATAGGGAGATATCCGGATTTACCTTTGGGTTCTTTTCGGTTCCTCCTCTTTTGATCATCGGATTGCTGGTCTTGATCGGAAGTATCTTGCTTTATGCTGCTTCCAGGAAAAAAGAAGGTAACTTCTTCAAGTTCTTCTCATCCAAAGGCACTCTGGCCATTTTCATTCTTATTGGATTGGTAATGACATTTTTAGGAGGTTCAAGCCTTTTTGCCAAGGAGATCACAGAGGTCCCGGATTTTTCGTTTGTGGACACGGATGGAAAGATGCAATCACCTGATCTGTACGAGGGCAAGGTGCTGGTCATAGATATCATGTACACGACCTGTTCCGTGTGCAACAATATCATGCCGGATATGGTCAGTGTTTATGATCAAGCCAAAAAGACCTGGGGTGACGATGTACATTTCCTGTCCGTTTCGATAGATAAGGACGATACAGAGGAGATGATGGACCGGTTCATGGACAGTTATGGTGCCAAATGGCCGATCGGTTTTGACAGCTCATTTGTTGAAAAGTTCGATGCCCCTGCGGTACCGAAGATGGTGGTGATCGCCCCGAACGGTGATATTGCCTATACGCATACGAGCTATATCGATAAAGAGGACGTTCTTGAAGCCATCAAAGACGCTCACGAAAACACCTATAAGGTCACTGGCATCCAGCAGCAAAGTGGGATAGCAATTATCACATTATCTGCAGCCACGTTCGGAATCCTCACATTCTTCTCCCCATGCTCTTTCCCGATGCTTCCCGGATATCTGTCATTCTATATCTCAGGTCGATCGACAAACAAGGACAGGAAGATGAACCCATTGAAGGGTGGAATATTTTCCGCACTGGGGATCATCGCATTCTTCCTGATCATTGCCGCTCTTGTGGCTGTGCTTGGAGCCATTGTGAAGGAGATCCTGATCTATTTGATGCCGGTCATGGGTTTCATAATCCTTGGATTGGGTATCTTGACCCTGATCGAAAAGGATAGGTTCCTGGAACAGTTCGTGAATATGCTGAAGTATCCCTTCCATTATGTATTCGGGAAAATAAGAGGAGATAAGCCATCCAATCCAACGGGGGCTACAGGCCTTTTCGCTTACGGGTTTGGCTACGGCGCTGCAGCCTCGAGCTGCATGGCAGCGCCTATTATCGTGGTTATCCTTCTCGGGTCGTCCACAAGCCTAGGTTGGGTGGGAGGATTGATCGTTTTCCTGGCATATGCAGTTGCCATTGCGGTGATGATGATAATATTCTCAAATCTTGCCGCAAAAGGAGCCAAGGGACTTGAAAAATATATTTCTTCCAGCAGCAAGGTGAAGAAGATCTCCGGTGTCCTGCTCATATCAGCTGGTTTCTTCATAATATGGTATGCATTCTGGGGTTACAAGGTCATAGGCGGTATGTTCAGTTTCTGATGCGATACAGGCAATGTGTATCAAGGCGCTTCTCTGTTGGTTATCTTGTTAATCTTACTGAGGAGGCTGGAGCGTTCCGGGAAAACTCGGGGGTGGGCCAAGCTTGGAAGCACCAGCCTGCCGCTGGTCGGGTGGCTGCGCTTCTGTAGCATAGGAAGGAACCGATGCATTTTCTCCCACACCCTGCTCGTCAACGGATTCCCACGATACCTGTCCTTGAACGGATCCCACCTGGGTTCCGGGAGTTGCTTGAGGTGCCCCTTCATTTCCAGGTTGCTGCTGAAGCCCCGCATAAGGTCCCTGGGATACAGCCTGGCCGGAATATACCTGTGATGACCTTGCATAGGGTCTGTCGAAATCCGGGATCGTTAGATCGATGTCGCTTTCCGAAGGTACAATAGGGGTCTCGTCCGTTTTCTTCCTGGTGGTCTTGTTAAGAACGAGAAGCACCAGTATGACCAGTGCCATAACGACGATGATACTTACTATCGCTATGGCAACGATCAATCCTATGTTCAGTTCCGTATCGGTCCCTCCACCGTCATCATCGATGTCATCATCGTCGCTCTCGATGGGATACCAGGGTATATCTATTGAAAACGGGCCTATTACGGCTTCCTTCGAGAGGTGTCTGGAAGATGAATCACTGGCAACGATCCTCAGGAGATAGCTGCCGTCCTCCAAAGAGGTGACGTTCCACAAATAACCGGTTCCCGTGATGTCCTTGTTCAGAAGGGACCATTCACTGCTCCCCTCGGTCTTCCAATATATGGCATAGGTGATGTTGTCGCCATCCGGGTCTGACCCAGACCAGAGGAGACCGATATTGAAGACCTTTGTCAGATTTGCGATGCCCGTATCGTCCTTTATTATACCTTCGAAACCCTCTCCTGGGTAGAGCCAGGTCAATTCCGGAGCTTCGGGCGCATTGTAATAGAACGGTCCGTACTCCATCTGACTGGACAGTCTCAATTTGCTGTTATCAACGGCCGTGATCCTGAGCTTGTACCTTCCCTCATCATATGATGTAAGGTCCAGGTCGTAGGAATTTCCGGTGATCCCGGTGGCAACAGTCGTCCAGTTCATTTCCAGAGCGGGTGTGATGTCTATCCGGAAGGTCAGGGATTCATCTGCATCGGGATCCGTCGCATTCCAGGTTACAGTGAGTGTATCTCCCCTGAGATCGTCCGCGTCCGGAGGCCCCTCGATGGGGGACACGAAAAAAGGAGCATCCGGGTCGTAGACAAGGAACCTCCTTTCCGTGTAGGTGCTCATTCCCCTTGAATCCGTAACCGTGAACCGCAGGGTGTATTCCCCGTCCCCGAGGAGGTCCGATGTATCGAAGGTCTTGTTCTCCATGGCGGGATCGAGATGGTCGAGGAAAATGGTCTTCCATCTGTTGTCGCCCTTGAGTTTCACAGAAAAGTTACCCATCATGCTGCCGATCAATCCCCAAGCTTCATCCTCCTGGTCTTGTATCTTCCAGCCCACATCGAGGGTTCCCGTGACCACCTGATCGGTCAAGGGAGACAGTATCCAGGCCTCGGGGGGTTCATTGTTGTATATCTCGAACACTCCTGATATCGCTTCTGTTATCATACTGTCACGGTCCTTGAGCTGGACCTTGAGGATATAGGCAGGTAGGTCCTCGAAAAGAAGGGTGTTCAACCTGAAAAGCCCAGTATTGGCAATGAAATCCGTTCCGGTTATCTGGTCGTAGGTCATGACCTCCCAAGTATCACCCAGATCATTGGATACGGAGATGTTCACCCGCAGATCGTTTACGGGGTCCTCATCATCCGAAGCGTTCCATTTGACGTCGAACAGACCGGAAAGGGATGCCCCCTCCTTCGGTGTGAGCAGCTCTATGACCGGGAGATCGGGATTGTTGACCGTAAGAATGTAGTAGTTGCCGGAGATGACACGGTTGCCATCCGTATCCTCCGCGACTATCCTGAACCAGTATTTATTGTCAGGTATGGTGGTCGTATCCAGGGTATATTTTCCGGAATTCGGTATATCCTTCAGAAGCATCTCCCATTTGTTACCCACAATTGCATATTCGAGGTCTATTGCAATCGAAGTTCCGTCCTGGGGATCACTGGCCGAGAAATAAAGGTCGAGGTCGCCCATTACCTTGTTGACGTTAATCCCTGAATATGTCGTTTGCAGATCGAGCGTTACTAGGGGATGGTCGGTCTGAAGTGTGTCGAAGAGCTTTGCGAACGTCCTTCTATGAGTGAACCTCATGGTCGCTCCCCTGTCATCGTTCTGCATGTCCTCTACGACCATGGCCTTGAGCACCCAGTTACCGCGGGGAAGTGCATCGATCACCTCGAAGCTTACATTGAAGGACATCTGGTCTCCGCTGGTGGTCGACGAACCCTGGATGAATACGTATGGATCGTATATGGAAAGTCTGTCTATCACGTTGTTGTACGCATTGACAAGCGTTGGACTGTTTACGGATATATCACCTCCCGCTCTCCCTTGTACCCCATCGAAAATGACCGTGGGGGTTGCAGTGACATTGTAGTAATCGAACTGTTTCCCCGATCCTCCGTTCTCGAACGGGTCGTTACCTGGCGAAAGAGCCCGGTGGTATTCCACAAGGGATATCTCGTTCTCACCCCTGTCCTGGAAGATCCTGTCCAGGGATTCCTCGGCGCTGGGGCAGTAATAGCAGTCGATGGCAGTGAAAAGCTCTACCAGCGTCCGTCTTTGCGCCCCGGATGAATACTGGTTGGAATCAACCGGGAACATATAGGAGTTGGCCACATCCATATAATTGTATAATCTGTCGTTGTTGTTGATGTCAGGACCTGGATACTTGTCGTTGTTCTGAACGAACACCACAAGCCATAGGTCCTCGGGCTTCCAGTCGTAGTTCATCACGAAGGACTCACTCATGTAGTATCTGGTTCCTCTCACTGGAATGTCAGGATCGGCGGATGTCCCATCTTGCGACCCGAACATCAGGAACAGAGCCGAGCCTGCGAGGAGAACGGTCAACATGAGAGCGGGAATCCGGCTTTTACGGTCCGTCATGGGAACACCTCAATGCGGAAATCTAAGTTCCGGCGGTTCCCCTATCATCTACTGGATTATTAAATATTAATCATACTACAGGGAACTTCCCCAATCGTTCGCCACCTCGTCCACCAGCCTCAGCGTCTCCTCTCTACCTGTCAGCGAATACATTCTCTGGCGGTATTCCCGCCTCCCTTCGAACCTTTTAATGTACCATCCGAAATGAGGCCTGAACTCCATGGTCCCTCTCTTCTCCCCGTACCACTCGATGGAGCAACTGAGATGCTCTTTTAGGAGAGATATATGATGAAGGAGCTGGGTTCTTGTTTCTGGGAACCTTTCATCCGGGGTTCCACCCCTCAAAGCGTTCAGGGCACGTGCGGTCCAAGTCGGGTCCCCGAGATGACCCCTGGCGACCATGACGGACGTGGCCCCTCTCTCAAGGTAATCTCTCACGTCCCCGGAGGACCTGACATCGCCAGACGCAATAAGGGGTATGCCGGTCCATCCGCTCATTCTGTCGATCAGTTCCCTATAAGCTTTGCCGGAATACTGCTGGACCATGGTCCTCGGATGCATTGCTATATACGAAAGACCGATGCTCTGGAGGTTCGATATAAGATCCTTCAGCGAATGCTCCTCCAGATGATGGACCCCCATCCTCATCTTGATACCCACCGGCACATTGACGGCATCGAGGATGGAGCCGATACATTTCAGCAGGTTATCGGGGTCCTTCAACATCGAGCTCCCGGCGCCGGTGCGGCAGACCTTTCTCTTGGGGCATCCGGCATTCAGATCGATCATGTGATGCCCTGCCTTCTCCATCTCGGAAGCGGCATGGGCAAGATAAACTGGATCCGATCCGAAGATCTGGGCACAGGATGATCCCTGGTCAGGGACCCAGGAGAAAAGCCTCCTGGTCCTACTTGCTCCTTCGAACACAGCCCTTGCAGAGATCATTTCAGTGAAGGATAGGGGGCATCCCGATCGATGGAGGACCATTCTGAACGGTGGGTCGAGGCAACCTGCCATCGGGCCGGCTATGATGGGATGTTCCACGCTGAGCGATGTTGCTCCCCTTCTGATGGTCCAGGGTCCAAGGTAAAGCTCGGGCGGGCTCATCGAAGAGGTATTCTGGAACGTATTATATAACCGCGTCCATGTTGCAACCTTCAATGGGTGGAAATGAAAGAGACAGTTCTGGAAGGCTGTTCAACAGGTCCAATTCCAGGATATGGATATTTGTCGCCATGTCTGCCGTTTCCACTGCTGCAATCCTTATCAAGCTTTCCGGGAGCCACCCGCTTTCGATCGCAGCATGGAGGTTACTGATCGCGGATGCTATACTGCTACCGTTCTTCATATGGACCATCCGCTCTGAAAGGTTCACCATAGGAAGGAAGAGGTTCTTCCTCCTCGGCCTCGTGGGTCTTGCCCTTGCGCTGCATTTCGCAATGTGGATATGGTCCTTCCAAATGACCAAGGTCTCGAGCTCTGTTGTTCTCGTCACAACTCATCCACTTTTCGTTGCCATGATCTCTGTATCCCTTTTCAAAGAGAAATTGGGTATAAAGGCGGTCCTTGGAATGATCATAGCCCTGGTCGGTTCTTTCATTCTCATCGCTGGTGATCTTACCATATCAATGGAGACACTGACCGGGAATCTGCTCGCCCTTGGGGGCGCCGTTATGGCCGGGATATACATTCTCGCGGGTTCCCGCTTCAGAAAGGACATATCCCTTCCGGGATATGCCTTCATAGTATACCTGTGGGCCTCCCTCTTCCTTCTTGTCGCGATACTCGTTGGCGGAGTTCGTTTCCTTTCCGATTCCCCCACCGAATATCTCATCCTCTTTGGACTGGCAGCGGGACCCATGCTGGCAGGGCATACGATCTACAACTGGGCATTGAGATACGTTTCTCCCACTTTCGTGTCCGTATCGCTGCTTGGGGAACCGGTCGGGTCCACGATCCTTGCAATGCTCATCCTTGCGGAGATGCCCGGATGGGGCGCCGTCATTGGAGGTCCGATCGTTCTTTTCGGCATCTATCTCGTTGCCAGGAACACCCGGTAGATGATATGGAGGACCTTCTCATCGGACGAAGGCTGGTTGCAAATATCTTAATTATATGAAAGTCATTGCACGTCATTCGCAATATTGCGGAACGGAGTATGGAGGTGAGCAGATGAACATTTCTGAAAAAGCAACAATTACAATGTCAGTGTGTATGATTTTGATCCTGTCATCATTGCTCTTGATGATCGGACCAGGCGATGGACAGGAGGATATTACTGGGCCCCCCACGAGAGCGATACAATACTCGGCGGTCTCTGCTAGCGGTCTGAGCTCTCATTACATTGGAAGCAATGTGGAATTCAGGCTATATGTTTCAAAAGTATACAGCGGTGAGGAGTGGAAGGGGGATTCAAATTCCTATCTTCACGATGACATTTACTACGTCAAGCTTTCCATCCTTGCCAGCAAGGTGACGGATTCGGAAGGCGCAACAAAGAGCGACCTGGTAAATGAAATGGAACCCGGGTCATTGACCCCTTACAATGGTCCAGAAGGTCGGGGATACAACATTTCCTATTCACAGTATTATTACAGGAACGATGATAATGACTATTTTGCCATGTACATCAAAGCCCAGGGGTTAAAGGAGGGATACTACAATCTTCCTGTCCAGGTCACCGGAAGGGTCCAGGTTGATTTCTCTTCCACCGATCCTTCGGGCTATTCCTGGCGGTCCTTTTCCGAGGAGGTGGAAATATCGTTCTTCGTTTCCAGCTATGTATCGGGAGCTTCCGATGATATGACCATAAGAGGATATGAATCAGGTTACTGCCCCATATATGCAGGATCGAAATACCTCACCTTCATGGGAAACAGCATTGGTCCCCAGGGTCCGACCATGCAGAACTTCCAGATGGAGCTCGCACTCCCTTCCGAATACTTCAGCATCGGTAACGCGGTCATGAGCCTCTCATCGTTCTCATCGACGAGGACCCCCCTGTGGAAGGTCGATATCTCCGAATTCACCCCCCCTGGTGAATATACAGGTCATGTCACCTTCAAGTATAATGTTGATGAACTGCTCATATACGAAGGGCCTTACGCTATCAGTTTTTCCGTTGCTCCCACACCCCTTCTTATCGGTCCCGACACAAAAGACATGACAGTTCCAACATTCATCATAACCCAGAAGACCACGGAGGAGTCGGTGAGCGTGAAGTTCACAAATTCGGGGAACGTTCCTCTCCTTTCGGCAAAGATCCGGTTGGACCTCGATTCATCCATGTTCCTCCAGCAGAAAGATTTCTACTACAACGAGGACGCTTATGCACAGAAGGTCTATCCACCCCTGCAGTTCGAGACCGGAGAACTTGCAGAGGGCGAAGCAGTCACCGCATCATTTCCCGCGATATCCATCGCAAGGATGCTGCCACCGGGGGACTATCTCGTTCCCTTCGATTACGAGCTACTGTACGTCGACCCCTCGGATGATACGGGAATGGGGATCAGATTGACATCCTACCAGTGGGACGAGATAGATATGGAGGATTATATGGACATCATGTGGTACAGATCCGACCCGCGCAAGACGGACCTTAAGAGGCCTCACATCATGGTAAGGGTGATCGATGGTGACGATATGCCTGAATTCGAGCTTGAGATGGATGATGTCCTTAAAACCGGGGACAGCGGAAGGTTGGTCCAGTTCACCGTGAAGAATATGGAGTTCTATGACATCACCGAGGCAAACATACAAATATGGTCCGGCGCCCCATCCCTGGTCTGGAATCCCAACTCTCCCAGTGATCCTGCCCTTCTGGCGGAGGTCAGCGGAGCTAGGATCGAGGCGAGCGATTTCTACTCGCAAGGGACCCTGACATTGTACAGCCGGGTCGATGTGTCAAAGGAGGCAGGGAGCGGTCTTTTCACGGTCTACACAAAGCTGACCGGGAACAATGACAAAATGGAGTTAGTGGAGGGGAACAGGTCCTCCTATATTCAGATAAAGGCGGAACCTGGAAGGTTGGACGTAGCATCCATGTCAACATCCTCGGTCAAACCCGGAAAGGACTTCAAACTTACCCTGACGTTTATCAACAACGGTGATGTCTCGGTCCAGGATTACCAGGTTATGGTATCCTGTCATGACAATATGATAGCGGTCGATCAACCCTTGATGTCAGGCAGCGGTCTCGGAGCTGGACAGACCACAACTCTCGAGTTCTCCTGCGAAGCTAGCGAATGCATGGATTACGAGATGGCGTCACAGATAATGATCCTGACCAAATTGACTGATGCAGAGGGGAACCAGATGGACTTCTCCGACGATGGCGGAGAGATGCTGAGCGTGGTGGCTGCCAGAGAGCCAGAGGAGCTGCATACCACTAATGCGGTGAAGACCACAGCATTGTACTTCTTCCTCGCGGTGCTTTTTGCCGCCTTGATCCTTTCGATAACCGTCCTGCTGTCCATATTCCTCCTCATCAGGGCGAAATATGGAAACGTTCTGATACACAAGAAGGAGAAGGGACCGGTTACAAGTACCGCAAAGGAGCCCATGAAGGAAGAGGTACCTGTGGAGCAAAAGAAAACATTGCCCCCGGGCCAACCACCAGTCCCGTCCCCTCAGCCTACACCTCCGATAAGGACCGGCCCGGTCCAAAATGTTCAACAACAGCCTGTTCAGACTCCCCCCAACGAATTCATGAAAGCACCGCCCCCATCGGGGAACATTGTCCAACCACCACTCCCGCAGAATGCAACGGCAACCCAGAAGCCAGTAGATCCCAATGACGAGCTGGCCGGCATCTTTGACAAGGGTTCCAAGGTTGATGACCTTTTCACCTGAACCGGAAAGACCATGGATGATGAACGGACCACTGCGGATGGGCCGTTCATTATCCTTCCACAATATTATTATTCGGCCCGAGGGATATAGGTGCCATGAGGAGGCAGCATCTGGCCATTGCCTCGGTGATCGCGGCCATAGTACTTGTTATAGCCGGTATCGCTCTTTTCAAGAGCAGAAAGGACATGGAGTCCGGGGAGCCAGAGGGCCCGATCGAGGCTGAATGGACCACCTTCATGTGGCTTGATGGCGAGGGGGACCTGGGAGAATGGAACATGATGCTGTGCAATCTTCACTTTCTCGAAAAGGTCCCCGACAACGATCTTGTGAACGTGGTGATCGTCATCGACAAGGAGCTTGAAGGAGATACACGCCTTCTGGAGCTCAAACAGGGGGGATCGATCGAGCTCAACCTCACGGACATCGACCCTTCATGGTCTCATAATGAGATCAACATGGGCGATGGTGATCAGCTACTAGAATTCCTGAAATGGGGTGCCGACAATTATCCGGCTAGAAAATACAACATACATCTCTCCGACCATGGAGGGGGGTGGAGGGGAGTATGCTGGGATGTCCAGTCCAACGATCAC
>JBLIRF010000100.1:0-6480 GCA_049472175.1 Thermoplasmatota archaeon
GGACGAGTTCGAATGCCCCAACTGCGGATCGTGGGTCGATCCAAGGGAGCGGGAGTGCCCGAAGTGCGGGGAGATACTTCTACCGGAGCCCTTCGTATGTCCCAACTGCATGGCCGCCGTCGAGGCTGACGCTACAAGATGCGACAACTGCAGGGCAAGGTTCTGGAGCCCGATCAGACTGGATGATAAGACCCTCAAGGGCAGGATGAAGAAGTTCGAGAACGTTCCCGACGAGCAGAAGTGGGAGAAGAGCTCTCTAAGGAGAAGGCCCTACATATGAGAGGTCATCCTCGGGACGTCCTTATACGTGAAATGTGGTCAAAGGATGGCCTTTCTGAGATCTCCGTGGAATATATCGATAGAGGCGCCCCTGGAGATATCGGTTCGATACAGGGGATAAGCATATCGCATATCGGAAGATCGTTCATTGAGCTTGATTCCGGGGGCATGATCCCGTTCCACAGGGTTATGAGGATATCCCGTGAAGGAAGGACGATCTGGGAAAGGAATGTCAGGATAGAACCCTGATATCGAAAACGAACATGGATTGTGTCGGAGAATAATTATGGACCTCTCTCATCAATGCCACTTCCATTTTCCTATTGAGCTTCTCAGAAATGGACATGATCTTTCCAACATCGTCCATGATCATACTGTGCTCGAGCACACGGTAAAGGTGGATGTATCCACTATCCATGGAGCTCAAGGCAACATCCAGGAAATCGATCGAGTTGTGTGGCAGGTTCATTACTACCCTGTCGAAGGGTCCTAGTACCGAGGAGATGTCCCTTGCATCTCCCAGGTGTGTTTCCACTCGGTCCTCAACAGAGTTGAGGAGTATATTGGTGTTGAAATAGCGTATGCAGTGTGGATTGAGATCTATCCCAACCACGGTCTCAGCCCTTCCGAGGCTGGCAATGTTGATCGAGAATGGCCCGATACCTGCGAACATATCAAGGACCTTCTCATCTCGTACCATCTCTGCAACCCTCATCCTTTCGGTGGCAAGGCGGGGTGAAAAATACACAAGTGAGGGATCGAGCTTGAACCTGAGATTGTTCTCAACATGGGTCGTCTCGAGGTTGCTGTCCCCCGATATGACCTCGAGGTCCATTACCCTGAGGTCTCCCTTCACACCTCTGTTCAGGGCAACGGAGCGTATGTTCCTGTTGAATTGTCCCAGGGCATTGCCTATCTCGAGCCTGCGGGGAATAAGTTCCGTCGGCAATTTCATGATGGCGATATCTCCTATCATATCGAAGGACGAAGGGAGTAGCGACATCAGATCTTCGTCCAGCTCAAGGAGCTCTTTGTATGACCTTGGTCGGACCTTTCTGGGGATCATCTCCCTTTCGATCACCTGGACCTTTGCTCCTGTCCCTTCCAGCAGTGAAATTTCAGCGGTCCCTTGCACAGGGAAGATCACCTGGTCCTTCTCTGTGATCACGGGGAATTCATGAAGCAGTACTCCATTTTCAATAAGAACGCGCCGTACCTTTTCAGCCTTCAAGGGCTTTACCGAGAAACACCTTACCTTCACGGTCTCCAGTAACTGAAAGTAATAGAAAAATGTGTTGCTATTCGAAAAAGAAATCATCAGACCATGACTCTGGTTCCTCATCGATATCGATATCCACCCAATCCTCGTTCAACCAGTCATCATCATCCTCCCATTCAAAATCCTGTACCCCTTTCCATCGTATCAACAGGACCAGTATGAGGGTAATGATGAGCGTGCATAAAAGGAAAAGACCACCCCTGAAGAACAACTTTTGCTCTGAACGTGCATCTATCCATCCATCATCATCGAAAGGACCGGGATCGAAGGGCTGTATGGCAAGATCATCGTACCTGGGAGGGAGTGGTCTCTCGATTATATGGACCTCAACATCGCGTGACCTGGAGGTCCTTCCGGCCCTGTCCTTTACGGTAACATTGACGGAATGGTTGCCTGTGGTGTTGAACCTGAACGTCCAGCTGCTTTCGTCCACCCAGAGCGAAGAACCACCGTCACTGTTACTGAACATGTACATCAATGGCTTGTTTTCGTCCGATGATGCCCCGGCGGAGAGATTGATGATCTCATCCACAAAGAAGGTTACCCTATCCAGATTGATAACGGCAACGGGGTCAAGGTCATCGAACCTGTAAGAGAAGGGAGAGGATAGTGCTGTGTTTCCCGCAATATCAGATACTTCCAGAACGATCGTATGTTCACCTGGCGGAAGTGATAGGTTACCATCAAACTCCATCATGGTATCGTTGTCATCGATGATGAGATGCACCAATGCATCTTTGGTGATCTTTGACACGGAAAGGATGGGCGCCGATACATACCACATATTGTCTCCGTCGGGCTCAGAAGGGGTGATGTTCCATGTGAATTCAGGCCTGGTTGTATCGACCGTGAACTCGAGCGGGGTCAGGGATCGCTGATTTCCCGCTTCATCCTCTGCCATCATGTACAGACTCCATTCCCCTTCGGGGACGAGTATTGGGCCGATATAGGGAAGACTGTTCTCTATCCAGCTGAGCCCCTGGTCGCTGGCACCCAGGTAGTAACGGATATATACCGGGTTGATCTCGACCGGGTCCACAAATAGTTCGACAATGGGTTTTGAAACGTAGATGTCGTTGTCCCCGTCCGGTAATTTCGGGGTAATGTTGTAATACATTTCAGGGGGATCGGGATCGTACCGGAACCATTTGAAATTGGTTTTTTCCTCCACGTTCCCAGTGCTGTCAACTGCTCTGTAATCCAATCTGTGGATCCCCTTGAGCGGATAGATGGGGGAGGTATAGTTTTGCCATGAGCCGTTGTCCCAGCGATATTGCGGGGTTCCCACATTCTCGTCATAAGCTTTGATAAATATCACTGGGAGGGAAACATAATATCCGTTTTTTCCATCGGGACTGTGCGATATTTCAAGGGTCGAATAGGGGCTGGTAGTATCTATCTTGATAATGGATTCGGTGTAATTGATGTTACCAGCCAGATCGTAGGACCTCATCTTGATCTCATGAATGCCATTGTAAAGAGAGAACGGTCCTTCATATAACTGCTCCACCGAATCGTCCACTCGGTAGTACGAGATGGCAAGTTCCTCCGATCCGTTGACCATCACCTTAACAGGGGAGATGAACCATCCGTCCAGACCATCCGGGGAAGCAGGGTCGGTCGTAATCCAGAGCTCTGGTGGTGTCTGGTCCAGAGTGAAGTTGAACACGGTCCACTGGGAAGTATGTCCAGTAAGATCGATCACCCTGAACTCGATCTCGTGATATCCTTCATCTCCGGAGAAGGTGACCTCATCCGGAAATACCTGGAGATCCCCATCGTCGATCCTGTACTCCACAGTAACCTCCTCATCTCCGAAAAGGCGGATCAGAGGCCTTGTTATGTAGGTGCCACCGAAACCATCCGGAGTGTCGGGATCAAGGTCGTATAGAGGAGTGGGTGCAAGATCATCCTCTAGAACAAATGTGTAATTGACCGGGAGGTCCCCCAGCCTGGAAGCCGTGATATTGACCACACCCCCGTTCGAATTTGGTATGTTGATGCGAACCTCGCCCGAGGAGTTGGTGGTCCCGGACACTCCCAGTTCGAGATATCTGTAGAGGGTCACGGTTGCGTTCTCCACGGCCATGCCTGACGAGTTGGTCACCTTCGCTGTCAGTGTTCTGTTATCATCCACAAGCTCGAACTCGAGTTCGAGCCTTTCAGGAGGATGAAAGAACAGAGGTGCTTCGGGCTCTCCGAAGAGATTGTATTCCAGGAATGTGCGCTGTGACGAGTAGCCGTAATAATCGGTGGGGAAGGGATAGAACGTGGACGAAAAATGGGTCACTGCCTTGCGATAGATATCGCCCACAGTAGGACGTAGATCACCTTCCGCTGCCAACCTGACGGCCCTCCAGTAATCCTCTTCCAGTCCCGGGGCGTCACCGCTGTATGTGGTGTCTATCTCACCGACCGCAAGCCTGCTCGATCCAATGTAACCTAGTACACCTTTGTCCTTTGTCTCTGTCATGGCCTCGGCAAAGCATTCCGTGCTGCTGCTGTCAAAGTAACCGGTCAGGCAGGCCATTGTAAAAAAGGACCCTTCAGGCCCCTGATCTGAAAGTGATTGCACCTGGTTGTTGGAGAAGAGACCCGGAAGCCCGGTCTGCATACCGTGGCTGTAGTAGCAAGCTGCCTGGTGTTTGTTGCCGATGGTTTCCCCGAAGGATGTTGAACTGAACGGAAGGGTGCCGCTCCCGTCGTAATAGATGGTCTCCCTTCCACTGAATACCTGCTTGCCGTAGGTATCCCAGAAGTGGTCAAGGGTATCAGGAGGATAACCGGGAACTGTATCGGGGTCCCCGGCGATGAATATGGCCGATCCCATTCGGTCGTCCCATGTGATGTTCCTCTCCCTCTCTATCAGGTGTTCCACTAGGTCGGATATCAGCACATTGTCGTTGGAAGCTATCCTCCCAAGAGCAAGGTCGGGTATGGCATCATCAAGCTCCCCGATCTCGCAGTATGAACTGTCACCGTCCTTGTTCCAGGATGTACCTGCATCAACGCAGGCAAAATAGGAATCGGAGGCAAAGGTGGACGGCTCTCCGTTGGGTATATAAGGATAAAGGTTCACACTGTTCCTCGTCTTCACCATGTTGACATCCCCCACAAGGAGGACGTAATCCAGGTCGTGAACGGCCTCCATGTCCTGAATGTAGGACCTGATCTCTGCCTGAAGGTCCTTCCCCTTGTACATCGACGATATGGTCTCAGTGGTAACCAGCTCTGTGAAGACCCCTTTCTGTGATTTCCATTTCACCAGATGGTCAAGGGATGCCGCAAGGTCCTTGTGGGTTATTATCAGGTAACTGGTATTACCAAGTGTCTTTCCAGAAGAAGGAACGGTCGGATATTCGACAGGAGCTTCATATTCGGAGCATGAATATTTCAGGATGATGTCCTGGTAAATGATGCAACTTCCCGAGGTGAACATATCAACTGGGTGTATCCTCACCGAGTATATGCGGTGGTATGTCCCATCCACAAGCTCAGCCCCAAGATCGATCACCTCGAACCCGTGAGGGATGTCCCTTTCTATCCCACCATTCCATAACGGGTGTTCCTCTCCAGAACCCACCCCGATCGGTCCAGGTACGATATAGGGTTCTGGAATGGCTTCGACTTCTACGGGTCCGCCGAATTCGACAACGATATCTTTCAGAACACCCTCGACCGTCAGGTCCACATTTATGAACTGATAGTCCTCGCCCTGATCCCCTGGAACAGAAGCCGCGTCTTGCAGCTTAAGGATGTAAGACCCATTCATTGGGGTGAGTCTCCATTCCACTTCAAGGCTCCTCACAATTTGTGTGACTTCTGATCGGGAGGTCCTTTCATCATTGGGCCCCAAGGTCTCGAATGCCTGCTTGTTCAAAGATTTCCGGCCTGTATTTGCGGGGCTAATTGAAATGGATATTAGCAAGATAAAAAGGAGAAAAGGAATAATGAATCTTGCCGACGTCTTTCTTCCCATGAGAGATTCTCCTTCTATCAGTAATTATTACCCGTTTTATATTTTGTTTATGGTTACGAGCGGTTCATGGCCTTTCGGAACCTGCAAGAACCTTTCTTCCCTCGATCATCATCATTCTACTTGCGATTATCGATGCTGTCGAGGTGGAAAGGAAGAGAGGAAAGGAAACGGATAGCAATGAATTGTCCATTATGAAGAATATCGTTCCCAGTGAAAAGGAGGCCACCACGGATATGATCCCGAAGATGAGGGAGTGTCTTCTGAGATCTTCGTATCCCATGGACCTGACATTTATATTGGTCCCTTTCAGACGTGACAACGTTCCAAGATATCCGAGATAGCTGTTCATAAAGGAAAGGCCGAGGGCCCAGATAACGACGAATATTAGGAGAAGACCAGGGAGAGACCATCCCGCATCAGGTTTTGTGAAGAAAATGATCATTGGTATCAGAATAGCAAGGAGGAACATGGCGATCAGTATGGACCTGCCTCTTCTTGAGAAAAAGGGTTCTATCTCGACTCCTGGAAAGAGGGGGCTGCCCAGGTCGATGGACCAATTCTCGGGAGCGGAAAGCTCCATTCCCAATCGAGCAGGGTCGCCCATCTTTTTCACCAGGTCCTCCTTGGACATATGATCCTTGGCGATCCTGCTGACCATCGAACTCACCTGGAGTACGATCTTTCTCTTCGAGGCCTCATCCTTGATCCGCAGATTCCTCTGGAACGTGTCAAGATACCATAACGACGACCCATCGAGATCATACTTTATCCGGTCTCTGCCACCCACTATTATCGGACTCATTATACCCCCTCGTGTACATAATGATGATGTCCAAAGGATGTTTTCAACAAGTTTACTTATTGACGAATTGGAAAGTATTGCAATACGACGACATAAAAAAATATAAAAATCCTCAAATTTATAATTTTCATGGAAAATACT
>JBLIRF010000101.1:0-6448 GCA_049472175.1 Thermoplasmatota archaeon
GCTGTCCTTGAGCCTTGCCACAATGGCCATGAACTCTCGAGAAAGGTGAGTATCAAGGTGTGCCGTCGGCTCGTCCGCGATGATGACCGGGGGTTCGTTGATGAGGGCCCTTGCGATCGCCACTCTCTGTCTCTCACCCCCCGAGAGCATTCCGGGAAGATGATCGAAGCGGTCTCCGAGCCCAACCCTCTCCAGAAGTTCCGCCGCCCTCCTTGTCGGTATCTCCTTTTCGAACATTATCGGAACGAGGACGTTCTCGATGGCCGTAAGGGAAGGTATCAGATTGAAGAACTGGAATATGAAACCGATATTATGCTTCCTGAACCGTGCCCTCTGCTCCTCTCCCAGCCTGTTCATCTCCACGTTCTTGACCCGGACAGTGCCTGAATCCGGCCTGTCAAGAGCTCCGATCAAGTTCAGCAGGGATGTCTTTCCTGACCCGGAAGGCCCCATTATTGCAACCATCTCCCCTTCTTCGATGTCGATAGAGAAATGGTCGAGAGCCCTGACGATCGAGGACCCGACCCTGTATGTCTTCACAAGGTCAACGGTCTCTATGAGAGGTCTATCCGGCATCCCTGAGCACCTCCATGGGTGATGATCTGATTATCATCAAGAGAGGGGGTATCAGACCCAGGGCCCCAGACCCGAGACCGAGCAGAAGCGTGTTGAGGATGGAGACGGGGTCGTAAACAAGAGGTAGGTCCAGACCACCCCCCAGTATGGATAGGTTGGCAATATCGAGAACGGGGATCAATATCAGGGACGCGATCAGACCTGATGCTATACCAGATGCTACTATGAGCATCATGGATCCTATTACAAGGAAAGAGACCTGAACGGAGCTTATGCCTATTGCCCTGAGGCTCCCGAGCTCCAGCTTTCTTTCGACAACGGTGATGGTGGCGGTGTTAGCCACAACAAGGACCATCAGTGCCCAGCATAGTACCGAGATCAGGTAGACCCAGTCATCCATGACCTGTTTTACCTTGAAAAGCTCCTTGCTCTCATCGCTTGGGACACCCTCCGTTTCTTTTTCGAAATAGTCCTTTAGACCTTCATCCATGGAGGAAAAGAGTATGAACAGAAGAGCGAGGGAGGCAATTCCTGCGATGGAAAAGAACGTTCTCGACCTGTTCCTCCACGTTTCCCGGAGAATGTACCCGAGAGGGGTAAGTCTTTTCGGATCTCCGCCCGGTGCCCTCTTCCTTGCTTTTTTCCTGGTTGCCAGCCTGCCTTCCCTGTCCCTCATCTACCAACACCATGGTCCTTGTTGATCATCCCCCATCCGGTTTGGATGGTTCTTCTTTGAACAATGATGACCCGAAATGTCATGTGGTCTTGCAATGTCAGCGCTCATCACTCGATATCGGGCACTTTCATGCCAATGTCCGGATTAAACCCTTTCGGTTTCCAGGTTATGTACCTTGATAGTTTCATTTACCGGTTGGTCGTTCCATCAACATGGCACATGGGAACGGGAGCAGCGTCCCGGAGGGCAGGATCATTGACAGAATGACCGTCCTGGGAGTGATCAGCATGCTCCTGTTCGGCACAAGTTTCTGGGGACTTGTGGTAGCCCTGGAAGTGATCCCTCCCTTGACGCTCGGTTTCCTGCGCGCTCTCGGGGTTTCAGTATTCATGCTGACCATGATATTCTTTCTTGGAAAGGTCGCCGGTCGGAAGTGGATGATCGGAAAGGATAAGATCGTTCTGGCCGGCCTGAAGGGAAAAAGAGGTCTGGTAACCGTTGTCTGCTTCGCTCTCTTCAGCACCGTCCTCCCCAACATCCTTCAGAACCTGGGGATGACCATGATGGACCCGGCTTCCACCTCTTCCCTTACTGCATTGATACAGGGGGTGTCACCAATTTTCACGATACTCCTTGCGGTCCCTTTCCTCGGAGAGAGGCTTGGCCCGTGGAAGATCGCTGGCCTTCTGGTCACGGTTCCTGCAACGATATTACTGTCCACCTACGGTTCGGGAGGGGTCGACCTGGGGTCCCGTGAGACCGTCGGTGCACTTCTGAACCTCCTTACCGCTTTGAGCTATTCCGTATCGGGTCTGATCCTGAAATCCGCCATGAACCGGGGTGCGAGCCCGGTCCATCTGGTGTCGGTAAATGCAATTTACGCGACCCCTGTTCTGCTACTGGTCGCCTTATTTGCCTGGGTGATCGGCTGGGAGGATCCCACCAGGTTGCTCCATGCCGGGACCGATATATGGCTGGCACTATTCTATACATCCATCTGCCTCTATGGGGTGACGCCCATTATCTGGTACCGGGTCATCAGGTCAGGCGAGCTCTCAAGGGTCGGTTTCTTTGTTTTCCTGCTTCCTGTGTTCTCCTATATGGTGGGTTTCCTGATGCTGGGAGACAGGCTCAGCCTTGTTCAGATAATGGCCGGATGTGCACTCCTTGCGGGGGTCGGCATATCGCAGATCGGCAGAAAAAGGTATTAAATCCGTAGCTTGATGGAAGATTTGGTTGTTGATATGTCCTCAAGGGTTGCGGCCGTTGTTCTCATACTGTGCATAATGATCATTTTACCTGGTAGTATGGCAGATACTGATCATAGGGACCTGCTGGTCCCCGATCCCGATTTCGATCCGTCCGCAGGGGTCGACATACCCACCTGGAGGATGGGGGATTATTGGAACTACTCGACCAGTTTTTCCGTGTCATATCTTGGGTTCAACGTTCCTGTCACGGGGTGGATGAACATGTCCACCGCGTTTATAACCCAGGACCTGACCCAGGACAATTCACCGGTATACATCACGGATATCGTCGGCAACCTCACGGGGAGGCTCTACATACCTTTATTGGGGATCAACGAGACCATATACGTCAACCTGACCGGATATCTATGGGAAAGGATACAGGACCTATCCGTTTACAGGATGGTCGTCAACGCGAGCGTGTCCGGTACGCTCACCTCGATCAACGGGAACTATCCCTTTGGATACGAGTACGACCCTCCGCTCGAGCAGTACGATTTCCCTCTGGTCCCTGAAGAGGAATGGGAAGTGAACGTCACTGCAAAGGTCCCCTTCGGGGGTTCGGGTGAGATAACTTCGGTCCTGCAGAACATGTCGTGCGGGACACCGGTCCAGAGGACAGTACCCGCAGGGACCTTCATGACCTATCCCGTCCATGATGATGATGTCCCCGTTCTCTACTACAACCGAACGATCGGGAACACGGTCGAAAGGGTCTTCGAAATGGACATCCAGGGACTCCCCCTGACGGTACCATGGGAGCTGAATGATTATCAGCGGTATCCAGAGGAACAAGATATATGGATATGGGTGGATACCGATGAGCCCGTCCTTGAAGGATCTTCATTCGAACTGAGCGGTGCACTCACAACAGGCAACACCATAGTTACGGTCATGTTCCCGGGAGGCCAGATCGCTGCGACCATACCCTTGACAGGACCGCAGCAGACCTTCACCCGGACCCTTACCGCGCCGAGATATCCGGACGATACTCCGACATCCTTCGATCATGCGTCCTTCGGTATATTCGCCATCATAGGCGCTCTCGAGGAGTACGATGTCTGCACGGTTACAACCAAAGCGCTGGACCTGATGGTGGACGAGAGTTCCCTGAGGATCCTTCATACGAATGAAGGGACGAAGGATGACCTGTTCACCGCGGATTTCACGGTATATAATAATATGAACCACGGGACAGGGACGTTCTCCCTGCAGCTTCTCTATGGCAACGGTACACAAGCCCATTCCGAGACGGTTGATGGTCTGCAAGCAAAGGAGAGCTACACCAACTCGGTCCTCCTCGGGAAGCTGCCCCCAGGGAACCATTCACTGGAGCTTAAAGTGGATGTCCTGGATGAGGTGCACGAGTACAGCGAAACGAACAATGATGTGAAGGTTCTGTTCACGGTCAAGGAAAGGCCCTCGCTCAACATGACCTCCAGCATTCCGACCGGTGATATATTCTTCAACGAGGGAGAATGGGTGAACATCACCGCTGCAGCTTACAGGGGTGGAGAGCCGGTCCCGACCTGGAACTGGTCGATCGATGGTACGGAAGTGGATCAGGACAACCACCTCAATATATCATTGGATTTCACTGGCAGCCTATCCTCGAGGGATTCTCCTTATATTATTACATATTCAGTGGACCCCTCATGCATCTTTGATGACGAGAACGGAACCCTGGTCTGGAGATTGACCGTCAGCGATGTCAACAGGGCGCCGCAGCTGCTGAACTTCTCTCCAAGTGAAGCTGAGCTGGATATCGAAGAAGGTGGGTCAGTGGAATTTTCGATCGAAATCGTTGACCCGGATATGACGACCCCCTTGATCGAATGGAGGGTCAACGGAGAAGCCGGAAGCCTCCAGCCCGCTGACGGCAACTCTGTGATGTTCTTCTCGGACCACACGGGTCCCAATTCATCCAGAGGGTCCCCGTTCTTTATCGAGGTGAAGGTCTTTGACAGTGATGACCCGTCCCTGAACATTACCCATAACTGGACGGTGAACGTTCTGGATATCGACCTGTATCCGGCCGTGAACATCACTCCCTCTCCCGGATCCCTCGAGGTCGATCACAACGGCTCACTGGAGTTCATTGTTGTGGTGGAAGACCCCGATGGGGACCCTGTACATACCAGCTGGTACCTGAATGGCTGGGAGGTGGGGAACCTTACCGGATTCAAGTTCTCTCCGATCGAGTATGACCTTGTTTTGGAGGAGACCGTTGATCTTGAGCTTTTGGTTACTGCTGGAACCTATTCGGAAAGCTTCAACTGGTCGATCAGGATCATCCCGCCTGAGGAACCCGAGGAGCCTGAACCCCTTCCTCCATCCGGGATATCGATATCCAGTCCCGGGGAAGGAGAGATCTTCGATAACACCGAGGAGATAATCTTCAGAGCGGAACACAACGACAGCCGGCCGCTGAGCTTCATCTGGTACATAAATGGTACTTTTTACGAGGGCCAGTCAGTAACCCTTTCAGGGCTGCCTCTGGGCAGTTACGCAGCAGTGCTCAATGTATCCACCGAGGGACCCCCTCCAGGTTGGCTGGAGATGACCGTTCATTTCACCGTTATCCAAAAATATGACGGGACCCATGGACCGGTGGACGGGGAAAAAGACCAGTGGCCCTGGTGGATACTTATATTTCCCGGAATTATCATCGTTGCGGCAATGGTATTTGCCCTTATGGCATATTTCAGGAGGAATGAGTGGAATATCGAGGAATAGGGGTCATTCCTCGGGGATCGGGCTTTGGGCCATTCTCCTTGAGTTCAACCATAAGGCCAATACGGTTATGGCAGCTATGGAGATCACCACGAGAAAGGCCCACAGCAGGCAGGACATCGTTGTAAGACCCCCCCTATCATCGTCCGAAAGTACCAGGCTGTCGATGGTATGAACCCTTCCCGGTTCCACCTCCATATCCACCTCCACTCTCCTGTAACCCTCGGCCTCGAAGATGATATTATTGATACCTGCTGGAAGATCGATACTGAAGAAACCGTCCTCCCTCGACCTTGTATCGTTCTCTCCCTCCACATATACCCGGACGAATTCCACGGGGCGCCCCTTCCTGTCAAAGATGTAGCCCTGCACGGTCCCTTTGTTGGTGGTTGTGAACTTCCATACGAGGTTCTCCATTCTGTTTCCCGCAAGGTCCCATCCGACTGCAGTAACAGTATATTCATTTCCGAAATCCAGATCTTCCTCCGGTACGAATATCAGTCGGTCCCCCTTCCATTCGACATTCCCCTTGACATCATCCATATGGAACTGCATGGTGGATGTATGCATCCTCTCGTTGAACGTGATGGATACAACGGTATCGACGTCGACCTCATTCCCGACTGGTGAATAGGTCACGACCTCAGGCCGGGTCTGGTCAAGAGTGAATGAAGTGGAGACCTGTATATCGTTCCCCGCTCTGTCCCACATCCTGATACTGAACAGGTATTTCCCCTCGATCAGGTTGACCATGGTGAAGGTAATATCATCTCCGACATCCCTCCACTGATCACCTTCGAGCTTGATCTCGTAATGATCGAGGCCGGATGTATCATCCGTTCCGTTCCATCTGACGGTCACAGGGGAGTTGCTGATGAACGATCCGTCCACGGGGCTGAGGATCCTGAGGTTCGGGGATGTTCCATCGATCACAAATCCCACTGTTTCCGTTCTGGAGTTGCGTGCCCTGTCAACGGCTTTGATCTGAATAGTGTAATGGCCGTCCGGAAGACCCCATAGGGACCGATCGTTCCTCATTCCCATGGATGTCCAGTTCCAGTCGTTCATGCGGAACCAGTAGCCTTCAAGACCGGTTCCGTTATCGCTACCGTTCCAGATCACTTTGATGTCCCCATTCCGGTAGTATACACCATCCTCGGGGGTCTGTATGGCAAGTTCGGGGAGATAGGTGTCTATGATGAAGGAGACCTTT
>JBLIRF010000102.1:0-6402 GCA_049472175.1 Thermoplasmatota archaeon
CTCGCAGGAGCCCTCTCTCGCTCTTCCCAGATGTACTGTGAGCGTTCCCTATTTCAACAAGGTCGAGAAGAAGCTCCAGGAGGTCAGCAGGCTAAAGGACAACAAAAAGGCCCTCGAGAAAGCATCGAAGAAAGGTGACAAGCTGGTGAGGGCATACGCGGCCACCCTGCTGCTTATCCACGAGGAGAAGATACCTTACCTTGCTGTATACAGGTCCCCTTTCGGCGATGTCGGGTATGCTCACAGGGGGGAAACATCAAAGGAGAAGCTCGTGGGCATACAGAACTACGACAATCCCAGAATTAAGATGATGGCCTACCTCGAGGAGGTGAAGAAGAAGAGGCTCTTCATGTTCGTGACCGAGAACGAGGTCATATGCACCGGGGTGAACCCAAAACCACCTGCCGATGTGATCGAAGCCCTGCCAAAGCGGCTGGGAAAGGGAATGAAGAGGAACGGTGATGTCATACATTCCCCCGAACTCAAGGCAAGCATCGTCCAGAAGGGGGACCCCTGGAAAGAACCTTATCTGGTGGTCTCCTGGGACCCCGCGGGGATCATGATGGCCAAGAACCTCACCTATACCCTGCAGAACCAGGACAATACCTTCGCCACCTGCGCATCCTACATGGCAACAGATAAGATATCGAAGCACTTCTCGGTGAAGGTCAACGTCAGACCCGTCTGCGACAATGGAAAGGAGTGCCCCTGCAACCCGCCGGATAAGGTGGAGAAGAAGGAATCCTTGCTGCTGAGGCTCGGAAAGGTGAAGGAACCGACCTCCATCGAGCTCTACCTGGAAGGCAAGATGATGGACCATCGCCTCATCGAGAAGGAACTGGAGGACTACAGGAAGCGGCTCGAAGAGGTCGGAAGGACCGTTTATATAATCTCGAACAAATGCTTTGGATCGGACCACGAAGCTGTCATGTCATCACTCACCCTGACAAAGGATGAGAAGGAAGCACTGAGCAGCTTCTTCTCCCATGCACGTGGTCCTATCATCTCCTCGGACCCCACGGCGAACAAGATCATGGAGCCTTTCTGGAAGGAGGTTGGAGAAGAGGTTCTTAACGACCTCATCGGGAACGAGAAGATCTCGAAGAAGGTCTTCCACTCCTTCCCGACCCCAAGATATCAGCCCATGACGATCATCCAGGAGGCCACGTACAGGATAGAGGAATCCAAGATGAGAAAGAAACTCCCCTCTCCAGAGGATCCTCCAAGAATGATAGAGTTCGCCTACGAGTGCGCCATTGCATACCTTGTCAGGGGTGGGGAAGGGGCGTCCAAGGTCGTGGAGATGTATGCCGACGATGACATCAAGGTGAAAGCTGCCAAGTATGCCTTCGTCAAGGGATTGAACCTTACAAGGAGCGCCGGTTGGAGCTATACCACCCATGAGGTAGGGTACGCCCAGGGTCTCGATGAGATAGTCGTGGAGCTGGCCAGGGACGATCCGGAAAGGTTCAAAAGAGGCCTGACAAGGCTCTGGAAAGCAACTGGCTCTACGAAGGACCTCAAATGGAAATGATATTTCAACATTTCCGCCAGATCACCGGGAGTTCGAAATCATAGGGGTATGCCCCGGGAATGCCAAGCCTCATCATTTCAATCAGCTGTAACCATTAGAAAATAGTTATATACAATCCGATGGTTGTTCAAAATATCAGTTCCGATTCAGTATCGGTATCGTACTGGCTTGGAGGTGAGCGGTTGAAAAAGTCTGCCAAGGATAAGGGCGTGGCCGAGAAGACCGGGGTCGAGGAAAAAAGCGACGAGGGAGGGGCCATCATCACCATGGAAGGGGACGATGTCGTGATAAAGGATACAAAGACAGGGGGGAAGAGATCGGTCCTGGACGTGGGATGGCTTTTCAGGAAAGGACCCGGGTTGACCAAAAAGGCCAAGGAGGAGGATATCGACGCCGAAAAATTGGCGATGATGAAGACCGCGGAAAGGATGAGATACCGGCGGTCCAAACAGGATAAGAAGCATCTGAAAGGAAAGAACATGTACAATGTACCGCCCGTAAATGAGGAAGAATGGGAGATAGTCGAACCGATCAAAGGGATCAGGGAGCCTTACTCGTACACGAGGATGACCAGGAACAAGAGGACAAAGGAGCTGGTATACGAGGTGCTGGAGCCCCCGCTTGACAGTGAGGAGAGATTCCTTTATGATCATCTTTGTTCGACACTAGAGAGGAACATCGAGGTGGATAGGAGCATCGCTGACGATGTGGAGAACGAGCTCAAGCTCCGGGCTCAGATGAGGAAGTTCCTAGCCCAGGCGGGCAGGAAGTTGGAGATCCCATCTTTCGAGAAGATCTTCTACTATCTCTCCAATCATTTCCTTGGATATTCCAACATACAGGTCATGATGGAGGATCCCGATCTGGAGGATGTATCCTGCGATGGAATGGGTATCCCCATCTATGTTTTCCACAGGAAATACAAGAATACCCGGACCAGCGTGATCTTCAAGGACGAGAAGGAACTGAACGATTTCGTGGTGGGTCTGGCCCAGAGATCGGGAAAGCACATTTCCATCATGGACCCCATCCTCGACGCTACTCTACCTGACGGCTCGAGATTGAACGCCACGTTCGGAAGGGAGATAACAACGAAGGGCTCTTCCTTCACCATCCGAAAGTTCAAGGAAGACCCCCTTACCATGGTGAACATGATCCTCTTCAAGACGCTCTCGCCGGAGATGGCTGCCCACCTATGGCTTGCTGTCCAATACGGCGATACCATGATGATATCCGGTGGGACCGCCTCCGGCAAGACCACGACACTCAACGCCATAAGCCACTTCATTCCACCATCATCGAAGATCATCACCATCGAGGATACCAGGGAGATGCAGCTCCCCCATCTGAACTGGATAGCTGGCCTGACAAGAGAGAAGAAAGGGGAGGCCACCGGGCAATCCATTGATATGTACACCCTCCTCGTCGCCGCACTGAGGCAGAGGCCTGAATACATGATAGTCGGCGAGGTCAGGGGCAAGGAGACCATGGCAGTGTTCCAGGCCATGGCCACCGGCCAGGTCACATATGCGACGATCCATGCCGATTCGGTCTCCGCGATCGTGCACAGGCTGGAGAATCCGCCGATCAACATCCCCCGCATCCTCATACTTGGACTGAACCTCGTGCTCCTGCAGGCACAGGTCAGGGTCAAGAACAAGAGGACCAGAAGGGTCAAGGACCTGGTGGAGATAATCGGCCAGGACCCGATATCCCAGGAGATAATCTCGAACAAGGTCTATACCTGGAACCCCGCAAAGGATGAGTTCAGGTTCTCCGGTCACTCCAATCTGTACGAGAAGATAATGGACCGTGAAGGTTTGACAACGGACGAGATCACCGATGAGATCCACAATCGGGCGGATATCCTTCGATGGTTGGCATACAGGGAAATGACGAACTATCAGGAAGTGGCCAACATCGTCAACGAATACTATCGTAACCCGAAGCCTCTTGTTGAGCGGGCAAGGATCGAGCTGACGAGGCTGCGTCTCGAGAGACCGGATATGAAAATATGACACCCCTGCACATCTAGAGCCCTGTTCCACCATTAGAGAATTGTTCCATCATAGGTTTATATACACTCGTCAGTGATATTCCCGGTGATAATATGGGAGATATCCTGAAGATATGGACGGTCCTCGCCCTTGGTGCCGTAATGCTGATCGGGCCCATTATGTTCGCATCCGCATTCTCGGAACCTGCAGGGGAGGATAAGGGAACGGAGAATGAGAACGGGTCAGGCACCATGCCGGAAGGAACAGGCGACGGCCCCCAGGGATATACCGAGATGTTCGGTCAGTTCCAACTCGACGAGGGCGGCCTGACAGGACGATACGTGAGCTTCGGCATCGAGGAAGGTGCGATCATCGACTACCAGTTCATACCGGAGGATGAGGTCATATTCTCCTCCATATCCACCGATGCGGACCTCTTTACAGAGGAAAACACCAGGATGGAAGGTGCAGTGTTCCATGCAGAGGCCGGGGGGCTGCATTTCATGTCCCACAACAACCCCACATCTATGATACAATTCACATATTCAGGGGAGGAGAGCATCAACGTCCACCTCACCCTGGCAGATGGAGTGACCTTCGGCGAGGTTTCGGAAGGAACGTTGCCCGTACTGGGCCTTGCCTCGGAAGCGTGGATATTCATTGGTACGGAGGATATCGTGATAGAGGACAGTACCCTGAACGTCGAGATGACAAAGAATGTCATTGTCCACTTCCACAGGAACCCGTATCAGACGATGTCATCATTCCAGGAGAAGATGGCAAGAGCGGTATCGGAAGGTAATGTCGACGGCGAGATACAGGTCATGTCCAAGGAAGGGGCTGCCGAATCTCAGCATTTCCCTTATCAGGGAAAGGTCCAGATGCAGCTCGAGGGATCGGAGACCGGGAAGATGATGCAATTCCAGGTGCAGAGCGAGGAAAAGGCTGGCAAGGTACTGATGTTCAAGGTCCAGGGAGACCTCCTGGATGAGGTCGAGGTGGGAAAGGTCAGGGTAGAGTTCGACGGACAGAAGGCCCTGAGGGCTGAAACACCTGACGAGGTACTGAGCGATGACGGGGAGCAGTGCAGATACTACATCGAAAAGGACGAGAACGGATGCTACCAGGCAATGGTCCGGGTACCGGGTTTCTCGACACATGAGATCTCTTTCGAGGTCGAGGATGCAGATGACAGCCCGTTCCTTCCGACAATGCTGGTCCTGCTTTCCGTGCTGGTTCCTCTGATGGCCATTGCGGTAATCATCGGAAGAAAGAGATGAGAATAGGAAACTGATCGATGATGGACCCTCGACGGGACCGGTTATCCCGATCGGTCCCGCCGCTTATTTTCCTTTTACGAACACCTTCAGTTCGTCTGTTCCATCCAGCATTGCAAGCTCGATACCGATATGCTCGGAGGCCTCGAATATCCTGTCGTCGCGATAGAACTCTCCGAACACTATCCTTTTCAACCCGGCGTTCGCCATTATCTTAAAACATATCCAGCATGGAGAAGCTGTTATGTATGCCTCCGCTCCGTCAACGGAGATCCCGTATCGGGCCGCCTGTGCTATGGCGTTCTGCTCCGCGTGGGCGGTCCGGGTGCAGTGACCGTTCTCCATCATGTGGCCCACCTCGTCGCAATGAGGCATTCCCCTTATGGACCCGTTATACCCCGTTGCCAGTATTATCCTGTCCCGGACTATCACGCATCCCACGTGCTTCCTGTGGCAGGTCCCCCGGCTCGCAACCTGTCTGGCTATGTTCATGAAATAGACGTCCCAGGACTGCCTTCCAGGCGGGGGTCCTTCATCGAAGATTATCTCGTAATTCTGGTCCCCGCACGGTCTCGATGTCTTCTCACTGTCCATGTTACCCCCGTAAGGAACCGCTTGAATAAAACCCTATTGAATTCCATCTCCTTATCACAGGTTCGTTGCATCGAGAAGAATGTACGGGGGGTCCATGACCCCCCATTGGTTTCGGTTACCCCATAGGGGAACAACAAGGTGAGGCGATAAGACCTGTCGGTCCATCCCGCATTCAATCCGCTTCCTTAACCCCACCAATGGAAAAAATGGGTTCGATGCATATTAAGGTGAGGAAAAAACCCATAACCCAAAAGATGGTGTATTTAATCTTTATTGACGTCTCGTGCCACCAGCTCATTCCATTTTCGATGCCAAGATGTCAAAGAATATAACCATAGAATCCATTCCAGTACGATGTGGGGTCGTTCAGATCATGAGGTCCATTGTTATTCTAAATATCCTGCTGCTGTTCCTGACGGCATTTCCGCTCTATCTATCGGTGGGAAGTCCGATACCGACAAGACAGACCGGGATCGACCTGGTTCCGACCCTGGTCTATGACCGGGTCCTGGAGGTTCCCCCGGGAGGAGAGACCAGGGTCGTTATAAGTCCGATGGTAGGAATAAGAACGGAAGGATATATTGGACCATCCATAGACCCGGATACGAAAATGGGTCAGGCAACTGATCTTCTGCCTGAATGGCTGAGGGATGACTTCATCAACAACATGGTCGAGACAGGTTCCCGTGTATTGTTCCCATCTTCCCAGATCATCCCCGCGTTCGGCGACCTGGATGCGGACCATCGGCAGCGCCGGATATCCGATCTACATTCCCGGGGGGTGGGATGACTGGGTATACGAGATGAACGTAACCGATCCCGGTGGAGAAGGGTTCATTAGCCCTACGATATTCGATTTCACTCGTGACGGATACGGTGATCTGATCTGGGGTGACTCGAGCGAATACATGAATTTCATGAACAACCCGGGGATAGGAAATGGCTCGACGGGCTCGATCATGATATCCGGCATCGTGAACATATTTGAGATCGATCCACC
>JBLIRF010000103.1:0-6335 GCA_049472175.1 Thermoplasmatota archaeon
TACCCATCGAGATACTCCCCCAACGCATGAACCACGAACCCGTGCCCATCATATCGAGCCCCGTGGAGTTCACCAAATACCTCGAGAGCAGACCCATCCTCCTGGACGGGGCCATGTCCATCGACGCAGATGACGACGACCTGAGCTACCTGTGGTATTCCGACAAGGACGGATACCTGGGAACCGAACCCACACTCAACAAACGCCTGTCACAGAACAACCACCTCATCACACTGCACGTGTCCGACGGAATTGCCAACGTGTCCATCGCGGTGTCCATCACGGTCGTCCCGGATATCACTTCATCCGACACTGACCGGGACGGTATACCTGACATCATCGACGACGACGATGACAACGACGGACTACTCGACATCGAGGAGGACATCAACATGAACGGGCTCCTGGACGGGAACGAGACCGACCCCAAGAACCCCGACACGGACGGGGACGGGGTGAGCGACCGATACGACCCCGGACCCAGAGACGTGACGGTCACCACCCGGGAAGTGAAGGATTCGCTGCCGGGATGGCTGTTCGTGCTGCTCATCGTCCTGATCATACTCGCACTGCTTCTGTTCGGGTTCGTCTGGTATTCCAAACAGCGCGAGGACAGGGCGCGGATGGAGGCCCGGAGCAGCCTGCGCCGGACCCGGCGCAACCTGAAACGGTTCGAGGTTCTCACCGGGGTGCCCACCAACGACCTCCCCGCCATTGAAGCCATTCAGTGGTCCCTGCCCGGTGTCATAGGTGAGGCGGCGGGGTTCGCCGTGGAGACACCGCCCAGCGACGATCTCCTCCCGCCCGGGCCCGGGGAGGGACCCGGGGAGGAACCGGCACAGAGACCTGACCTTGAGGACATGGAGGTCCCCGCACCGGTCCCTGCACCCGTTCCGGGACCGGCAGAGGGAGAGACCGAACCGGAACCGCCGTCTGCTCCCGTGGAGGGGGCGCCGGGGAACGTCCTCACCTGCCCCCTGTGCGGGTCCGAGGTGGTTGCCCCCGAGGGTGCTTCCCAGACGGAATGCCCCCTCTGCGGAGAGATCATCAACCTATGACCTCATGACCTAACATCCACTGAAAATTGGATTACACAATGCTTCGAGCATCCAACGGTGGCCGATAATCAATTTATTCGATATTCATTCTGAACATTCCCTTTACGCTTCATCTTATTGATCTCAGATACTGCAGAAAAGCTCATAATATGAGGGGCCCCTTTTGCACAGGTGGAATTCCATGACTGTACCAGAGAGTCATCCAAGGTATATGTCCCTGGTCACGAGGGACCGACTGGTAGAAGGTTGGAAAAAAGGTCTGGTGGCCACCCAGGGTCTGATCGCCCATGGAAGAGGGGAAGCGTTCGACTACCTTCTTGGAGAAACAACCACGAAGGAAGCACATGTAGCCGAACTCGTGGCGTCGTATATGCTTGTAGCCGCAAAAAGACCCGTTATCTCCGTGAATGGAAACGTGGGGGCCCTCGTACCGGATGAGATGGCGACATTATCGGACCTTCTTTCATGTCCTGTTGAGGTCAACATCTTTCACCGTACCGAAGAGCGGGTCCAGAGACTTGCGCAGCATCTCAGGGATCACGGATGTAGAAAGGTCCTAGGGGAACATCCCGATGCAAGGCTTGAAGGTCTGGAACATGCCCGAACCCTATGCACAAACCAGGGCATTCTGAATTCGGATGTCGTTTTGGTCCCCCTTGAAGATGGTGACAGGTGTCAGGCGTTGAGGAATGCTGGAAAGAAGGTCATAACCATCGATCTGAACCCTCTTTCGAGGACTGCAAGGACCGCCGACGTGACTATCGTCAATAATCTTATAAGATCGGTCCCGAACCTCATAGAGGGGTGCAGGTCCGCCATGGAGGCACTCTCCATGGGCAGGCTCACACTCGAAGATATGGAGAGAGAGATCGCAGCTTTCAGCAACGAGGTGAACCTCATGAGAGTCCTCGGCACCATGATAGGAAGATATGCATCAGAGAACATGTTCTTCGGGTGAAATACCGAGCGAAGCTTCCATTCATTCTTCTGGCCCATCCTTGACTTCCTTATCGTTAGAGGAGCCTTTGGAGAGAATATCAAGGAGTTCAAAAGGACTTCCACGAGGTAAAAAACCAAACGATCCGCTTGGGATCAAAAAGAACAATAGGGAGATCAGAAGAATAAGGAGGATGAAGAGTGTAGCGCCGACGATCTTTGCGGTCAATTCAATATCCTTCTCCCCCTCTTCAAGTCCAATGGTCCCGATCTCCTCTTCATCACAGAGTAACGCTTCCATCCTTTCCGGTTTGAGCCTCTCCTTGACCTCAGGGAGGCCCGGTATCCCCGTCTCCTCAAGGTCCTTCTCCCAGATGTCCCATTGGGCACCTGTTCCCATGGAAAGCTTCCTAACAATATCTTCTTGTGGTAGGTCCTTTTTAAGGTCCCTATAGAACTCCATGAGCATCTCGAGGGGAACCTTGAACCTGTTCCCGTCGAATTTCAGATAATCGAACTGCTCCTTTTTCCTGAAGTGGTCTATCACGGGATTGTACCTTGCTGGTATGGTGAACTCTTGCATGCTCTCGATCATTAAAGGCACCTCTGACCAGAAGATCATCAGGCTCCTAAGTGTTGATGACTTTCAAACGCCTTAATGATAGTTAAAGAATATTGGAGAGGTAATACAACCTCTTCTTTATTACAAATCTCCCCATTTGCACCATCGAGCTCGGACAGGATAAAGAATATCTATCAATGGGAGGATTACCAGATGAACCCAAGGTTCATGAGGTACTGAAATGGACAAATGGAGATGCATCGCGTGTGGTTATATCTATGATCCGGCCAGGGGCGACGAGGACGGTGGGATCGAACCCGGTACAAGCTTTGAAGACCTTCCCGATGATTGGCAGTGCCCTGTCTGCGGCGTCGGAAAGGATATGTTCGAAAAAGTGTGAACGAAAAACGCAGGGTCACATCATGCCGCTCCTTGGGGCACACGTCAGTATTGCTGGAGGAATACACCGCAGTATAGACAAAGCGCTCGAGATAGGCTGTGAATCATTTCAGATATTCACCAAGAACCAGAGAATATGGAAAGCCGAAGCCCTAAAGGAAGAAGAGGTCTCTGGTTTCAGGGACCTCCTGATGAAGTCCGGGCTCGGGCCCGTCCTTGCCCATGGATCATACCTCATGAACCTCGGATCCCCCAACCATGCTGTGTTCCATAGATCGGTCGAGGCATTGATAGGTGAACTTTCAAGGTGTTCGTTGCTCGGAATACCCTATCTTGTGATGCATCCGGGATCACATCTCGGGTCCGGGCTGAAGGCCGGGTCCGAGAGGATCGTCGAAGGACTTGATATGGCCTTTTCCTCACCTGGATCGTCAAATATGGAATGCAGACCCGTGGTCCTGCTTGAAACCACCGCTGGGCAGGGGAGTAGCATCGGATCCCGTTTCGAGGAGTTGGGTCTCATATGCGAACGGTCACTTTTCTCGGACAGGATCGGTGTATGCATCGACACATGTCATATCTTCGCGGCGGGATATGACATATCCTCCGAACCTGGATACCGGGACGCAATGGAACTTTTCGAGGACACCATAGGATTGGATAGACTGAAAGCGATCCATCTGAACGACTCATCGAACGGCATTGGAACGAAGATCGACAGACACGCGAACATCGGTGATGGGGAGATAGGGGACGAAGGTTTCAGGGCATTCGTGAACGACCGCAGGTTAGAACGTATGCCCATGGTCCTGGAAACCCCTGGCGGTGATGCTGCCTACCGGAAGGACCTGTCTCTATTAAGGTCCCTTATGAACCCTTCTTAGGACATGGTTGAACATTCCGGGACCTGTTCCCTTCATACCAATATCACCGATCATACGCTATACTTTCAAGGGATTCATTTAATGAACATTGACCAGGTTACCATTTCTTGGTCGATACGGTTAGGGAACGGTGACAACATGAAGGGGCAAGGGGTCCTCGTTACTGGTGGAGCCGGGTTCATAGGCTCCGCACTTGTGGACCTGCTGATGGAGAACGGATATACTGTCTTGGTCCTGGATGACCTTTCCACGGGTAGAATGGAGAACCTGGAGAGATGGTTGGACGATGATAACTTCAAGTTCATCGACGGGGATATCAGGCATCCGCTTGATGATTCACTCACCCCTTCAAAGACGGGAAGCGGCCCCCCCATAGCATGGATCTTTCACCTGGCCGCAAGGGTCGATGTCACATCGTCCTTCAATGATCCGAGAAGCGATCTTGAAGTGAACTATCTTGGGACCATGAACATGCTTGATCATGCGGTCAGACACGGTATCAAGAAAGTGGTCTTCACATCCTCTGCAGCGATCTACGGCGACACTTCCGATCTACCCATCGAAGAATCACATCCTCTTGAACCCCTATCCCCTTATGGTCTGCACAAGCTGGCCTCGGAGAGATTGATGGACATCTATCACAAGCATTTTGGAATGAAATACACTGCACTTCGGCTCTTCAACGTCTTCGGTCCAAGACAGGACCCCTCCAGCCAGTATTCTGGTGTAATTTCCAAATTCTTGCACAAGGCAATCGGGGGCGAACCTCTTATAATATACGGGAACGGATCCCAGACCCGGGATTTCGTTTACGTAAGGGACGTTGCAGAAATATTGGTTCGTGCTGCAGCAAGTGGTTTCAACGGTCCATTGAACGTGGCCACAGGCATAGAAACATCTGTGAACGACCTGGCGGCTGCTGTTGAACGGGTATCCAGCAGGGAATTGAAAAAGGTAAACCTGCCAGAGAGGAAGGGAGAGATCATCAGGTCCGTTGCTGATGTTGCATTGCTTGAACAGGCGCTGGGAATGAACGAGACCACGGATCTGAGGGAAGGACTGAGGGAAACCTACAGGTGGATGGAAAAACAGCATTGAAGGTCGGACTCTCGAAGGTAGGATGGAGAAATCAGGGTCTCATTTGGACGACAGATTATTAACCCATGAAACTGGTGCTTCATAGATGGCAATTTACCCGGCCCGTTGCCCTTCATGCGGAGAACCGAACGATTCGGGACTGAACTTCTGTCCTGTGTGCGGAATTAGGTTCAAGATCGGGGTACCTCCCATACCAAATTCGGGGGCGGCCGCCAGAAAGTTTGCATCAAAGGATGATAGGCTCCAAGAGAAGAAACTGAGGAAAAGAGCAGAGCTGCTTGCCCTTTACCGTGAGAAGAAGATAACCAGGGAACAATTCGACAAGGGTATGGAAAAGCTGGGCTACTCGGCAGACGTTGACAAGGTAGTTGCTTTTAAAAAGTTCATCCAGGAGCAGATCCAGGCCTTCGAGAAGATGGATGTTGAAGAGGGAGCGGAACGGAGACCCCATATGGATCACCTCCATTCAGAGGCCGACCTACCAAGAGACCGATACGGGAATGTCATTACCGATTTCTCCGTTCCTTCAGGACTGGCCGGAACTCCTTACTCGCCAACTTCGACCGAGAAGTCCACGATGATGCCTGCCCGGCCTAGAAACGCCGATCGCTCCACCAGTGGGCCTTTTTTCCATCATGGTCTCATCCAAGAAGAGCGGACTTTCAAAAGAGGAGTCCAAGTGAGTGAGGTCACGAAGAGGCTTTTGGAGAAGGAGCTTCAAGTCGATCATAAGGAGATCTCCCTATCTCGACATGCGGGGGATCTCGAATGGGATGAGGACGAAGAAGAGACGTTCGAGATCGATCTCGATGACCCAGAGGATGAGGGGGAGCGGGAGAGGAGCGATGATGATGACTGGGAGGATTGGGACATCCCGCTGGAAAATGATGAGGACGAGGAGTGGGAGTCGTGGGGGGAAGAACCCACAGTGGAAAGGTCAACAGGGACCACCCGGACAATAGTCGAGTTCTTTGACGATGAAGATGAGGATGTTTTCGATCCATTGACCTATCGCCCGAGAAACAGACGAATAGCAAGAGAAAGGAAAGAATGGAAGAGGGCAAGGCGGGGGAAAAGAAATTCAGAGAAGCGAGGGAGAAGAAATTATTAATCACTCTGTGAATTCCCCACGGTTCCGAGGTGAACAGATGACCGAAGAAGAGAAAGATAACGAAGAAAGGGACTCCGAGGAGGTACAGAAGGAGATGGCAAGGGTCCTTGTCAATGTGAAGGACATGACCCTTTACAACATGTCAGTGCTCGCCTCACAGGCATGGCATCATCTGGGATTAGTTCCGATCCCCGGGGTGGACCGGTCCGAGGTCGACCTTGAGCAGGCCAAGATGGCGATCGACCTGTTCGACGCGAAACTGAACGTGATATCCAGCTACCTTGAGA
>JBLIRF010000104.1:0-6332 GCA_049472175.1 Thermoplasmatota archaeon
GTTGAAAGCTACTCCGAGGTTCGGAACAATCAATCCATCCCCATATCCTATCGGTACACGGGATCGGTCCCGTGACAGGAGATCAAAGGGCTTGAACCCGGCAAGTGGCTCAATATGACCATTGAAGACCCTCTACCCGGGGAGACCTATATCGCAGTTGTTGAAACAGATGATGGAGAGGTCGTTGGTTCCACTCTGCTTCCACCTGGACCCGCTCCGGAGGCTTATGTCACAAAGGACCAGGTCCTTTTAAGAATAGGATCTCCGAGCAAGGCGGACCTCCACCTTGTAGTGGACCGTTTCCAGTTCGAAGACACGGATTTCGAGGACATATCCATTGATGTCAGCCTGTCCGACCTCCCGGATGGTTGGTCGGTTGCGATCAACGATGCCCCAGTGACCGAACAAGGCACGACCATTTCCTTTACCCGGGGATCATCTTTAAAGGAAGTGAAGCCAGCAGGAAGGGTGAGATATTATCAGGACAATATCCTCACCGTATCAGTTCCCGAAAATTTATCGGGTAATTTCAACTTCGATCTGATGGTGGGTGTAGGACCGTGGCAGTATAATGTTGAAGTAATCGTCATAATATTGGAACCCCAGATACCGGAGATCGAGATCGTCGATGTATACCTGGAGGGCGCCGGGAGGACCATCTATATCTACGTGAAAGTGAAGAATTTCACACAAGGAGCCCTTGTAAAGGCTGCAGTGCGCCCCTGCGATCTTGGACCGGAAGCATCATGCGGTCCGTGGGAGTATTTCCTGCTCGCGTCGGTGGAAGAAGGAACATACCGGACCGCTATCGCCGGTATTGACCTTCTGAGTTTCACGCACCTCACATATCGAGCCTGGGTGGAGGTCGATGGGACCATTTACTCAGAGACGGAGGATGAAGAGGTCGAGATAGCCTCGGTGATAGATGTCGATGTGATAGATGATGATGATGGAGAGGGAACGTCCATTTGGCTGATAGTGTTCTCGATACTGGGGGCTCTGGTGATAATTGCTCTTGCATTGTTCCTCTTCATCATGGCAAGAAGGGGCAAGGAAGAGGAGCCGGAGATCGAAGAAATAATGGGAGAGTCTCTGCAGGAAGTGGGAACAACAACTCCTGAGAGTTCGGACTCACCTCAGGAAATTACTGAAACCTCCGAGGAATGATACAACTCCACGACACCTGGACCTCACATACCATCTATATGGAAGAGAGCCTTCTTTCCGATATCGGTCCGATAGTAAGAGTCTTTGAACTCCACTTTTCGGACCCCTTTGTATGCCATTCTAATGGTATCCTTGATGTTGGGTCCGAGAGCTGTGATGCCAAGCACCCGGCCTCCGGAAGTGATGATGCTCCCATCCTCTTCCTGCCGTGTCCCGGCATGGAAGACTATCATATTCTCTATCTTTTCAACCTTATCAAGACCAGACACTCCATGCCCTTTTGTGTAGGGGCCAGGGTAACCTCCCGAAGCCATGACCACACATACACAGCTGTTGCGACTCCACCGCAGTTTTACCTTATCAAGAGTGCCGTCGCAGCACGCAAGGATGGGTTTGATAAAGTCTGTCGCAAGCCGGGGGATGACCGCTTGAGCTTCAGGGTCCCCGAACCTGCAGTTGAACTCGATAACCTTCGGCCCTTCCTCAGTTATCATCAACCCAGCGTAAAGGATCCCTTCATATGGGTGTCCCTCGGCCTTCATACCCCTTATGGTGGGTACAAGTATCTCGTCATATATTCTCGAAGAAAGGTCCTCGGTAATGACTGGAGCTGGTGAGTAAGCACCCATGCCTCCAGTGTTTGGCCCCTCATCGTCATTAAAGGCCCGCTTGTGGTCCTGGGTAGGTTCAAGAGGGACCACATTCTTACCATCAGAGAATGCCAGGATGGAGGCCTCTTCTCCAAAAAGGTATTCCTCTATCAGGATCCTCGATCCGGCCTCCTTGAAGACACCAGAAGCTATGAGGTCCACAGCTTCCAGGGCTTCGAGTTCATCCTCGCAGGGAAATGCACCTTTGCCTGCAGCCAGACCATCGACCTTGACCACCATTTGTCCTCCCGTTTCCCGAATGTATCTCCTGGCATCTTCCGGATCATCAAAGGAGGCATATCGGGCGGTCGGGATGTTGTATCTGTCCATAATCATCTTGGCGAAGGATTTTGAGGATTCAAGCATGGCCGCAGCTTTGGTGGGACCGAAGATCTTGAGCCCATTCTCCCTGAAACGGTCCACTATCCCTTCAGTAAGTGGGGCTTCTGGTCCAACGATGGTCAGGTCTATCTCGTTCTCGATGGCGAACTTCACAAGTGCATCTATATCATCTGCAGGTATTGGTACACAGGCTGCAACTGATGATATCCCTCCGTTCCCTGGAGCACAATAGACCTTGTTCACCCATCTGCTCTTTCTGACCTTCCATGCGATGGCATGTTCTCTGCCTCCTCCTCCAATAACGAGGACCTTCATCCTGAACACCTCTGTATCAAATACTCTGGGACTTCTCCAGTAATTCTTCTGCGGTGACAAGGGACTTGAAAAGGGCTCTTTCCATTACCCTCTCTGTCCCACCTTCCCTCCTGTCAACCACGCATAACACACCTATCACTTTTCCCCCCGCTTCCTCTATCCTGTCGATGGCTTCCATTACGGAACCGCCGCTGGTCACCACATCCTCGAGCAGGAGTATCCTTTCTCCGGGAAGGATCTCACCCTCGATCTTCCTCCTTGTGCCGTGCTCTCTCTCTCCCTTACGGATAATAACGAAACGTTTACCCGTCTGAAGTGAGTACGATACGATCAATGCTACCGCTCCAAGTTCCATTCCAGCAACCTTGTCGCATTGCAGTCCGAAGTCAATGAAACTCCGGGTTATCTCCCTGAGTATCTCAGGCCTGGATGAGGCTTTCTTGATATCCACGTAGTATCTGCTCTTCTTTCCAGACGTGAGAGTGAAATCACCGAACCTCAACGCCCCGCATTCCATTAACTGCTCGATAAGCAAGATAGATACCTCCTGGGAGAACGATTCACGGCACCGATTAGGTGAACCTTTTTCGGTTATTTAATATTCTCTCGGTTCAGTTTACGGTTACTGCGGTGGTCTCGTTTGGAGAGGGTTTACCTGTTGAGCCGGTTTTGGAGGGAGAGCTGGTGCTTGACGGATGGGATATGGAAGGGCGGGGGCAGGCCTGATCATAGTTGGTGTGACCATGCCCGGCCTTCCTGGAGTTGGTAGATTGGAAGGCATGGGACCTTTCGTCAACCGGGGTACCTTCTCACTCAATTTGGCAAGTGGCAGGTTCTCTATGAAATCGTGCCTTGCCAGTCGCAACCTCTGCTGCCGGGCATAGTATTTTGCCATCTTCCTCGGATCCTGCGAAGCGTCCCTTTTCCTCAGGAAAAATACCAGAGAAACCACCATTACCACCAGGAGAATGCCGGACAGGATGAAAAGAATGATGGGCCATGTATAATCCTTCTCCTTTGTTCTTTTTTCCACGATCACCTTCGGAGGAAGGAAATCGTTCCTGCCATCATTATCCTTGTCATCCCATCTCTCGGGATCAAGGGGATGTGTGTCCGCTTCGTCGGCAAAACCATCCTTGTCGGAATCCTTAGACCATAGAGGATTGTCAGGGAATGCATCGGTGAAGTCCCCTACATTGTCCCCATCCCTGTCGGAATATTCCGAAACGTCATGGGGAAAATCGTCGATGAGATTGGGGACCCCATCGCCATCAAAATCGAGGTTCTCCTCTACGGTCTTGGGGAGGATTGTGATGTTTGTCTGGTCGTAGGCAAAGGTATGGCCATCGAAAACACGGACCATGATCGGTACGGATTCCTGCGCCTCATCGGTACCCAGAGCCTCCAGGGTCAAACCCCATGTGTTCAATCCTTTTGCCAGATACCACTCACCATTGAAGTTTATCTCCACGAATTGAATACCTTCGATGTCCGAAGCTTCCCCGATCACTGAAAATGAACCCGGTTTGATCCTTCCGTTCTCTATAGGCTCCAATATCCTAATGCTCGGAGGGTCGTTCACCGGTGTCACCTTGATGTAGAACGACACCTCATCAGTGAACTCACCATCAGTCACGGAGAGGGTGACCGTTGTTCCCCCATACCAGTTCTCTGCCTTGGGCTCGTACGATACATAGACCAGGCTCCCCGATTTTTGAAGTGTAATATACACAAAGGATTTGTTCGTGAAATCCTCCACCAATATCTGCAGATCACCGATCTGTGTATCGATGTCGTGGACGAATTGAGAAACCTCCACTACCTTTGAAACGGGCTTGTCCTCGTAAACTACCTGATCATCGATCGGGTCCCATCTCGGCTCATCATTGATGTTGAGGACCTCCACCACGAATTGTATGGACGGGTTGCTGACCAGGTTGAACTCTGGTTGGTCCGTTGCATACATCTTTACCTTGACCTCACCGGACCAGTTGGAAAATTCGCTCAACGAAACGAAAAGTGTATTGTTGCTGCTTATCCATTGTATCTCGAAATTGGCATCGGGATCATAATTATCGTCGAATTCCGGGATCAGCAGGTAGTTCAATTTATCTCCGTCCACATCGAAGAATATCTCGTAATCGTCCAGATCCACAACCGTTGTGGACATCCCCTCATATCCGTATAGAACTGGCAGGACCTCTCCGGTACTTATGGGAGGATCATTCACCGCCTGGACCCACACTGGCAGATCCGAGGTTCTGAATATCCTTGAAGGGACATTGTTCGGTCCCCCCCTGTCCTCGACAATGATACGTGCCACTATATCATAAGGTGTTGACGACCGTGTGTAGAAATTGCTGGTCACCGTGGAATCAAGGACCACCTTCCTGTTCACGATGGAAGCGGATATTCTATCCGCCCTGGGGCCCGAAAGGGCAATCCTGTATGACATATCCTCCGAATTCGTATAGTCATCCTGGAAATATTCCGCCAGGTCGAACGTAAGCTCGGTCCTTGTATCCTCGTCTACCTTCAGGTCCGGAATTGGTTTCACCTGTCTGGGGATGGCGTTGTATTCAACGGAAAGATCCGAAATATACACCTGTCCCTCCGATCTGCCGCCAACACCAACGTAGACCCTGAGATATGGATCATCGCCTACGTAATCGGGTACCAATCTATCGATAATCTTGGCCAGTGTTTGGCCGGTACCATCCTGCTTGATCTTCACGGTCGCGTTGTAGGTGATATGGATCTTATCCAACGAGACCTTGCCCGTTGAAGAAGAATATACCTCTATGGGGACCCTGAGGAGCGTCGTTCCGTATTGATCGGTTATCCTCGGCGCCGACACCGGTTCGACGTCCATAACATCCTGGAGAGCTTGCTTGAAAGAGAATGACTTCTCACCCTTCAGAATGCCCGGGTTCCCCCAGTCGGAGGATGATTCGTCCGCTCCAATGTCCACCGCAACGTTCTGAGGGAACACTGCATCGATCCTGAATGCCCTGATCTCATCAGCTGACGTCGATGTCGACAATATTTCTTCGATCCCATCACCGTCCAGGTCATGTAAGCCAAGGGCCCATGTCCCGCTGTAGCTCCCGAGACCGTGACCTATCCATGATTGAGTGGTATAATCCTCAGGCTCCTCGTACCAATATACCGCTGTAGGGTAACTGCTGCCTCCTCTGTTGAATACGATATCAGCGTATCCGTCGTCCCCAATATCTCCAACGGCTATGTTCCAATCGTAATTCCCCGTATATATAGCTCTCTTTGTGAATGAACCTCCCGACCCAGGATTCTCGAACCATTCGACCCTACTATAGTAATACCACCCTGTGGCAACGACATCCGGGTAACCATCATCCGTGATGTCGATGGTCTTCACATCCTCCATGTAGTAAAGACCTCCTCCCACGCTTACGCTCGACCAGGAACCCGACATAGGATTTCCCCCCGGACGGGGATTTCTGTAGTAGTTGACAGCACCAGAGCCGTATGTGCCGTAGGCGGCCAATATCTCAAGGTCGCCGTCGAGGTCCATATCGTCAGCCCAGATGTTTCTCAGATACTGGAGTCCACTGGCAACTATGTTCATATTCCAGTATGGTGTGCGAGGATCGGTCGGGGCTTCGTATAACCTTACGCTACCACTTGAGCTGGTTCCCCCGGATGATACTGCAAGATCGGCCCTTCCGTCTCCGGTGAAATCACCTGCATACATACTATAAGCAGTGGAGGGAATGCTCGTTGTGATGATATATGACTCCCATTGGATGAATGAGTTGCCTCCGTTCTCCAACCAAATAGCTGCCCCTCCCGAACTCAATACAAAGATATCCAGATCTT
>JBLIRF010000105.1:0-6325 GCA_049472175.1 Thermoplasmatota archaeon
GTCCGAATTCCCCTCGGAAGCTCCTTTATTTCTCTCAGCGGATATCTGACAGAACGATCATCGGTTATGTATATCTCAAGGCGATCCTTGACCCAAGAAGGATATCGGTTCCACTCCTCGACCTGCCTGAGGTACATGTTCGGGTTCTCGTTGGAAGAATAGATGTATGACAGCAATCCTGGCTTTTCAGACATTTGGAGCCTCTTGTGAACTCATTCCCGGAAAGGCATCAATCGCATCCATATTATTTAAATTCAGAATTCACCTTGAAAAAAAAATTGTTATGGTGCGCACTTTGGTATTTCTCCATCGCCAATTACACAGGCAGAAACACCAAAGACCCAAGGGTTCAAATCCCTCGCGTCAAACCGGGCACTATCTCTTGAAATGAAGATTGATTATGAAGAGAAAGTGCAGGTGTCGGGATTTGAACCCGAGCAGAAGGCTTGGAAGGCCTTAATCCTAACCAGCTAGATCACACCTGCGTGCGTTGGAAGCAGTGTATACTGAAATGGTAATTAATCATTTCTATCATTAAAAAAGCGGGAAAAACCACGGGTCCGGAAACCAGTGCGGATAGAAGATGTATAAAAGACCGAGAGCAAGAGCGGGGACAAGCTGCGTGGTCGCATTATCATCCGTCCTGAACGCAAACGACAGGTTCTCCCTGAACTTGCTGTTTCGATATATTTTGTAAAGCTCCGGTCTCACCTGGATATGTCCAACTATCTCCAAGGCCTCCCCTGACACCATGAAGAAAGCTGCGAAGAGGGCAAGTAACGGATGATATCCGAACACTAGAAATAATAGGAACGTGAAGGCTCCCCCAACGGGAAGGACGAGCCATTTCTTCCACAACCTGACCTCTCCTATAACCGGGTCCGCCATTGTGTAGATTATGATCACCGGCAGCGCTATCTCCTGAGGAAGCAGCAGCATTATCGCCATTGAGGTCCATAATGCCCATGCATAGGAAGCAATGCCCCCTTTCTCGAAATCCCTCTGGCCGAATATCAGCGTCCTTCTTTTCAATCTGACAACCTCAAAGACCAGAGGCACGAATCCCAGAAGGATCATCAACCAGAGCTTCATGGGGAGATAGAGGAAAGTGGATGGGAACAGGTAGTACACCACCACGGCTCCAGAAATGAGATGGACCCCCCTTCTGAAGAGGTGGTTCCTCGACGATATCCTGTATCGAACCTCTCCCAGCCCGTCATCCAATTGACCAACACTCCCATTGTACCTGATACTGTTCGACATATATATTGGGTCTGGGATGGTTCGGCCAAATATTATAATTATATAGCTCGTTGAATGTCCATCGGACCGGAGGTTTTTCACTGAAGCGGAGGACCATCGAAGCACCCTGTCCCGGTTGCGGGACCCCTGTAATACTCCGATTGCCCGATGGTGTGGGAGAGGGTTCCTTTTCCGTGGAATGTCAGGACTGCGATGAACGCATAGACCTTGATATCAAGAGGACATCGGAGGGAGGGGAGAGGATCCTCATTAACGGGAAGGTCCTGGAACGATCGCCTCCCGAAGACACCCCGGAAAGGGTGACCGGCAGAAAGGGGAATTCCGAAAGGATGGAGCCCATCGGGGATGAGTCCTCCTGGGGCGCAGACTACAGTAGAAGGATGGTCATTGCTTTCTGGATACTCGTTATAGTTGGCATCCTTGGACTTGCATCCTCCGTTGCTACCGTGATGAACTCGTTCACGATAAAGGACCTCGAAGAGCAGTCCCCGAACGATACTGTAACATTCAGTGTATGGGTGTTCGATTCTGCCACCGGAAGGCCCATACAGGGGGCCAATATCGGGATAACGGATGGAAGTTACTACGTCAACGGGACCTCTGACAGCGAGGGCCTGATAGTCCTTGAGAACGTCAGGACGGGAACCTTCCAGATGTTTCTTCATCACCCCGATTACAAGACCATCAAGGGTGAGATCTTCGTATCCAAAGGTACACCCAACGTTCTGGATGTTCCGATGGAGGCCGGAAACCCTTCCCAGACGGCCGAGGCCTCACTTGTACCGATCAGATCAAGGACCTATTCTCCAGAGCTCACGAACATCATGGCGGTTGTTATGTTCATGTCCTCCGTTTCGGCCTTCATCTCAGCATTCTTCGTGAGGATGAGGGAGTTCTTCATGCTCGCGGTGATCTCGGCCTTCCTTTCAATATTCTCATTCGGTTTCCTGCTGGGTAGCATCCTTTCATTGGTTGCTATAATCCTGGTGATCAACTCATACCGCGGGTTCTATCACAATTATGAGCTGAGAATGCTCCTCGAGGAAAAAGGCCGGGAAGATCTCAAGAACCTTTTTACGAACCGTGACCAAGTCCCGCCACGTCTACCGCCTGCAAGACGATAGCTCTTTCAGGTAAGCTCATCTCCGCAGAACGGGCAGTACTTCGGGGTCTTCTTCGTATTTATCCTCTCACCGCAGTAAGGGCAGAACCTCATCTTCTTGACCCCGACGGGCATCTTGACCGATATTCCCTTCCTGCCCATAGGAGTGAGGTCGCTATCCTCTTCGGTCTCTGCGTCCCCTGCAATCTCCTTCTGGCCTTCCGGTCGTTCCTCCACAGCAGTCCTTTCGGAAGGGTTCGGTCTTCTGAAGAACATATCACCGTCCATCTCGGTCTCGGTCGTGCCTAATCCCATTGCTATCTTCGCAAGGCCTCCCTTCTCATCATCATACAATATTACAAGGTCCGGCTTGAGCTTTTTCATCCTCTCTACGCCATCTTTGTCTCCGAGAAGATAGTACAGATTGGCAGCTTCCTGGAACTTTCCGGCTCTCTCCATTTTACTGGCATTACCGGAATACTCTTCCTTCATCTTACTGGTGAGCCTCTTTATGTTATCGATATCCTTGATGACCCTGTAGATCTTCATCGCCTCGGCATAGAGGTGGAGGGACTCGTACCAGGCAGCCTGGCTCCTCCTATCTTCAATGAGGGTCTTTCTCCTATCAATCGGTTCCTCATCGGTCATCAAGAAGCCTCCAGGTCGCATTCACATATTGTCAGTTACTCACCACTATTAAAAAGATTGCAGGTAATTACCATGTATTTCTCAATCATCCGAGGGTTATCCAGACATCGATATCCGGCTTCGAACGTTCTGAAAAGGTATTTATAAGGCTTCCCTATATGCACTTCGCTCTTCCCATGAGCCTATGAATGATGAAGGCCCGGGTGCAACATCCGGGTCCGAAGGAGGTAACAATATGGCAGCAAAGTTCGTCAGGTTCGAGATGCCCAAGGACCTTGTGGAATCCGTTTATGAAGCCGTCGAGCTTGCCAGGGATACCGGCAAGCTGAAAAAAGGCGCGAACGAAGTGACCAAGACCATAGAAAGGAGCAAGGCAAGACTTGTCGTGATAGCGGAGGATACGTCTCCCCAGGAGATATTGATGCATATCCCGTTCCTCTGTGACGAAAAGGGGATACCCTTCGCATACGTGCCAAGCAAACAGGAGCTCGGGAACACCGCCTCGCTCAAGGTACCCACCACCGCGGTAGCCATAATACAGCCCGGCAAGGGAAAGGTCCTGGTCGAGACGATCTCGAAGAAGCTTCAGGAACTCAACAAGAAGGAGTGAGGAGGGAATATCATTGCCCGTCGACGGAATCCCTGCGGAAGTGGTCGAGCTTATCGGCCGAACCGGGATGGCCGGAGAGGCCACGCAGGTCAAGGTGAGGATCCTTGATGGAAAGGACAAGGGTCGTATCATCGCAAGGAACGCTATGGGCCCCGTAAGGATAGGGGATATCCTCCTGCTGAGGGAGTCCTCCAGGGAAGCCCGGAAGCTCAGTGTGAGGTGAGTGTCATGGTCGAAGCAAGGACCTGCAGTTTCTGCGGTGAGAAAATTGAGCCAGGCACCGGCAGGATGTTCGTAAAGAAGGACGGAAAGATATTCTTTTTCTGTTCCACAAAATGTTACAAGAACATGATACAGCTCAAGAGGGTCCCGAGAAAGACCCTCTGGTCGAAACACCACGTGAAGGAGTGATCCACCGATGATGCAGAGGACCTACTTCATGATCAAACCCGACGGAGTACACCGGGGTCTCATTGGTGAGGTGGTCCGCAGGATAGAGGCGAAGGGTTACAAGATATGCGCAATGAAGATGCTCCGTATCTCCCATGAAAAAGCAAGAGAGCATTATGCAGAACATGTGAACAAGCCCTTCTTTACGGATCTTGTCGAGTTCATAACTTCCGGTCCCGTGGTCGCAATGGTCCTGGAGGGGGAGAACGCGGTCGAGGGTGTCAGGAAATTGATGGGGGTGACAGACCCAAAAGCCTCCGCTCCAGGCACGCTGCGAGGGGACTTCGGAATAAATTTAAGCAGGAACGTGGTTCACGGGTCGGATTCACCCACTTCAGCTGAAAGGGAGATATCCATCTTCTTCAGACCGGAGGAGATCCTGGACTTCGCCCGCAACGATGAGAAATGGCTCTATCCGGAGGAAAATTAGAAGCTCTATGGGGTATCTAAGATGGATGATGAAAAGCTCTGTTTGATATCCATTGGTCTCGTGATACTCGTTTTCGCGGGACTGGCGGGTATGACATACATCGACGAGGAGGGGTGGCCCTGGGAGAAGGAAGAGGATGAAAAAGAGATACTCCTCATCCAGGAGGGTGACGAGATCTCCGTCGATTATGTCGGCAGGTTCGTTGGAACTGCAGGCGAGCCAGGAGCTGTTTTCGACACATCGATCCCCGAGATCGCCCGGAATACATCGATACCGAAGTCCAAGGGTTTTACCGCCAGATCGACCTATGATGATCTCACCTTCAAGGTCGGTGACGGTCAGATGATCCAAGGCTTCGACGAGGCCGTCCTTGGGAAGAAAGAGGGGCAGACCTTCACGGTTGCCATACCTCCCGCGAAGGGATATGGGGACGCTCATGATGAACTCATACTGACCGTGAACTCAACACAGACGATGACCTTGAAGGAGACCCTCGACAGGGCAAGGTTCGAGATGCTGTATCCCGCTGTGGACCTGGAGCGAGTAAGCACCTTCACCCATCCATTCTGGGGATGGGATGTATCTGTCGTCTCCTTCGATATCGAAGAGGTGCAGATATGGCATCAGCCCTTGTACAGTCATAAATACAAGGGATTTCCCTGGAACGTTACTGTGGTCGATATATCGACCGAGCGTAATGTGATAACGCTCTACCACAATATCGATGAGATACAGAAGACCACCAAGGTAACGTTCGAATCCGCTCAGCTGTACGATCCATACTGGGCCGAGGAAGCATTGGGACTTGATCAGCCCGAACCCCCGGTGGAAGCATGGGTCACTTCCGTGGGAGGCGCGATAACGATCGATTTCAACAAGGAGGTGGCGGGGAGACTGCTCGTCTTCACGATCACAATAAACAGCATCACGAGGGAGTGATACGGATGAGGAACAAACTATCCAGAATGCAGGGGGAAAGCGACATGGTCCCTGTCTATGTACTCATCGGCATCATTGTCGTGGTGATAGCCGGTTTCTTTGCCCTGAACCAGTTCATTCTGGTAAAGGAGGAATATCCTTCGGACAACGGGATATTCCTTGACGAGGAGACAGTGGTCTACGGTAAACCCTATGCGATACTGGACATCGAAAGGTTCGGTTCGATAAAGATCGAGTTGAATGAGGAAAAAGCCCCGATCACGGTAGCTAATTTCGTAAAGCTATGCAATCAGGGTTTCTACAACGGACTCACGTTCCACCGTGTGATCCCGGATTTCATGATACAGGGAGGCGATCCCTCAGGGGATGGGACCGGAGGACCCGGGTACACGCTCGAGAGTGAAGCGGACAACGGCCTGTTGCATGACAGAGGGGCAATTGCAATGGCAAAAAAAGGAACGGATGTTAGGATGTCCGGTTCTCAATTCTTCATAGTCCAGGCAAGCAGCGGTGCGCATCACCTTGATGGAGAGCACACTGTCTTCGGCAATGTCGTCTCCGGCATGGAGGTCGTGGACTCCATCGCAGAGACAGCGACCGATGCGAATGATGCCCCCATATCACCGGTGATCATCGCAAAAGCCTACATTGTCTACGAATGATCAGGACACCTTCCTGATGACAATTGTTACGATGTCTCCGTCCTTTAGGAGATGGTTTATCCCGACAACTTGGCCAGGGTATTTTGCTGAGGGGCCCCATACGTTCGCGTAGCGGAACAGCTCGACGAAATCCCGATGCAGGTGCTCACAGACCGCCCTGACCGTTGAGCCGTTGAGGATGACAAGTGGTTCATCCATGTCCGCAGGCTCTCCAACGGGTT
>JBLIRF010000106.1:0-5869 GCA_049472175.1 Thermoplasmatota archaeon
ATCCCACCGTAGGAAAAGGGGTGGAAATTCCGCATAGATCCCAAGAGAACGATAGTCATCAGCCGTACATCGGGCCCGGACCAGAATCCTCATCATGGTTGGACTGGTCCTCTTTGGAGGGTTCGAGCTCCTTCGCGGTCATTTCAACAACTGTCTTGGCGGATTCCCTGTCCAGACCTCCTCTGTGGATCAGGAAGTCCAGTATGCTGTCCTTTGTTTCCCCTTCCTGGAGTTTGGCTGCAACGATCGCCTTGAACCGGTTGAGAATGAACTGCTCCATCTCATCGGTAAGCCCCAGTATGGTGATCATATTGTGTGCTCCGACGACCAGAAGGGTGAGTGCGTTATTGAACTCGTGTTTGTTGAGGGATTCCAGGTCCAGATCGACCTGGATAACGGGGTTGTCGTCGTATCCCACCAGTCCTGACTTCATAAGGTTGAGCTCTGTGTTGAGGTGGAGGAGCTTCTTGTATATCCTCATTCTCTCCGTGGGTTCCTGGGCATCGGTGGGTATTATTGGATTTATGACAAGGTTTGCAAAGTGCTTGCCGACAACAATCTCCACGTTGAACGGTATCTTCGGATGCGAGGCAGATATCAACGTCCTCTCGGACCGATCATCGAGCGGTCTTGTTTCTATGTCCCAGGGATAATCAAGCAGTGTGTCCGCACCGTCACTGCCCTGCTTCAGCCATTCGGAAATAGTCTCTATCCATGACATTGAGATCGTCCTGTCTATTCCTTTTGCCGTTATAAACGTTGTCCATTAAAAAAATAGCAGGGATCTATCTACAATCGAAGGATGGATTACTTATTCAGGTCCTCCCGTATCAATCCGTAGATCTCCCCATCAACTCTACCGCCATCGAGGATATAACGGGACCTCATGGTCCCTTCGTGGACGAACCCGTTCTTTATCAGGACCCTCTGGGACCTTGTGTTGGGTGAGAACACGATAGCGGATATTCTTTGGAGACCTAGTCTTTCGAACCCGAAGCGGACCATCCCGCGCACACATCTCGTTGCGTAATTATGTCCCCAGTAACTCCGCCCCAACCAGTATCCAATTCCCGCATGATGGGACTTCCTTTCAATGTTCAAGAGCCCTATCCCCCCAATTACCTTGTCCACTCATTTAAGTGTAATTGCCATGTTCAGGGAGGTCCCCTGTTCTGACCATGTCCTGTTCATCGAAAGGAAATCCTCAGCATCCTTCATGCCATATGGATAGGGGATATTGAGAGTGTAACGGGATACCTGCACATCATTTATCTGTCTCACGATATCAGATGCGTCCTCCGGGCGGTGCCTTCTTAATATAATATCATCCAGGGGTATGATCTCTCCTTCCTCGAACATGATCCGATCATGGTTTTGAAAGGATGTAAAGATTTTTATTTTCCATTAATTCACATATTCCAGAGCGGTTATGGCCTCTTCTGCATCAGAAGGATCCACATGAATATTAAAAATGGAACGTGACCGAAAAATAAAATGGATTCCGAAGAAGATCTATGATTCTCAATATGTGAAAAGATATTCACAAGTTTTATCTACAGGGAATGATTTTTTATAGCACCTGTGAATATGCTTATAAAAAGCAAGCAAAACGCACTCTGCATGCTTTAAGCCTTCGTCAAGGGGAAGATCAGATGGATGGAAAGTCGAGGGAAAAATTAATTGTTGGTATAGCAGCATTGTTGTTTTTCGCTGCATTCGGTGCTGTAGCTTATTTGGACAGACCGCACGGAAAAGTTGGTGATGATTTCGGTCAGGACGATTTCACCGCGGTCATAGAAAAGAACGAAGGTCATCTGTCACTTCCGGAATTTCCATCGGACCTGCTTATATTCGGGGCGGGAAATGAAGCAAGTCTCGATTTCTCGGTTACCAACCAGGACCAGGACAACGATATCGATACGGTCTACATAACGATCCCGGACGGGGAGGTGATCAACTCGACCACGGAATGGTTCGATCCACTTTTCCAGCATGAATGGGATTTCTCGAAAGAAGCGAATGACGTGGCGAAAATATCAGCCAGGGACGATCTTCCGGGGAGGGTCTTCGGCGGATCGGCCCAGTATGATGTTGCAGGAAACATCGATGATGCCCTCGATCACAATTCCATGCTGGGGATTGACGAGGGAATAACAATAACACTGGATTTCAAAGCACCGAGCATATCGGGTATAAAGATGGGGGCCAAGGCGATAAACCTGCAGGTCTCTGACGAGCAGACCGAGAGCTCAGACTCATCGAACCGGTATTCCGTCATGCCCTTTCCATACCCCTATATCGTGATCGATACTGATTACGAGTTCATCATTTTCCGACTCACCTCGAACAATGCTGATCTTGACATCGAATACGGAGGAAGCATGCTGTTCGGTTCAGGATCGAGGGGCTCCAGTATCGTGATCTCCCCATTCGGATTCAAATATGTCTCATCTGACGGCAGTATCGTGGCGGTCCTCGAGGTCCCGGAGGACCCCGCCACCATCATCAATCCTATCCTCTACACTATAGCTGACGGTGGAGGCGAGTTCACCTTGGACATGTTCAAGTACAGAACCCTGACCGTGGAACCGGGCCTTCCAAGCAGCGAATGGGTCTCGATCTTGAGCTCCCAGGAGGATTACTCGGGTGAGCTTCCCGCAACAGCTGGAGGATCCATCGAACTTGATATCGATGGCGATGGTCTCTTCAATGATAACGACGACGACATAGACGGCGACGGGATAATCAACGAGGAGGATTCGGATCCCTATGACCCGGGTGTTGTGAACCATCATCCTGATATATCGATCCAGACGACCATAACGAGTGTCGCTAGGAACAAGGATCTCGTGATCGATACCACGGCCACGGACGAAGACCAGGACACCCTCATCTACTCCTGGTCGGTCTCACCCGATACCGGATGGACCGACAATAAGGCAAGCGTAACTGTGGACCTTGATGATTTCGAGCCCGGCACATACACCTTCATGGTCCAGGTCTCCGATGGCAAGGGAGGGATCGACCATGCATCGATAACTGTGGAGGTCACCGAACCCGATGAAACGGAAGGACCTCCAACCTGGTTGATAATAATCATCATTGTTGTCATACTCGTCGTTGTTGCTGCAGTGGTATTCTACGTGCTTCGCAACGAGGAGAGGGAGGAAGAGGTGCCCGAGGAGCTGGAACCCCATCCGCTGGAGGGACATGATGAGGATATCAGTGCAACTCCACCAGTCGAAGAATACACCGGTGAGAGATATTCTGCAACTGAAGACTATTCGCTCGGTGAGGTGCCCGGCCAGGAACTGATGGAAGGAGAAGGTGAAGGGGAAGATGAGTTGGAGGAGTTCGAGGAGGAGGAGTTCACGGAAGGGGTGGTCGAGGAGGTTCCCTCTCCTGTATCCCAGGAGTACCCGGGTCTGCCCGAGGAATCCGAGATGGACGAGGTCAAGGACCTGGAGCTTCTGATAAACGAGATGGAGAAGGCCGAGGAGGAGATCGGAGACACGTGTCCCGAGTGTGGTGGAGCTCTTGGACCTTACGACGCCAGTTGCCCCAGCTGCGGTGCCGAGTTCGATATCGCTCTCGAGTGCCCAAACTGCGGGGCGCTGATCGATGAAGGTGCCGTAAGCTGCCCTAAATGCGGAACCAATTTCCTGTAGAGTGCCATAATGTGAAGGAGGTTTCAAAGCCCCTTTCTATCTTATCCTCTTGATCCTGTAAGTCCTGTATCCCGTAAGGACCTTGTAGCTTCCCTCACTCTTCAGTTCCAGGTCTAATGAATGGTCCCCTGTATCCACGCTGAGGTACTCGGTCCTGTCGAGTTTCTGGGGTGCCGAGACTATTATCATATTCTTCAAACCGACCCTTCTGATGACTTCGGGGCCTATCTGAAGGTTCCCCCGTCCCAGGAAGAAACCCTGGCCTCCTATGGGTGATACCACAAGATATTTTTTCGGAACCTCTCCGGCATCATCCAGGATCGAGATCATCTCGGCTTCACTGACATCCTTTCCCACAAGCTGCTTCCCTCTAACCACATCCACACCAAGGAGGGTCTTGTCGACCCCTATCCTTTCACCTATGGCGGCCAGAGTGCCTCCGGGACCGAGGATGAAAATGGATGTGGACTCCTCGTCCATCCTCTCGGAGATGTCATCCGCGATCTCCTCCAGGACAGCGGAGACATCCTGCTCGGCGACCATGAACTTGCCTGTTTGTATGAATACAGGCTCATAAAGGGTGGTAGCTAGGCCGAAGAGGCGAATGTTCCATTCTCCTTTACGGTACCTGTCCTCATCCAGGTCCATTATCTCCCCCTTCCCGGTCGTCATCTCTCCCCTCAGGTAGAACTCCAGTAGCTCCCCGGCTGTGTAAGGGTCAAGTGCAAAGACGCCGGAGTGCATCTTTACACCGGAGGGGATGCCAAAGATAGGGATGCTCCCCGCAGCCTCGAATACGTCCCTTGCAGTACCGTCACCTCCGCAGAACAATATCATCTCGGCACCCTCCGATACAGCTAGCCGTACGAGTTCTGCCGTATCGGAGGAGGTGGTCCTTTCCGGGGGATGAACGAGCGTCCTGACCTGCCAGCTCTCGACCCCCAGGGACCGCAAGAGCTCCCCGCCCATCACACCCTCGGCCGTGAACCATGTGATCCCCTCCTTCAGGCGGTGCCGGGTGAAGGCTTCCTTCAACCGTGACAGGGCTTCAAGTGCTCGTTCTGGAGCTCTCGGGGAAGCGCCTTTCTGGAGCGCTTCGTCCACGACCCCGTCGGTTCCTTTGAGACCGACCTTCCCTCCCATTCCGGCGATGGGATTGACCACCAGACAGAGCTTCTTCATCGTTACAGTAAAGGCGCGTGTCCACCATAAACCCATCGAAGATTAGACAACCTCATGGAGGTCTGAAGCATTCGACCCAATGGTTCCTTCCGTCGAAGAAACTTCTCTGAAGGGTCCAGGTTGACCTCGATATCTCACATTCGAGCTCACCATGGCCGTAAAGATGGTAGAACCGCATCGCAATGGACCCTCTTTTCCATGGAACGAACTGATCTCCTGGAAGCGGCCCATCAAGTTCGTCCGGGTCCCTTCCACCCTCGATCCTGGACAGGTGTCTCTCCCTGAACCTGTCCTGGTCCCAGGTCCATACCGAGACCTGAAGTACCCCACCAGGTCTCGTTACCCGGTAGGCTTCTTCCAGTGCAAGGACCCGCTCATCCTCTCCGGGGAGATGATGAAGGACAGCGATCATCAGGCAGACATCCAACGCTCTATCCTCCAACGGGAGTGACACGAGGTCCCCCAGTAGAAGTGTGGAATCTCTTCCATATCCTGCTGCCTCAAGGCTCTTCCCTGCGACCTCAAGCTGTCCTTCGGAGCTGTCGATACCAATGACCCTGCAACCCTGCCGGGCGGCCTCGATGAGTGCTCTGCCTGAACCGCAGCCGAGGTCTCCGAGGGTGCAGGGGGAGCGCTCCCGGACCAATTCCATCGTGGGAGGCCAAACCCTTTCCCTGGTTTCTGCAAAATATGGTGCTATCCTGTCGTAGACATCCCTTATATCATTCCTGATATCTTCCGATCGTGTCAAAATTTCTCTCCCTTCAGAGTATCGAAGCTATAGCCATCGCCATCTCCATAGTGGAGGAGGTCCCACCTAAATCCTTTGTGCGTACAGCTCCCTCCTGGTTGACATCTGCAACTGCCTTCTCTATACGCGATCCCATCTCGGCCTCCCCGAGATGATCGAGCATCAGCTTGGATGCCATTATCATGGCTATGGGATTGACGACCCCCTTTCCTGTGTATTTCGGTGCGGAGCCATGGGTGGGCTCGAATATAGCATAATCATCTCCGAT
>JBLIRF010000107.1:0-6223 GCA_049472175.1 Thermoplasmatota archaeon
GTCGCGGCAGCCTTCGCGGTCTCGTTCTTCGTCCTCAGGAGGAGGAACCAGAGGATGGAGGACGAAAGGCGGGGAAAGGATGCCTGGAGTCGGGTCCTCTTTTTCGATCAAGGTCCTACCCCCGGAAAAGGTAAGGTCCCGGGTCCGGACGCTGCACCATCGATGCATCGCCTTGGTCCGGACCTGGACCTTGCCGCAATACCTGAACAGGTGAACGGGGGAAATCTTGACAACCGATACACCAAGGAATATGGTAGCGGGATGACCGGTCACGATGACGTGGCCGATCATCTTTCGGACCTCTTCGATGAAGTTATGAACACGGAAAGGGAGGGCCCGTCCAGCGAAGCACTTCTGCAACGACTGGATGCAGCCCATCTTGAAGGGAGGATACCGAGAAGAGACTACAGGGAGATAAAACGGAAGTTGAACAATATAGATAAATAGACAGAAGTGAATTGAAAAAAAGAGCGGAAAGGAGGTGACGGAAACGGATGAACGGGGTTCACTGGGCCATCCAACGAGAAAGGTCCTGTACCGCTTCATCACCGAGAACCCCGGCACCTCCTTTCAATTTATCCTCAACGTCATGAAGATCCCCGAGGGAACCCTGAGATATCATCTGGAGCAGCTCCAGAGGTCCAGGAGGATCGTCAGCGAGAAGAAGGGTAGGAACCTGGTCTATTATTCCACGTTCCACAGGGACCATCCCGAGTGTCACGCGGACCTCGACCTCAATGTCAGCCAGAAGCTGCTCCTCGACCTCATAAGGGACTCTCCAGGAGCCACCCGAAAGGAGCTGCTGGCCAGGTCCAGGCTGGGTCGGAGGGAACTGAACTACTCCCTCAGAAGGCTCGGAGACCTGAAGTTGATATGGAAGGTCGACACAGAAGATGGACAGGGTTACGAGGTGATCTCAAAGGACCGCTTCAAGGACGAGATGTTCCGGATACTGGTCGATCGTCTCCTCAGCGGTGAGATGGACCTTGAGAGGTTCAGGCTGCTCAAGGACAGGCTCGAAAAGATGTGATCCCGCAACGCGGGCCGCATGGTGTTCGATACAAGATATGAACCGAATAGATTAATACCACACGTCGGAGAAATGAACTCGCCTAGCGTGAGGTTCTAAAATGGAGGCTCCGGAAACCGCGGTATCATACGCTGCGGCAATATTAGCAGCCATCCTAGTCATTATTTGCATGATGCCAGCAACAGAGGGGGCCTCCCGGTCCCAGGAGCCTCCTGCGAGGGTACTTTCCAATTCCGGCATCGTGCTCATCGAGGACGCTGCGGATTCGGTGATCTACGGGAGGGAGGTTTACCCTGAAGGGGACATGATCGGGTCCTACATATGGAGCGGGGACATCAACGGCGACGGTATCGATGACATCGGTCTCTCCTCCATGACCGGCGACGAGACCCGCGGGGTCAATTTCATCCACGGCAGTAAAGAGGGCTTCCCCGAACTGATCGATATGTCGGACCCATCCTCCGCATCATTCTCGTTGAATTACACGGCAAGGCAGATCGAGGTCGCGGACTACGACAGCGATGGTAAAAAGGACCTCATAATGTCAGGGCAGCTTCTCGGGGACGTTTTTCTGCACCTTGCGAACAGCAGCGGTTACAGCGATAAGGCCACTCCTCTTGGAAGCATGGGCGTCAAACAGCAGACATGGGAATACCCTTACAGCGACTTCATCTGGGCAGGCGACCTGGATGGTGACGGACTGGACGATATTATCATGGGAGCCTTCGGTTGCGGATCATACCTGGCCGCGGGCATTGTAAGGCCCGATATGATCAAGATCTACTGGAGTAAAAGCGGGAACATCACAACGTTCACCGCTGACAAATGGGATGACTTCGCATCCTCCATCGGTGTGGGTGATCTGGACGGTGATGGTCATATGGACATGGTCGTGGGTGTGCCAAAGGCCGATCCGGAAGATGGGACCCCCAGGAATTTCGGTGCGGTCTGCATCTATTTCAACATTACCAGGTTCGATAGAGCAGCCATCTTCCACCCATACGAGACGGCAGACACGATGATATACGGCAGCGATATATTTGACCAGTTCGGATGGAACGTGATGCTGGAGGATATAAACGGGGATGGAAAGGACGATATCCTGACGGGTGCCCCCGAGGCGGACGGGGTCCAGAACCTGAAAAGCTCATGCGGGGAGATCATGGTATACTACGGCAAGGACAACAGGTCCTTCCCCGCCCTCATGGACGCCGAGAACGATGCCGATGTGATAATCATCGGAGCTTCCGGAAGGACCACCGACCCTGATTATTCCGGTGACAAGATCGGGAGGGTCTTCCAGCTCTCGGACATGGACGGCAATGGAGAGCTGGAGTTCATAATCCCCATCCCGACCAAGTTCCTCGATCCGCTGGATGGAGCGAGCAGGGACGGAGCCGGCTCCATCTGCCTTTACGAATCGAAGAACGTCATACCGAAGACTGGCAGGATAGCTGCTCTGGGATACCCCTCAACAAGCTACACCATAGAAGGCCGCGACATGGGGGACTCCGTTGGATGGCAGGTGAGGGTAGGGGATATCAACGGGGATGGGCTGGATGATATGATAATAGGGGTCCCCCAGGCCGACGGGCGCCAGAACATCGCGAGGAACTCCGGGGAGGTATATATCATCCAGGGTGAAGGGATAAAACTGAGGGAATACAGGATATCCGGCCCGGCTTCATCCGCTCGGAAGGTCTTCACGATGGGTGGGACCTTCGATATGAACCTGTCCTTTGACAGCAGCGAAGGCTACGGGAAGGTCGATGGCGGCAGGCTAGTGCTCGGTTCTGGCAGTGAAGCTGTCTCCATCATTTGCGAGGAAGGGGTGTTCCGGAAGGAGAGCGACAGCTACGGTTCCGTGGTCCTCCATACGGAAGGATGCTCCCTGGACGGGAGCGGAAGGTCCGGATGGCTGAACTTCAGAATGGAGCTGTGCTGGCATTTCCCCTTCGAGGGCCCCATGGATGTCAGGTTCGATCTTACCGGTCCGGATACCGATAACCTGACAAGGCTCTTTTCTTCCTCGGCAGTGGTCTGCAAGGACATCGGGATGACAGACACTCTGAAGGTTCACACCGGAGAGGACGAACTGATGATGAAAGGGTCTTACGTCGCACCAGGGGCCAGCATGGTCCTCGGAGATTCCATCATCGTCTACAAGGACGAACCTCAAAGGGATGTGCCGTTCTGGACACTCCGCATCGATCATTACGAGGGGGAGACCCTCGCCGATCACATCGATTATGTCCCGGGATGGAGCGTTGAGTTCGCGGCCCCGAAAGAAGGGGACCGGGAACACTCGCTGGTGCCTTCAGTCGATCCTTCGACCTATCCAGAGGACCTGCCTTCAAAATATCTTCCGGGCATCGGGGAACCTCTGACATACATGGTTCGGGTTGACCACACCCCGCCCCTTCCACCGACGGGGCTCAAAGCCGTATCCATAGATGGGAACGAGAACATCAGCAGAACCGGGGAGTTCATCATCTCATGGGACTATACTACCTATGTGGAAGGGGACCGCAACCTTTCCGGGATACGGGAATACTGGATCACCGTTGAAGGATCGGACCCTGTTCTTTCCCTCGAGAGCGGAGGCCTTATGGGGACCTATTTCGACGATCTCGGATCATATCAGCGGGGGAAGGAGGTCCTTGACGAAACCCTCCATTTCACTTCCGGCGATTGGGGCCCTTTCGGCCCCGACCCCAATCTCATGCTCCCTAATGATTATTCAATAAGGTGGTGGGGATGGCTTGATATGGGTGATGCCGAGAACCAGTTCTTCAAATTCCTTGGTTCCGGGGACGTCAGGTTCTATCTCGACGGAGAGCGGATAGTGGACTGGACCCCCATCAAGAAGGGATTGATCTTGGGTGGTTTCGATTTCAAGAAGGAGGAATATCGCAGGATAGAGATCGCCTTTCGCCACCGTTCAGGGGACTCCTTCTTCTCATTCATGTTCCAGGACGGGAGCGGGTCCTTCTCGACCGTTCCTTCGACCTCCCTGCTGCATCCTTCCGTATCGCAGAAGGTGATCATAGGGGACGATACCGGCATCGTGAAGGTCCATTCCGTCGACTGGGTGGGGCACATATCGAATAGTGCCGCTGCAGAGCTCTACCGGGACACACTGGGCCCCGTGTTCGACCTATCGGGGATACCGCATTGGGTCAACACCACCCTCCCGATCTTCGAGATCGGTGTCAGGGATGCGGAAGTGGGAAGTTCCCCCAACTCCGGCCTGGACCCGGGATCGGTCAGGTTCAGGACCATGGACGGGGAGGGGGTGTTTTCTGAATGGGAGCCCCCCTCGAAGGTGAAGGAGAGCGGGGATGTTCCTGGAAGCTACGTTGCAAGGATCGAACCCGAGCTCACGAACGACTGGAGGGGGAGGATACAGTTGATAGCCTCGGATATGGAGGCAAACAGCATTCTGTCACCCATGGTGGGGGTCGGTGTGGACCGGAGGTCTCCAGAACTTTTCATACTTCGACCGGCTTTCGGAGATGTCATCGAGGGCAACAGTGTGAATATTCTGATCAGGGCGACGGACCTTGGAGGGTCCGGTTTCGACGGCAGTACACTGGGATACATCATGCGATCGGGAGGGACATGGTCCGAATGGACCGGTGTCCCCTTCGATGTCGAGGGTGAGGAGGTGGTTCTGAACATGACCTTGTACCTCCCCTTCGGGATGCTGGAGCTGAGGTTCGGCGGCAGCGACCTGATGAGGAACAACTACCTGACACCTATCTTCATGCTCACAGTCAGAGAGCCCGTGGTGAACATCAAACCCCACCCGGTCATCAAGTTGCCTCTCAATAATTCGGTTCACCGGTACGGTGTACCCGTCCATCTAAGCTCCGAGGGGACCTACGACGACGGCCTCGGCGAATACTCTCCTGTGAGGATGACATGGACCTCCAGCGAACAGGGGCTTCTCGGGACCGGAAGGTCCCTTGATGTCGTGCTGCATAGCGGAGAGCACATCATAACATTGTACGCGGACGACGGGGCCCCGGGACACAATGTCTCCGTCTCCATCCATATAACAATTCTCGAACAAAACGACCCCAATGGCACCGATCGGCCGCCGATCGAGGAGGATGGACCGGGGTGGCTGGCATTCGTGGTGGTTTTCTTCGGCATGGTATTTCTGGTAATTGCCGTTCTTACGATCATGGTGGTACTGATACGGAAAAGACAGGACGATGAGACACGTCTCGGAGTGGTCAGTGAGACAGAGGACGATATCGCCTACGGTCAGAAAAACCTGAACGAGGACGAGGATTGAACCACAACACTATCTTCCTTCGTTACCAGATCCCCCATTAACCTACCAGATTCCCCCATTACCCTTGATGGAAGACGTATATCCGGGGCTGGCAGATCAACGCAGGCTCATGGTTGGCTGTCAAGAAGCCCTCTGACCCACTCGCGGTTCTTCCACAGAGTGCATCCCCCTCTCGTCTCTGCGAGCATGCCGTGGTTCTCCCGGATCCTTGCAAGGAGTTCAGAACGGAGGGCTTCCCTCAGGGAGATGTCACGCAGGTTAGTATCCGAATATGGGGCGAACGGACAGGGTTCCAGAGCCCCCGAAGGGTTCACATGGACGAAACCCCTGCCCGAGGAAAGACACCCTCCAAGCATTTCCTCGTCACCGGGGAACGTTATGAACAGCCCGGGATACCTGGACTCCAGTTCATCCATCATATCGATCAAACCGTCCCTCTGCTCCAGAGTGGGTGCGCTTTGCTCGGTACCTTCCTCGACCGGGATGTACTCGACGAAGAAGAAAAGCCGGCACCCGCTCTCGATCAGCCCGTCCACGAACGGTTTTCCGGTCACGACCTCGTAGTTCTCCGAGGTCACTGTCACCGAGATCCCCCAGAAAACGTCCATTGAGGAAAGTACTGGAAGCATCTTCCCGAGCCTGCTGAACACGCCCTCCCCCCTCCTGAGATCGGTCTCCCCCTCGAACCCTTCCATGCTCAGGACCGGGACTATGTTCCTGGCATCCCTGATCTCCTCCACCATCCTTTCATTCAGGAGCATCCCGTTGGTGAACAGGGGAAATATGATCCCGGGGAACTCCTTCAGGACCCCTACAAGCCCGGGTCTAAGGAGGGGCTCCCCGCCGGCCGTGAGGACGATTGATATACCAAGCTCCACGCATTCTTCCAG
>JBLIRF010000108.1:0-6169 GCA_049472175.1 Thermoplasmatota archaeon
ATCCTCAGCATGACCAGTATTATCCTCAGCAGTATCCCCAGGAGGGATATCCTCAGGATGGTTGGGGCCAGCAGGATTACCAGAACCAGGAAGCTGCCCCATCAGAATATCCAGAACCTCAACAGCAGTCGTATCCGGTACAGGACGATCGACAGTTCCGGGAGCAATCGGGAAGCGGACCACTGAACGAGTTCTTCACCGACGTTCCCCCCGAACCTGAGGAGGGACAAGAGGTCGCAGAAGGGCAGGCGAAGGCAGATGGGGGTCAAACGCCCACCGCCTCAGAAGAGGAGAAGGAATAGCGGAACCGGAAATAGTAGGGAAGGTATTCTTGGAGATCTCCTAAGATCCCTCAGGCATATGCTCCGTAATGGAACCATTTCCTGTTCACGAGCTCCCATATCTCCACCGCCACCAATCCGAACGTGCTTACCACAAATACCTGTGCCCAATCGATCCAGTCGAGCCGGGTGGTCCCGAAGATATCCTGAACGAACGGAATGTAGATCAGTGGAAGCATCAGGCCTATTGCCAATCCGATGGCAAGTAGCAGTTTCCTGTTGGAGAACCAGCCTATCTCCGCCAAGGTATGGGTGGTTGAGCGGGCCGATATGGCCGTCCACATCTGGAAGAACACCATGGTTGTGAGTGCCAGGGTCCTCACATGCGAGAGGTCTTCATCACCAAGATAAACATGATTGTACCAGAACACACCGAGGGTTCCGATCGTGATGATGCCTGCGGATACCAGTATTGAAACTACCATGTCCCTGGTGATCGCCGGTTCCTTGGGGGCCCTCGGCTTCCTCTTCATTATCCCTGGCTCCTTCGGCTCCGTGACAAGGGCAAGTGCTGGGAACGAATCCGTCACGAGGTTCATCCAGAGTATCTGAAGGGCGATGAGCGGAAGAGGGAACCCGAGTATGATCGCGAAGAGCACGAGGGAGACCTCGCCCATGTTGCATGAGAGGAGGAACTGGATCACCTTCCTGATGTTGTCGTATATCGATCTCCCCTCCTCCACCGCAGCCACGATGGAGGCGAAGTTGTCATCGGTGATTATCATGTCAGAGGCATCTTTGGAGACATCCGTCCCCGTTATCCCCATTGCCACCCCTATGTCGGCCATCTTCAAAGCCGGAGCGTCGTTGACACCATCCCCTGTCATGGCAACGATCTCACCCATTGCCTTCAGCCCTTTAACTATCCTGACCTTGTGCTCCGGGGAGGCCCTTGCAAATACGGATACTTTCCCGATCGTATCGATGAACTGCTCATCGCCCATATCATCCAGGTCCCTGCAGTTGATCGCTTGGCTATTCCTTTTTATCAGCCCGAGCTCCTTGCCTATCGCGGCAGCCGTCAGCTTGTGGTCGCCTGTGATCATTATGACCCTTATTCCGGCCTTTTTGGCGGTCCTGACGGCGTCCTTTGCCTCTTTCCTCATCTTGTCCTTGATGCCCGCGACTCCCAGAAAGACCATGTTCTCTTCCATCTTCCCTTCGGGACCGTAAGCGAACCCCAGTGTCCGGTATCCCCTTCGCGCAAGGTCCGTGGTGAGATCGAGTATCTCGGACCTCCGTGAACCAAGAAGTTCCACCGGTCCTTCTTCAGTCAGCTCCCTGTCGCATATACTCATTACAGATTCGGGGGCCCCCTTGGTGAAGGCCACGTTGTTCTTTCCTATTTTATGAATGCTGGACATCATCTTCCTATGAGCATCAAATGGGATCTCGTCCATCCTTGGGGCGGTCTCTCTGAATTTACCCGGGTCGAAACCTGCCTTTTCGGCCATCACGATCAATGCCCCTTCGGTGGTATCTCCGAGGACCTTCCTTCTTCCCCCCTCCGTTTCCAGAACCGCTTCGGAGCATAGAACGGATGCGAGCATGATCCTGTGGAAACCTTCACCGAGTTCGTCCGGATTGACAGCCCTCCCTCCTACACTGAAATCTCCCTCTGGCTCGTATCCACTCCCGCTGATGTGTATGATCTTCCTATTGATATGCAGAACATCCGCGGTCATTGACCCCGTGGTAAGGGTCCCGGTCTTGTCAGTGCATACCACCGTTGCACTGCCAAGGGTCTCAACGACGGGAAGCTTTCGGACCATCACGTTCCTCGATGCCATTGTCCTCAAACCTATTGCGAGGGCAATGGTAACCACGGCAGGGAGGCCTTCTGGGATGGCTGCCACAGCGAGGGAGACGGCCGTTTCGAAGAGTTCGACGGCCGTATCGAACGACAAGTGGTCCATCTCCCTCCATATCTCGAGCCCCAGTATGAAGATGCAGATGATCAGGACCAGGGCTCCAAGGACCTTTCCTAGCTTCTTCAAACGCTCCTGGAGGGGAGTATCGAAGTGGCCGACCTTTTCTATCATGCCGGCTATCTTTCCAATCTCGGTGGACATCCCTGTCCCTGTCACCACAGCGCTCCCCCTTCCCGCCTCGACGTTCGTGGACATGAACACCATGTTCCCTCTTTCCGCAAGAGGGACCTCACCAGAGAGTGTTTGTGCAGTTTTCTCCACTGCGATCGATTCCCCGGTGAGCGATGCTTCGTTGACCTTCAGGGAATGAACCTCTAAGAGCCTTGCATCCGCAGGGACCCTCATTCCCGCCTCTACGAGAATGATATCTCCGGGTACCAGCTCAGAAGCTGGTATCTCCTTTCTCCTTCCGCTGCGAACCACCATCGCCCGGGGAGCGGACATCTTCTTGAGCTTGGCGATGGCGTCCTCGGCCTTCTCCTCCTGGATGAATCCTATTGCTGCGTTTATGACAACGATCGCGGCAATGACGATCCAGTCGATCCCGGTCGGTTCGATGACAGCGGTTATCGCCGCCGCGATGAGGAGTACGATCACCAGAGGGTCGGTGAACTGGCGCAGGAACTTCATCCATAACGGGGTCTTTTTCCCTTCCTTCAACTCGTTCGGACCGAAGAGTCCCCTTACGCCCTCGACCTTCCTCTCGTTGAGGCCGGTCCTGTCCGTGCCAAGTGAACGGAGAAGCTCATCTGCATCCTTTTGGTGAGGTTTCTCCAGTTCGGTCCCCGGGTCCTTTGGCATCCGTCCCTGTATGGCCTGCTCGTTTAAGAAATATTCATCCGGGGAATGGGCTGTTCCTGCAAAGGTTTAAATCGATATATTCACTCAAATCCACGGGAGGTTTTTATAAGAAGGCCAGCGAGTGAAAACCAACAGGGAGGGGCGGTTCGATGAGAAGGTTCTCGAGCATCGACTTCATGCGCGGGTTTGCTATCTGGATGATGATAATGTTCCATGTCATCATGAGATGGTATGACGGCAGCTGGATCCAGGATGGGGAGCTGGATGGGGTTCCGATGGTCGGTCTTTTATTCTTCCTGATAGTCGTATATTTCTCGGCGTGGGCCGGGTTCTTCCTGCTCGTTAGCTCCATCGGCAACATGATCTCGATGTACCGCAATCTGGAGAGGGGAAAGTCCTGGAAAAAGGTAATGATGTTCCAGATAGTGGGAGGGCTGCTCCTGCTTATGGCTGCTTTCCTCGTGGAGTCCACCATAGGGTACCATGCATTCTTTGGGTATGCAGTGGAGGGGAAGTTCCACAGGTGGACGACCATCCTCTACCGGGGGTTCCACATGGAAACGATCCATACGATCGCTTTCTGCATAATCGTGAATGGTATAGTGCAGGGGCTGCTTTCCCGGAACGGAGGACATTTGAAGGTCAAAAGGAACGTCAGGATCTATGCCCTGCTTGCTGTTCTGTCAGTCGCTCTGACAGGACCGGTATACAAGGTGCTGAGGATGATGGTTCCAGGTTATCCTTTTGCGAAGTGGGAATCCTCCGTCGTCGGCAGCCTTGATGTCCAGTATCCTGTCATAGGGGAATCGGGCATATGGGATATCTTACTGAAAGCGTTCATGTTCCCCTTGGGGGGCAATCCCGAACCGCTCTTCCCCTATCTGGCCATAACCTTCATCGGATCCATCATCGGGATATATCTATGCCAGAAGGAGTGCCCCAGGAAGCTCCCCCGTAACGGGATCCTCATCGGGGTCGGACTTGCTCTGACAGGGCTTATCGGCACAGTTGTGGTAATAGCCATGGGAATAGGTGACCCGGAACGCTTGATGGACAATTTCTACCAGCCCCCAGGTCTTTACCCTTCGTTGTGGTTATGGTGGTTCCTGTTCCTGACTGGCGGTCAGCTTGCCGGGGTCCTTCTGGTCCTTCGGCTTGTGGAATTCCGGGGTATGGGCAGGGAATTCGCTTTGAGTACCCTCTCCATCCGAAGGTACGGGTACGTCGCCTTCTCGGTTTACACATATCAGTTCATAGATGCGATACCAAGGGCTCTGATGGGCCTATTTCCTTTCGTATCGAGGAGATGGCCATATCCAGAAAATATAGGTTGGTGGCTTCCGGTATTGGTCATGATGCCGATGACCCTTCTTCTCTGGGAGATCGTCCTCAGGGGATGGGAGAAAGCCGAATATGTTGGTGGAATGGAATGGTGTATGGCAAAGGTTGCCGAGAAGGTGCTCCCCGGAAGAAGGGAAAGGACCGAGGGTAGGAGAAGGTGGTGGCAGGCTGCAAGACTTAATGCCAGAGAATATCTCTACAGACCTGAATGGCTGAACATTGTCGAGAAGGACGAGGTGGACCACAAGAGAAGGGAGGAATCAAAGCTTGCCCTCTCTCTCGCATTAGGGGGGCTTTTCTTTTTTCCCCTCGCACCTGCAAGTTTATGGATCGGACGTACATCGATGAAGGTGGAGGGGCGCAATGTCATGAACTATGCTGCAGTTGTTGTCTCGTTGATCACAATGGTCATCTATGCGGGCCTTTTCATCGCTCTTTTCTTTGTCCCGGCCCCGAGCTTCTGATCGATTATATCTTTGGGAAAAGGCGGACCCATGGGGATTCGATGCAGCCAAATCCCTATGGTATTTCGCGCACCTTGAAACATAGATTTGCCTGTGATGTTTCAAGGACCAAGGTTCGAATCCCTAGTTCGACAGGTCCGATATTCTATCTACAGTAGTTAAAGTCATTAATCGATTGAATAAGCGGACCCATGGGGATTCGAACCCCACTCCCCGGCTCCGAAGGCCAGGAGGATATCCAGCTACCCTATGGGCCCGATGGGTTGTTGCTGGATAGGCAACAACCCCATTTTAATCTGCCTATATGGCATGATGTGCTACAGACGTTTTGGTGATAACTTTTTCGAAAGGTTGCAAGGGAGATCTGACATAAACCGGTCACTTTTAAATATGAACAAGCTTTGAAGCCAGTGATGAGGAGTTCAGCGCCATTTATTACGGTCCTTGTCTCGACCCTCATTCTGCTATCCGCCTCAATGATATTGTCATGTCCCCGGGCCGTTGCTGCTGCTCCTTCAATAGTGGTAACATATCCGGAGAACGGCAAGGCCTACAATAGCACCACGATAGAATCTACCTGGTCCATCGAGAATGGTGAGGGGAACCTGACCAGCGAGTACAGTCTCGATCTGGGGATGTACATTTCGGTAGGTCCGAATACTTCAATAGTGTTGCATGACCTCTTGGAAGGATATCACGACCTCACGATCAGATGCTTGGACGAGCACGAAGGAGAGGGGTCGGTCTCAATATCATTTCTGGTAGATACCTTCGCCCCCGATGTCCAATTTACCCAGGTGGAAACTCTTTACTCCAATCTCGATTCCGTGATGCTTGAATGGGTCGCATCCGACAGCGGATCCGGTGTGGACCATATGGAGACGAAGGTTGATGAAGGTGCATGGGTCAACAAGGGCAATGCCAACAGGGAAATAGTGAACCTTGCCACTGATGGCCTTCACATCTTCGAGGCCCGCGCCTTCGATCGGGCCGGCAACTATCTGTCTGCATATCGGGAGATAATGCTTGACAGGGAAAGGCCTCAGCTGGAATTACATTCACCGGATGACGGGGAGAACCTGAACGTCTCCTCGGTCCTGGTAACCTGGAGCGGAGATGACGCGCTTTCAGGGATCTCCTATTACGAGGTCCAGATGGATTCCATACAGCCTTATTCATATATGGTCCCAACTCCCCACGAATACCGGAGCGTAGCCGACGGCCGTCACGAGATCAGGGTAACAGCGTTCGACAGGGCGGGTAATATAAGGACGATCACCCTCTCGATCGT
>JBLIRF010000109.1:0-6138 GCA_049472175.1 Thermoplasmatota archaeon
TCTCCGAATCTCTAATGAAAACATCCGAGCAGCCATACATTTCTACCTCAAAATATTCTTTCATGCTGCAGCGATCGAACCGGATCTCATTGCACGTTTCCATGTAAACGGACCCATAATCGGTCATGATCTCCAGGTCCCGGAGGATACCGGATTGCGATGATGCAATGTAGAGCGCATCCCGGCAGTAATCCAGGTCCATTACCGTCGAGGATAACTCGAATTGACTGCATCCCTTCATCCACAGTACGCTGTCCGGGCTGCCGTGCCGCATCACGGAATTGCGGATACTGATGCCATCGCTGTGCTCTATGTGGATGGTCGTCATTCTGGTATACTCGAAGTTGCAGTTATCTATGGTTATCCCGCTCGAGTAATAGGCGGAAAATCCCAAGCTCGCGTTCGATATGGTGAGACCTTCTAGGTAGATATCGCTCGAATAATGGACCTGGAGCGGGCAGGGATTCCAATCGTATTGACGGTCCTTCAGGGAGAAGCCCGTCATGTTCAGAAGTATTATCTGGGAATGAACGGGATTGTCCTGCATCGGAGTGATATCCCCGTCCTTCATGAACAGGATCGGGTCTCCGTTTATGGTATTATTTGCCGGTATGATCAGTGATCCCAGGACCGAAACGGTGCCGGTCAGGACCAAACCGTTCGAACCCAGCGTGTTGTTGAACATCTCCACATTACTCGTACCTGTCAATATTATGGTGCCCCTGTCTCCATGGAGGTCGTTATCCCGGATCGCAAGATCCGAACAATAATCGAAACTGAAACCGTAAGGAGAGCCCGATGAGTTCATGTTCCCGACGATCTCGATCCCGTGGCAATTGCTGAACTCCGATCGTCTGGAACCGTTCATAATGTTGTTCGTGATCAGGATCCCGGATGAGTCCCTCGCATTAATGATCAGGGTTGTTTCAAATACCGAATTCCTTATGGTGAGGCGTGTGGAATATCGGAAATATACAGCCTGACTTCGATATCCTTTCTCGGTGATATTATCGAGAAGGATATCCTCCGATTGGTATATCCTGATATAACCATATAGACTGCTATTGACCAGTGTGATGTTGTCACAGTAATTGACCATCGCCCAGGTATATACGGAATTGGTCCGGATATCGATATTCTCAAGTTCGATCTTCGTGCATCTCCAGAAAGTGAAGATGTCATCACGGCTGACACTGGATATGTTCAGAAAAACAATGTTCTCGGACGACTCGATATAGAACCCGGATATCGCTGCTGATACGAAGGAGCAATTCATGAAGACGACGTACAGGTCAATGTTCTTGATCTGAACACCATATTCCGAGCTGGTCTCGATGACCAGATCCTCTATCACGTAGGGGGAACCGGAGGTTCCACTTCCGTTCCATCCGCGTGCTGCTGCCTGGTTCTCCAGATCGTTGTTTCCGTCGATCACGATCGGTGTGAATGAAAAGACACCTTGCCCAGATGGAATGTTCGTTCCATTGGTTCCCGAACCGGCATCCCATAACGGAGCGGTCAGGATACCCGGCACAAATAGCATAAGAACGATCAAAGCTGAAAGTAACCTCATACATCTTCCCCCATCCGACGGTGAGGAAGAAAATATTCATTCCGCCATCGACATAATTGAGCCTGGGAAGGGGTTCATAAAGATTTTCCGCCCATGTGCAGGAATTCTACCAACTCACTCCCACTCGATGGTCCCCGGGGGTTTCGACGTGATGTCGACCGCTATTGCATCTATACCCCTTATCCCGAGCAGCCGGGGTACTATGTCGTCAAAGAATGCTTCGGGCAGTTCCGAGACCTCAGCGGTCATCGCCCTCTCGGACCATACCGGTCTGATGACCACCATCTCCCCGCCGGAATATCCGACCGGGACAAGAACGGTCGGGCATTGCCATATGGAATCATAGAGTCCGTGATCACGGAGCCCGCCCATGACCATGGAGTCAACCTCTCTCAGCAGGTCCATGCGCTCCCTTGTGATGTACCTTTCCACGGGTATGGGGGTCCCTAGTGATCGGGGTGCAATGACCAGGACGCATCTGTTGATACCCTGGACCCTGTTGATGAGCCTTGTCGAGAAGAGTTTGAGTTCCTTCCACGGGACCGGACCCTCGACCCATAACGCCACAGGATGCTCGTAGGACCTCGCGTCCCCCTTGACACCCACCGATCTCACCGGCAGGACCGATCCTCTGACATTTTCTCTACCCCAGGTGTCCTCGCGGATGCCTTTTTCCACCCCGGGCTGGACCTCTGCGGATTCCCCGAGGTCCTTGAGCATGACATCCTGGTCCTGGCACAGCGCCCTGATCCCCAGTCCGGGTCCCGGGAAGGGATGACGCTGTACAAGTTCTTTTGGAAGCCCGAGCCTCCGGCCGACCTCCCTGACCTCCGCCTTGTAAAGCTCCTTGACCGGCTCGATGACCCTTCCCTCCTCGATCATCCTCATTATCACGTCGACCCTGTTGTGGTGTGTCTTTATGATATCGGCGTTCTTGGTCCCCCCGCTCTCGATGGTATCCGGGTAGAGGGTGCCCTGTGCAAGGACCCAATCCGAGGAAGAGGCTTCTCCTGCCTCTTCGTTCATGATATCTATGAACAACCTTCCTATGATCTTCCTCTTCTCTTCGGGGTCCGCTTTTCCAGAGAGCGCGGCAAGATATCGTTCGGAGGCATCGACGATCTTCAGGTCGGTAAGACCCTGCTTTCCAAGGGCCTCCATGACCTTCGTGGATTCATCCTTTCTCATCAGACCGGTATCGACGTGTATGAACCTGCACCTGTCATGAGGTAGAGCCTTCGACAGAAGGGATGCAACGACGGTGGAGTCAACTCCGCCGGAAACCAGGCACAGGACCTTCCTCCCCCCGACCTCCTTCTTGATGTCCGACAGGATCTCCTCGACGTTCCTTTCCGCCGTCCAGTCCTGCAGTGCTCCGCATATGTCCACAACGAAGTTGCGGAGCATCACATCACCGTGTATCGTATCCTCGACCTCGGGGTGGAACTGGAACCCCCACCTCTTTCGCTGTTCATCCGCGCAGGCCGCGATGGGGCAGTTTTCAGTGGTTCCAATGGTCCTGAAGCCTTCCGGAAGGAGGGTGGTCTTGTCGCCATGGCTCATCCATACGCGGTCTCCCTGGGGTACGTCCTTGAAGATCGGATCGTCCTCGAGATGCAGAGAGGCGAAGCCATACTCCTTGAATTCAGACCTTCCCACCTTGCCCCCGTATCTCATAACGATCTCGTGCATCCCGTAGCAGAGCCCCAGGACGGGGACGTCCAGGTCCAGTATTTCCGGGTTCAGCTGAATGGCGCCCTCCTCATGAATGGAGTCAGGACCTCCCGAAAGGATGATGCCCTTGACACCATCGAATTCCGAGATATCCGCATGGGGGTCCACGATCACCGTCTTGACCCTGACGTGGTCCCTGACCTTCGTCGCGATCAGATGAGCGAACTGGCCGCCGTTGTCAACAACGGCTATGGTGTCATGACCGGTCATCCGTCCTGCACCTCTTCGTTCGACCTGTAGACGATCTCCTTCATCTTGCCGAGATATTTATCCAGCTTGTCGGAATAGGACCTGTCGGAAACAGCGAGGATCCTAACGGCAAGAAGGGCGGCGTTGTCCCCCCTGTCGAGTCCAACACATGCCACCGGTATTCCCTGCGGCATCTGCACAACCGAGAGTATCGCATCAAGGTTTACCTTACCGGAAACTGGAACCCCGATAACAGGTCTCTGCGTATGCGCGGCCACGACCCCAGGAAGGGCGGCAGACAGCCCTGCCACCGCGATGAAAACACTCGCGCTCGACCCCTTCACGGAGCTCTCCACGAGCTCCGGCGTGCGATGTGCGGAGGCTACTGTTATCGAGTAGGGGACCTCGAACTCCTCAAGTACCCGTGTGGCTTTCCTTGCAATATCGATATCGCTTTTCGAACCCATTAGGATATGAACAGCGCATCTGTCCATGGAGGCAATATGCTTTCCACCACTTGTTCGGTCGTCCTCTTTTGCCATGGGGACGGATATGATCGCCCCTAAAAAGGATTATCCCTCGAGCATGGGTGCGGAACATAAGGTAGAGAGCAAAGTGGAACGCTTGAGCACGGACCGGCAACATGTACATATACTACCTGCCCCTCAATTTCAAATACGAGTTCCTCATTCGGGACACGTTCTCAGGAGGCAGGTTATATGGCTTATGCCGACCCATTCAGAAAGAGAGTGGAGGAGATAATGTCCAATGTGACACGGAGCGTTGGACCCATGGACACTCTGTCCGAGGCACTTGGAAAGATGAAAAAATTTGGTGTCCAGGAGATCCCCGTTGTCGAGAATGGCAAATTGAAAGGTCTTCTGACCTTCAGGACCCTGGCAAGAAGGAGGAAGATACCCATCACGGCCCTGGTCCGTCATTTCATGATAGTCCCCCCAAAGATAAGCCCCAATGACCGGATCCCCTATATCGTGGAGAGCCTCATCAACAGGGACTTCACCTCACTGCCCGTCACGCATCGGTCCAACCTAAGGGGGATGATCTCGAGGAAGGATATCATAAGAGAGATGATGAACGTTCCGGATATAAGGAGGACCCCCGTCGAGATCATAATGAACTACGCTCCGACGACGATCAACGGGGATATGGGCGTCAGGAAAGCCCTCAACATGATGGACCTCACCCGGGAAACGTACGTGCCCCTTACCGGAGACCAAGGAAGGTTCCTCGGAGTGGTGAGCGCTTCGGACATGATGTCCTACCTGACCACCCCCCCAAGCAAGATGCATACAGGCGATTTCCACGGAGAGAAGGTCCAGAGGGACCGGACGGTATTATCCCTCGCATTGATGCCAAAGACACTGGAAATGAACGCCAATCTCAACGATGTGTTCGAGGTCATGATAAAGGAGAACGTCCCCACGGTCTATATAACCGAGGACGAAACCCTCGTTGGTTCCGTTTCCGAGGTGGATATTCTCGAGATCCTGCTCAGGCAGAACCTCGAGAGAGGGCCCCTGATCCAAATAGCAGGTATAGAGGATGCCAAGCTCATGGATGCGGGCGAGCTCAACGGGGCGATCTCCCGCCAGGTTGCAAGGATATCAAAACTGGTAAATGTTACCGCAACCACCGTAAGGATCAGACATCATCATCACGAGAGGGATGATGACAAGTATACGGTCAACGTGAAGCTCACCACCAGTAGCGAGGTATACTCCCGCGAGGCCTATGACTGGAGCCTCGAGGTGGCGATCGGGAACGCTTTCGAAAATATTGAAAAGGCCGTGAAGAAGGAGATGGGAAAGAGGAAGAGGAACAGGTGATCACAGCTTCCAGTAGGAGGCGGTGGTGTCCATGATCTCATCGATCCGCTTCCTGTCACCTTTCTCGTCCATTCGGTTCGTGAACCTCGGCGGATCCTTGGGTTCGGTTCCCGAAGCATAGGCAATGGCTCCCGCAAAGCTCTCGGCCAGAGCATATACATGGTAACCGCCCTCCAGCTCCACGCACACCCTGCCTCCAACTTCCTTCATCCCGAAGTCTAACAGTGTACGGAAAAGCTCAAGATACCCCGGGGTGGAGAGTGACAGTGTCGTCAGGTAGTCCATCAGGTGTGCGTCCCCACCGAAGGAGATCAACAGTAGATCTGGTCGGTACTGCAGCAGGATGGGCATCACGACATCCTCGAAGGCGGTCCGGAAGGTACCATCGCCCGAACCGCTGTTGAAAGGCAGGTTCACGGTCTTGCCTTCTCCCTTGCCGGTTCCGACGTCGGTGTAGTGACCGGTGCCCGGGAATATCCCCCATTCATGGGTTGAAATGTAAAGGACCGAGGGATCGCTGTTGAATATGTCATTGGTACCATTTCCGTGGTGTGCATCGATGTCCACTATGGCTATCCTCTCGATATCCTCGAACTCCTTCTGGACCATCCTGGCGGAGAGTGCAACGTTGTTCAGATAGCAGAATCCCATGTTGTAATCGTATCCTGCATGATGTCCTGGTGGTCGGGGTACCGCGAATGTCGGCCTCCTCTCACTAATACACTGTCTCACCGCACCAACGACCCCGCCAGCGGCATGCAGGGAGAACCCGAAGGTCCTGTCGGTGTGGAATGT
>JBLIRF010000011.1:0-11666 GCA_049472175.1 Thermoplasmatota archaeon
TCAGTGCAAGGGATGAGCCACAGGTCGCTCCCATGGACGAAGATCCGTTTGAGCTGAGCACTTCACTTACAACCCTTATTGTGTAAGGGAACTCCTCCTCCGAAGGTAAAATTGGAAGCAGGGCTTTTTCGGCCAATGCACCGTGACCGATCTCCCTTCTACCAGCACCTCTGAGCGGTTTCACTTCACCGACCGAAAAGGGCAGGAAATTGTAATGGTGGAAATATTTCTTGGATACGTCCGTTTCCATGGATTCCACTATCAGATCGTCCCCCGGGGCCCCCAGTGTCACAAAGCTAAGTATCTGTGTCTCCCCCCTGGAGAAGAGTGCAGACCCGTGAGCCCTGGGAACTATCCCTATCTCCCCCTGCAGGAGGCGGATCTCGTCGATCTTCCTTCCATCGACCCTCTTGTCATCGTTCAGTACCGCAAGCGTCACCTGCTCCTCTATGAAATCGAAGAAGAAATCGGACATGAGGCCTCTCAGGTATCCCTCGGTCTCATCCTCCGAACGTTCCTTGGTCTTCAGTTTCTTTTTGAACTCGTCGACGATCTTATCCTCAAGCTCGGATATGACCGCCTTCCTCTCCCCTTTCGAACCCACCGGCTGGTTGAAGAGGTATTTATCGAGTTCCGGTAGGGCCTTCTTCTTGATCTTCTCGATCACCTTCAGGTCCTCTTCGGTTCCAGCGATCCTCCACTTTAGCTCTTCAGGTCGCTTCTTGGGTTTGCCGACCTTTTCACGGATCTCCTTCATGAAATGCGTGATGGGTTCCATTGCTTTCATGGCCTCTTCGAATGCTTTCATCGAATGCTCATCGTCCAGTTCCCTCGCATCACAATCGACCATTGTTATCCGCTTTCCGTCCCCCATCACTACCAGGTTTATCTCGGAGAACTCTATCTCATCAACGGTGGGGTTGATCACAAACTCCCCCCCCACCAGTCCAACCCGGCATCCTGTAATAGGCCCGTTGAACGGGACGCTCGAGATCTCTAGCGCTATGGTGGCAGCTATCATCCCGACTATGTCCGGTTTGATCTCACCATCCAGGCTCAGTGGCATTATTATGACCTGCACCTCGTTCCTTAGACCTTCGGGGAAGAGTGGTCTGAGACCTCTGTCTATCATCCTTCCGGTAAGGATCGCCTCGGTGGAAGGCCTGCCCTCCCTCTTAACGAACCTTGATCCCTTGATCTTCCCCACAGCGGAGTACCTCTCCTCGTAGTCGACCATCAGGGGGAAGAAGTCCATTCCTTCCCTGGCATCCTTGGATATGCAAATCGTCGCAAGAACCATGGTATCGCCGATCCTGGCAGTAACGGAAGCATCCGCCTGATAACCCATCCTTCCATATTCGATCATCAATCTCTTTCCAGAGTAGTCCGTTTCGAACCTCTCTATCGTCATTGTATCACCTTATCCTTTGTATAACGCGCAGGCCAGATACCTCTGGTTACGGAATAATACACAAAATCTACCATGCTGGATTTTTCTGATATCAGTTCCGTCCCCGGTTCCGGGCGTTTCCACAGACCAACGTTCTTTACCAAAGGGCCCCCGTGAATTGCCGTCACCGACGACATAAGGATACACCCAGTATCCGGGTCCTGTTAACGTGCGTTCGGAACCTTGGGAACAATGTTCCCTGTCCATTCTGATCTTTCCTTTTCTACCTGTGCGTCAGAAGGACCCATGATGGCATACATTATAAGGTTTTGCTTTAATAACAGTCACATTGGTTCATTCGAGCATGTGACGGACCGGGGTCCGAAGGGCCATCATTACTTTTATTAGATCACACTACTTTATCATTTGCATGCCCAAGATAGACTGGTACGACCAGTTCGTTGACGTTGATCATACCCCCGACAGGTCAGAGCTCGTCGTTCTGTTCCACTTCGAGCCACCTGCGGGTATGTCCATCAAGGAGTCAGCTGGGAGGATAGCTTCCGAAAGCTCCACTGGCACATGGACCACCCTGTCCAGGTTGCCCCCGAGAATGAAGAGGTTGCAGGCCACAGCGTTCGAGATAAACGAAAACCTTCTTAAGGTGTCGTATCCCCTGGACCTCTGGGAGAGAGGAAATGCGTGCCAGCTCCTATCGGGGATAGCGGGGAACATCTTCGGAATGAAAGGTGTCGAGAACCTTAGATTGATCGATGCGAAGCTGCCTGCCAAATACATTTCCTCTTTCAAGGGTCCCAATTATTCCATGAAGGGCATCCGAAGGATGATGAAGGTCCGAAAGCGGCCTCTTACGGGTGCTGTTCCAAAGCCCAAGATAGGATTCTCGGCGCTGGAGCATGCAAAAGTGGGTTACGAGACATGGATGGGAGGGTTCGATTTCGTGAAGGATGATGAGAACCTCTCCTCTTTGCCGTTCAACAGTTTCGACAGAAGGGTCAAGCTCCTCGCCCGATACCGCGACAGGGCGGAGGCAAGAACGGGCGATATTAAGGATGCCTACGTAAACATCACCGCCGAGGTCGAGGAGATGAAGAGAAGAGCAGATCTCCTTCACGAGAACGGTTTCAGGTACGCCATGGTCGATGTTGTCATTGTCGGGTATGCGGGGGTCCAGACCATACGGGAGCATCTGAGGGACATGGGAATGGCCATACATGCTCACAGGGCCATGCATGCAGCCTTTGACAGGAACCCCAGACACGGGATGACCATGCAGTTCGTTGCAAAGATGATGAGGTTGATAGGTGTCAATCAGATACACTCGGGAACGGCAGTGGGAAAACTTGTTGGGGACAAAGAGGAGGTACTTGCGATAGCGGATGTCCTTCGTGAGAAAGTTACACGGCAGAGGGAAGGTATCCTTCTTGAACAGGACTGGGGCCCGATAAAGACAGCCTTTCCGGTAGCTTCCGGAGGGCTTCACCCCGGCCTAGTCCCGGATGTTATGGACATTTACGGAAATGAGATGGTATTGCTCATCAGTGGAGGCATCCACGGGCACCCTAAAGGAACACGCGCGGGAGCCAGGGCGGCGATGCAGGCCATCGAGGCCCATACGGAGGGATTGACGCTAGAGGAGAAGGCTAGATCTTCCAGAGAGCTCGCCCAGGCACTTGAAAAATGGGGCCATCACAGACCGAAATGAATCATATCAAACGGTCCATATGGGTTACCAGATCACCGAATTCATTCAGGGCTTCGGTGATGGGGTCCACGGTCCTCAGGTCCACACCCGCTTCCTTCAGAAGGTCGACGGGCGGCTTCGAGCCTCCTGCCTTCAGGAGAGAAGTGTATCGTTCAAGCTGCGAAGCATCACCTCTCAGTATCCTGCTCGCTATTGCATTGGCTGCACAGAAGCTTGTGGCATATTTGTATACATAGAAATTGTAGTAGAAATGTGGGATCCTTGCCCACTCAAGCTCGATCTGTAGATCGATGGTCATGTTCGGTCCGAAGTATTTCCTGTTGAGCTTTCCGTATTGGTCCATGAGAAGGTCCGGAGTAAGTGGAATGCCCTCCTCGACCATTGCCTGAACTGACTTTTCGAATTCGGCGAACATGGTCTGTCTGAAGACGGTTCCCTTGAAGCTTTCCAGGTAATGGTTGACCAGGTATGCCTGTTCTTCTTCTGTCTTCCATATGTCCATGAGGTAATGCAGCAGCAGGACCTCGTTAACGGTGGACGCGACCTCGGCCACGAATATCCTGTAATCCGCTGTGATGTGAGGTTGCTGTCTGTTGGAAAGGTAGGAATGTACGGAATGTCCCATCTCATGGGCGATCGTGAATACTTCCCTGATATTCCCGTCATAGTTCATGAGAATATAAGGAGGTGAGTCGTAGCATCCGGAAGAATAGGCACCGGACCTTTTACCTCGGTTCTCATAGACATCTATCCATCGTGATGAGAGTCCCCCCGAGACGATGTTAAGAACGTCATCGCCCAGAGGGCTTAGGGCGTTGAGGACGAGTCCCTTTGCCTCCTCAAAATCAAACTTCCTCTCGAATTTCCCGACCAGCGGGACATAGACATCGTAAATATGGAGCTCATCTACCCCCAGGGCCCTTTTCCTGAGTTCAATGTACCTGTGGAAGTCCGGCAGGGCCCCATGCACCGCGTCTATCAGGGAATCGTAGAGATCCTCGCTCACTTCATCGCTGTCCAGCGAGGCTTCCAGGGCGGAACTGTAATTGCGTGCTTTGGCATTGAACGCTCTTCTCTTCAGCTCACCCTCGAGGGTCGAAGTGAAGGTGTTCCTGAAAGACTGGTACGGAGAGTAGTAGCCCTCCAAGGTCCTTTTCCTGACCTCCCTTTCAGGGTCCAGCATGAGACCCAGGAACCTGCCGTGGGATATCTCAATGATATTGCCCTCACCATCAGTAACGCTTGGGAACCTGAGGTCCGCATCATTGAGCATCCTATAGGTCTTGGAGGAAGCTTCCAGAACATCTTCTGCCATGGCGAGAAGCCTTTCCTCTTTCTCTGAAAGGAAATGCTTCCTAGTGCGGATAATGGACCGCAGGGGGACCCTGGCGAATTCCAGCTCCGGGTCTTTCAGAAGACCCTCGATGCGGTCTTCAGGTAATGAGAGGATCTCTGGAACGAAGAACGCCGTTGCCGTTTCTATCTTCACCATGAGATTGATGATGCGGTCGTGAATGGACTGATATAGCGGATCGTTCAGGTCCTCGTCGTGTTTGAGATGAGACCAGGTGTACGATCTCTCGAGCTTCCTGGACAGCTCGTCCGAGAACCTGATGTACTGTGCGATCACACTGTTGGACCCGGAAAGCTTGCCTTTGAAAGATGTGAGATGAGGGATCTCCTCCTCGATCAGTCGAAATTCTTCTTCCCAGGGTTCCACCCCCCTATATAATGGTGACAGGTCCCATTTGAATTTCTCATCGATGTCGTCCCTGGAAGGGACCTCCCTGGTTTCAGTCATCTTGGCATCTCCTTCTCCCGTAGACCATCCTAACATGATCTATATCGGCCTCTCTGAAAACCGCACTGCAGGGGTTGAACCCACATTTATTGTAGAAACCCGCTACTGCGGTCTGTGAGTGAAGATATACTGTTTCCGGCTCCAGCGGAAGCACCTCTTCAAGCATCCGGTCCATGATAAATCTGCCGAGACCCTTTCCCCTCTCCTCCTTCAATAACGCAAACCTCTCGAGTTTTATCGAATTCCCGACCCAGCGATATCTTGCACAGCCTATCGGCGATCCATTCCTGGTCAGGATGTATTGAACAGAATCGGATTCATGATCGTCATACTCGACCGCGGGGTCGACATTCTGCTCCTCGATGAAGACCTTTCTCCTGATCTCCATTTCCAACCCCATCTTTTCCGGTGTGGTAACCTTCTCGAGGCAAAGGCGGTCCTTTTCCGTCATTATCCGTTGACCCCGGGGCAGGAAACACCCTCTCGGATAATTCATTATCGGCCCGTCCGCCCAGATCATCACCCACGCTACCAAACGTTGATAAAAAGTGTGGACCCCGCTGACCCGTTGCGGGGCCCTGTTCGTCTCCTCTTCAGGACCAATGGGATAACAAGATCGGTCCTGTCCTCGCGGCCTCCGATCCTTTGATCACGCATTCAACTGAAGAGCGTCATTCTCTCATTATCTCGAACGTCAGTCTGGATATCCAGGTATCCCTCCTAATGTGGTGCGTCACTATCTTGGTCCAAAGGAAGAATTCGTTCTCCTTGACCATTCGAAGGAAATCCTCGACAGTGGAGATCCCAAGCTGTCTGCTGCAAACCCTGCAAACGGGGATGTCCTTCGGACCATCCAGTTTCGAGGTGGAGACCTCCATTGACCTGATATTATCGGCGGATCCGCATAACGCACACTCGGTGAGGGGGAAGTCCTGGAGATTGGCCCTCTCCCTGCTCATTCTTTCGATCTCGTGGAGGTATTCTTCAGCGGGGATATCGATGAATGCTCTCAAGCCAACTTCCCTCCCTTCAAAGGACGCCTGTCATCAACCATAACTGGGGGTCCTGTCCGTACTCGATCAATATCTCTTTCTCCTTCAGGAAGGCTTCCACGAAAGATACCATTCCATCAAGGTCGAGGTCCGCCTTGGGATCCTCCAGGCTTCGTGTTATATCGAACCGGTCGATCAGGTGTTCCTCATCGTCCCTCATGGAACTCATTATCACCCTGTCGGGACCGGCAAGCTGCGGTCCGAAGGAACCCGAATGATTCCCCAGAGTGATGTAATTGAGTGACCGGTATTCCATCTGGTCCACCCATCCGATTATCTCCGAGCATGAGACTATACCGTCGGCGAACCGGTAGAAGCTCTCAGTCTGGACGGTGTGGGCGTTATCGCTAATGTAGATGTTGACATGGGTCTTGTGTCTGGACTCGTCGATCAATCTTTCGAACGCGTCAATGATGTTCGCGATGGTTACAATGTCATCCTTGTAGGGAACCTCCTCCGAGGTCAGGAACGTGATGTCATCGCTGCCGTATCCGTTCGAAACCAGATATTCTTGGAAGGCTATAGCCTTGCCGAGTTCATCCTGGCTCGTTCCCATGTAGTCCGATACGATTATCAGCGCTTTGTATTCGCAGCTCTCTGCATCAGCCGGGATCGAGAATAGAAAAGCTATCAGCAAGAAGGTCGTGGAGAGAAGACCTATGGTTATGGTGGAAGTTCGGGTCATGGGTGATGATTTGCATTTCATTCCATATAAACCAAATCGTATTTTGGACCTCTGCGGAGGGGGGTGTATTTATGCTTTTCGGCCTCTCGTTTGAAAACTACAAACCTTTCCTCCCTATGGAACTCTGAGAGGAGCGGGAATGTTGTGAAACATGATCTGTTGAAAAGATCGATGGCCCGGTCCATGTCACCTTCCGCAAGGAGGATCAGTGAAACGTTGTATTCAACGACGGAGATGCTTTCGAGGTTGTTGAGGGACATATATGTTCTCCTCGCATTCTCGAGACATCTTCTTGCTCCCGCAAGGTCCCCTTTTATCCTCATGATACTGGCAAGGTTCGTCGTTGCATTTGCCTCCGTATATCTGCTGTTGCATCGAGAAGCATACCTTTTGGCCTTTTTCCAGTAACTTTCCGCCTCATCGTACATTTCCCGGTTGAACATAAGGATGCCATAATTACTGTAGGCAATGGAGAGGAAGATGAGATATTTGTAGTATCGGAAAGTGCCTATGGCCTTTTCAAAGAGGGCTTTCGCCCTCTCGTAATCACCTATTATTCCCAGAATATCGGCCTCCATCTGGTTCAGGAAAGCATGCACGATCCTGTTCTCCGTTGTCCTCCTGGTCTGTTCAAGGGATTTTTCCCATTCGCTCCGTAGACCCATTTTTCCCAGGGTCCTGATCCTTCCGATACTGGCAACGAACCATAGCTCCTGGGGAAGACCCGGTGTAAGTATTACGGAATCATATAGGGACAATGCATCGTTGAAATTACCCCTGACCGCCTTCATATCGGCTTCAAGGAGGATCACCTCGATGCTTTTTTTCTCCCTTCCTTCACCACCCTTCAATCCTTCTTCATCGACGCCGACCAGTGTCGCATCGATAAAACTGCGAACGAAGTCCGGCATTCCGGAAGAGCCCTGAAAGATCTCGATCTTCTCGAAGAGATTGTAGATGGAGGTTTCCTTCTCCAGTACCTCGAACGTCTTCAGGGTATCCACGAGGTCGAATTCATCCTTCTCGAAATACAGCTTGAGGAGGAATCCCTTGAAGAGCGGGCTGCCTATGAGGTCGAGGACCTCGACCAGTTTGATCGATGAAGGAACCCCGTGTCTTGGTGGGGTCAAGTAATAGCTGGAGATGAGGGAATGCAGGTCATTTACCTTCTCCTTACCTTTCTTGGTCATCCGGAAGTAATGCTTGCCCTCTTCCTTTTTCTTGACAATGAACCCGCCCTTCTTTAGATCCGTCAATGCTCTTCTGATCGTGAGAGCGGAGAATCCCATGGATGTGGCCAACTCATCCCTTTCATCATACAGTATAGTGGAACCCGGAAAAAGATCGATACCCATAAGTACATAATCATGGGTCTTCAATTGGCCCATGGACTCAAAGAATCCTATTTGTAATTAAATGTTATCAATGTACCTCTGCAATTCACGCTATTCCCCTAACGATGATAATATCTCGTAACTTCCCCCCGGCAATTAGAGATCGATCCGGAAGTTCGAGGCCCAGCATAATTAGATCGTCACTTTATTAACTCATTATGCGGGCCATTTTTTAATTACGAATAAATGGTCATTATATTAAAAAATGGTAGCGGTGAATAGATTCGCGCCAAAATCACTTCGTGATTTTGCTGGTCTAGATGTTATGGTCGAATATGGACCAATGGTGTCCAGGTTGTTGATCTCTTGAACATCCAGATGAACCAAGCTGTTGCCAGAATAATTACTGGTTCAAACTATTCCCCTAACATCAATGAGAAATTGGTAGCGGGGAATAGATTTGAACTATTGGTCTTCGGGTTATGAGCCCGACGGGATATCCTGGCTACCCTACCCCGCTTCGTTCTTGGAGAGAGTGCAGAAAGTGACAAGAATCACCTCTGGACTTCTGCTGGAAAGGAGCTGTTATTAATATACTTTTGGGGGAATCTCAATTGGCGGTCCAACTGTACGATGTCGCATACGATACGGAAAGAGCAAAGCCCTGATGCTGTTCGAAAATTCAAATATACATAGGTCCTGCCGGTCTCCCCAGGAATAATATATGCCCGGCACGTTCAAGATATGTGGCCCACGGAATGAGAAATAGCTCCTATAAGATCATATTCATTATACTGCTGCTCCTCTTTTCATCTGGACCCATCATCTCCTTGGGTCTTGACGACCGGTATACAAGAGGGCCTCCATCCACGAGAAACGGTTCGGATATTGTATTCAATGCAACGGAGGACGAGCCCTTCGAAGCCACCATTGGAAATGACATCGTCTCCGGGGACAATGTGACCTTCAGCTTCCTTGACAGGCCTCCCTGGCTCGAGATGGACAACGGGTCTTTAATTGGAATACCGGGGAACGACGATGTCGGATGGACGAACTTCACCATGAACATCACTTCCACGACGGACCAGCTCTTTTTGAATATAGCGATAAATGTTATGAACAACCCCCCCACGATAATCGAAGGGTCTTTATCCCTCATGGCATGGGAGGACCAGTATTACGAATCAGAGTTACTACTGGAGGAGGAAGGGGAGAAATGGGAGGTCCGAATGCGGCAGAGCGGCCCCTGGAACACAACCTGGCTCGAAGTGGATAGGACTGGGAAGGTCTTGGGGACCCCGAGAAATGTCCATGTGGGGAACTGGACGGTCAACCTCACCTTGGACGATATGAACGGGGGGCTCGCATTCCTGGAATGGAACGTGAATGTCCTCAACGAGCCCCCGAACATCACAGTAAAGGATTACGGTATTGTTCAGGAGTGGGAGGAGAAGACCATGGATTTCGACTGCTCCTCAGAGGGAGATGGGGCCACATTCTACGAGATCGTGGATACGAACCTGTTGGTTTATACACTTGACCCGGTCAGCGGTAAGTTGACCTTCATCCCGGGTAATAGTCCCGAAAAACAGTGTTTTCTAGTGATAAAAGCCTACGACCTCTTTGGCGGGATGGATGAGATCTTGGAGGAGTTCGACATCATCAATTCACCCCCCATACTAATATCAGAACTGCCAAAGGTCTTCATTGCAGGCGAGATAACATCGATCGACCTCGACACTAATGAGGATCACATATACGGGATTGAATTTAGTTTCAAAGGAGACTGGCCTGCTTTCACGGACCTTCCTTACACAAAAGGGTCCCCCTTCCTTCATTACGGTATCATTAGGTTCCTTCCCTGGAACATGGATACCGGGATCCATTCGTATATCCTCGAGATCAAGGACACTGATTTGGCAGTCTCCCGCTATTTCTGGAACTTCACCGTCATGAGGAATGGATCGTTCGTCGATCCGGTGGTCGAAATGGACCTTCTTGAGGTAACTCCCGACGTGGTCAGGTTAAGATTGGATGTAAACCGTTCCGGTCAGAAGTTGGGAACGCCCCCACTTTCACCCCACAGCTCCGTCGAACTATATGTTGACAGTAATTCTTTCCAGGACCAGTTCCTCATATCATCGGTGAACATAGATCCGGCTGATGTTGGTATCGTGGAACTGTCGTGCTCGAACATCACAGGGTCGATGGAGGTGGTCCTATCTGTTCAATTCGAACATATCAACGGGACATATCGGACCATCACACGTAGCATCCGGTTCGAGATACCGGTCATGGTTCCCAAAGATGATGAAGGGAAATTCTTTCCATGGGGGATTCTGTTATTGGGGATCATTATACTGGTCTTTTTAATTTCCGTCATAGCAATGATGTCCATTGAAAAGACCTCCTATGCCATCCAGTTGGCAGTATTGCGGGGGGGGACCATCGATGAAGAGCCCATTCTTGCCCTGGTGCACGACAGACCCGGTATAAGGTTCAGGGACCTTCTGGAACATTCGAACTTCAGCAGGAGGGACCTTGTGTCGACACTGATAGGTCTCGAGAAGGCAGGCAACGTCAGACCGATACACGACGGATTTCATGTGAGGTTCTATCCCACCGTTGGATCGTTCGTTGACGGTCCGCTCGTGCTCACAAGACATCAGCAGAGGATAGCAGGAGTCCTGATGGACACCCGCAAGGCTTCCATTGATGAACTATCAAAGATCACGGGGAGTTCAAGGAAGCGGCTGGAAAGGGAGACATCGCTCATGGAGCTGAAGGGGATAATTAACAGGAAGAAAGGCAGGAACGGACCTGAGTACTTCATGTCCTCAAGGCAGAAAAGGTCATTCGACGAATGGAGGGGAAGGAACACCATTTGACACGGTCTATTCGTGGTCCTCGAGGATATCCTTGGCTATGTTCTCGAGAAGCTCCTCGAGGGTGTTTGTCTTGTACTCCCTTATGGGTTTTTCCTTTGATTCATGTGCTATTATCTTGGCAATGAAGTAGCTCGTACCCTGGAATATCTCTATGTCGTAGATGGTATCTCCCATCCTCCTCACCTCTGTTATGGGACGATCGAATGGTGCGGTGGGAGTGACTTGAACACCCGACCTTCTGATCTTCAGTCAGACGCTCTCCCAACTGAGCTACCACCGCAGCAGTGTTAGCGAAGGGGCATTTCACTTCATGTATAAAAGGTATACCGTTTTGCATCAAGATTGGTCCAAAGGGTCCTGTCAAAGGCCGCCATGGGACGCAGAGATCGTTCCCATGTTTCCTCCGTTATCAGCGATCGCCGAACTGAATATAGTTTCAAAGGATTCCATGAGGATATGCCTATTTCGATGACGGGCCTACGGGGACATCATCTATAAGATGCTCGAGGTCCTCAAGAACACATTCAAGTTCTTGTATTATCGACCCTATGACGTCCATGATATCCTCATCAGGCTTGTACTGCTCCATTGTCATCTCGAGTATCCTTCTTGCTGCCCTGATATGATCGCTGATAACATCGTACTCTTCCCTTGAGATCGTGCTCATGGGGGGCATAATCCTGAATCGTTATTTAATCTGTCAAGCGGTAAAAAAAAACATCATATTGAAAACTGGTCAGTCTCGTTCCTGATCGGAGATCGTGGAAGGTAATGGTATCATAGATTGGTC
>JBLIRF010000110.1:0-6112 GCA_049472175.1 Thermoplasmatota archaeon
ACAGAGTCTCGTATGCCTCCCCTGCTCTCATCATTGAGGGCGTCCAATTCGAAATGGAGAACACCATTACCGTTAACAATGCGACCACGAATGCCGAGCAAACCTTTTTCATATGGGAAACCCCCCATATCACACAATCGCTCTTGAGGGGAATAGTGATTGATAACGATTTCTATCTTGCTTCATTCAGGATGGCGAAGGAACGGCTAGATGCACACAACGTACCGGACCGCTCGGGATTCCATATGATTGCAGCTATTCAGAAAGCGGAAAGCGTGGGAATATATTTTATTCAGCTTCCGATGTACAGGGGAGAGGCCAGGGAATACCGTGAGAAAAATGGGACCGTGGCCTGGTGAGGAAGTGTAACTCGATGGAGAAGGCAGCACTGTTCATACACGGATGGGCTATGGACGACAGGATATTCCACAAGAAATGGATACGTGATCTCGGGGCCCCGCTGTTCGAACTGTTCTCGAAGGAGTTCGGATACGCTCCCGTATCGCTCAATCTCCCGGGAAACTATCTCCTGATGAACAGGGATTTCGACAACTACGCATCCCTCATACTGAAATGGACTGCTGACCATCCAGAGTTCGACAATATAGTCCTGGTCGGATACTCCATGGGAGGGATAACCATAAGGAGGGCGCTCCAGATCCTTGAGTTCCCGGAATGGGAACGAGAAAAGGGAAGGATAGAAAGAGCGATCATCATCGGAACTCCCAACCACGGAACAGAACAGCCTCTGGCGAACACCCTGTCGAGGGTCATCACCACTATCGGACATAAGTTCCTCTCAAATCATATCACGGAGCTGATGATGGCACGCTCTTCATTCCTCGAGGAGACACCCTGCTACAGGGACCTGGATCCGGAAGGAAGTTTCATGCGGGAGCTTAATGACCATTGCTCGAGATCAGCATCGGTCAAGGTGGACAATATCTGGACGCTGACGGATACGGTGGTTGAGCCGACCCATTCAGCCATACTCCCGGGGGTGCCCAACCACATGATAAATGTCATATCCGTGAACCATTTCAACATACTTTACAGGAAGGAGACCGTGGAAAAGGTCAGGTCCATAATGAAAGGGACCGCGAGAACCACTGGTCCTCAGGATTTCCCGCCTGTGGAGAACTGCGGAAGTTCAGGTCCTCACGACTGGTGGCCTCAGTATGTACATCCTCTCCTGGAGAGGACGGTCCACTGGAGATGCCGCTCATGCGGCAGGTTCACGAGGACGAAACTCATTCCGGAACCACTGGGGTGCCCCAAAAGCATAATAAGGGACGGCCCCCACAGCTGGAGAAGGATAAGAAGTTCGTACTCGTTCAGGTTCAAATGCAGAAAATGCGGGGCCGGCATCTGGTATCCTGACCTTTCGAACGACCTCGAATCAACGCTTCAACAGGATGGGAATCCTCCGAGGCAGCATTAGGGGACAGGACCGATCGAACACACTGTTGCATCGGGAACTGCATCATCGTCTCAGGAAAGGGCAGTCCTTTCCCTGAGGGCACTGGCTGCATCCTTTGTTCCTCGAGGTCAGCGGCAGCACTATAAAACCGATCACCACGAAGAATATCAATGCGGCAAGGAGTATGAACTCGAAATCAATAACAAGAAAAGCTATGGCGATCCCGATCGGAACGGCCCACTGGAGGGCAACGGACCATATGTTCACGTTGAACGCCCTTCTGAAATCGCGCCTTTTGACCCTTTTGAAGAGTTTCGCTGATAACAGGCCATAACCGCTCGGACATGAATTCGACCCCCAGCCACTGCAGTGCGTGCAGACCCTCCTCCAGAACCAGAACATGGTGAGGAAAACCACAAGTAGATAAACGGGGAGCAGGACCGGATCGGAAAGGAGCATCACAATGCTTCCGGACGCGAGAGTCGCCAGATGAGGCATTGCATGCTTCAATCTCCCTTGGGTCCTCTCCATAACAAATGGATGCATTGATATCAACCAGAGCATGAGCACTAAGGCTAAGATGACAGCGGATACCACCAACAGAACGATATCGAGGACATCTCCTCCCTTCTCCTCCTCTGGAGGAGGTATGAAGAGCTCCGTTCTTTCCGCGGATTCAAAGCAGGCCAACCCTCCGCTTATCAACACATTTCCATCAGTAAGAACGGTGGCTTTGGCCCATTTACGACCAAGAACGACATGGTATGCATCCCTCCATTCGTCACTATCCGGATCGTATACTTCCAACCCGCTGTGGCAGCCGCCGGTATCACAGTTGGAGCCCCCTATGACAACGATCTCCTCACCCACATTGATGGTCTCATGGTTGTGCCTGGGGAACGACATACTGGATGTGAGCATCCATTTATCCTTTTCAGGATCGTATATCTCACCGTCACTCCAGTCCGGTTGACCTGATGCCGAAAAACCACCGGTCACCATGTAGCGGCCGTCGGGTAGAAGGGCGCCGCTGAAATACCCCCTTCCTCTGTTCATGGGAGCGACCTCGGTCCAGATATCATTGGCTAGCCTGAAGCACCTGGCGGTCGCCGTCTTTGATGTCCCGTTGTGCCCCCCTGCCACGAGAACGCTCCCGTCCGGTAGCTCCACGACCGAGAACCTGGCGAGGGGTATGGGCAATGACGTGAAATTCTCCCATCTTCCGTTCCGAAAGACCTCGCAGCTTGCCAGGGCTCCGGTGGTCACGTTGAGGCCCCCGATGATTATAAGCTCTCCCTTGTCCGTGACGGCACTTCGGTGCCAGAACCTGCCCACGTTCAGGTCGGGACCCGTGGTCCATGTTCCGGATGTTGGATCATAGACCTCGCAGGAACGAAGGGAGATGTTCCCTGGCCCATTGTAATGCTTTAGGAGGGACGGATGCCCGTTACCGATGTAGCCTCCGGTTACCAAGACATCATCGGTTCCGGGAGCGATAGCGGAATCGTGACGGATCCTGGGGACGCTCATCGAGGGCAGGGTGGACCATTGCATCGAGGTATCGAATATCTCGCAATCACTGATGGACGTCCTACCATCGGTTGTCCCACCGCATACAAGGACCCTGCCGTCATGGAGGAGCGTTGAGGTGTGATTGTATCTTGGAATGTTCATGTCCCCGACCTGCTTCACTTCCCCGAACGTTTCGGTCCCGTCTCCATCCACGAAAAAAGAAGGGAAAAGTAGAAGGGTCAACAATGCCAGGATGAAAAAAATGGATACTTTTTCGTTCATCGTTCATACCGACTGCAATCTGGGCATTTATATGTATTGAAATCCTCGTTGTACTCCATATCGGCACCGCATTCGGTGCATCGTCTTTCCGCATGGTCGTCATGTCCATCTTCTTCAGCGGGTTCTTCCTCTCTGTCCCTCATGTAGAAGAATACACCCACACCGCACGCGATTAGGAACATCACGACCACTATGATGATGATCAACAAGGTGGACGACAGACCCTTCTCCGAACCATGGGTATCATCATCATCCGGCTGTATGATGTCGTCATCGTCGTCATCAGGTTGCGGCCCAACCACCTTCGTCACGGAAGGTAGACCTCCCGGAACACTAATTGACCCCTCCTCCTCGACGACTATATCGAAGAGCGGTGTGGAATCGCTCCCATTGACCTGCACCTTGCATTTGTATGTACCGGGCTCGATATCCTCGAACACCACACTCCCATCAATGCCGCTGACCTTCGTGGTGGATGTCTCCCCTGGGATGAGGAATACCACCACACCGACCGCCAGTGTCCCATCCTCGTAGCGGAAAGGACCTATCGGGATGTTGTACTTCGGCGTCACCGGCGGGTCGGTCACAAGGATCAGAACGGTGTCCTCTTCACTCCAGGCTCCCTGATCGTCGGAAACCGAAAGGGTGAATACATATTCACCCGCAAACATGGGGACGAAAGACGGCGTGGGTCCCGTTGACGAGGTCAATGATACATCGTGTGATGTGCAAGTCCAGTTGAAGCTTTCCACGGACCCGTCCTCATCATGGGAATCCCTGCCATCAAGGGTGACATGATCTCCGATAAGGACATACTGGTCCGGACCGGCATTGGCCACAGGTCTCATGTTGACATAGGGCATCTCCACGGATATTCTGACGGTATCCGGAGAGGACCATGTATCGTTGTCATCGCGGACCCTCAGAGTTATCATATGGTCGCCCTCCTCCGACGGGATGAAGGAAGGTGAGGAGGAGTTCCCGTTCTGAAGGACCAGTGACGGGTGGGATGCCGAGGTCCATTCCCATTCCACTATGATCCCGTCAGGGTCCCGGGAACCGGAACCGTCCAGAATAACCTCATTCCCTGCTAGGGCTTCCTGGTCAGGACCGGCATTGGCCACAGGCGGCAGGTTACTGCCAACTTCCATGACCTGGACCTGTAGCTCGTCCGGAGCGGACCATGTGTTATTATTATCGTAGACCCTAAGATCGATCATGTATAGTCCTGCGTCCCCTGGAATGAACTCCACATGTGAAGTACCCTGTCCTATGAACGCAATGGTATGTGTGGTGCACTTCCATTCGAATGCAGCAATAATCCCATCCGGATCCCTTGATGCGGAGCCGTCCAGGTAGAAAGTAGTTCCAACGTAACCGGACTGGTCCGGACCAGCATCCGCTATCGGCGGATCGTTCGGTTTCATTACCTGCACACCGATCCCATCCTCGGCGGATGACCAGTCCCCATCCGGGTCCCTTACTCTAAGGGTCAGGGTATATCTGCCAACCTTATCGGGCAAGAACGAGGGTTGAGCCGAGTTCTCCGATGGTGACAGTGAGCTGTCCCGTATCTGCGAGCCCGGGGGGTAGTATGTAACGTTCCAATCGTAGAATAGTATGCTGCCCGAAGCATCCCCGGCAGGGGCATCCTCGGGATCGGTGCTTCCCGTCCCGTCAAGGTTCACGGGGTCACCGAGCATCACCTCAATATCCTCCCCAGCGACCGCCGTCGGCCTCTCGTTCACCGGGGGAGGGGGTGTGCTCCCTGTGGTATGGATAGTGTATGCATCGATGCCGCCGCCCCATGAGCAGGCGACCGCATCGAGATCACCGTCACCGTCGAAATCAGCAAAGTTGGCACCGTAACCGCTGCCTCCCACGGTCAGGTAGCTGCTGCTCTGGGTGAAGAGCTCGGTCCAGGAGCTGGGCAGGTTGTTAACGAAGATCCTTGCCCTGTCCTGACCGCTGGAGATCGCGATGACATCGAGGTCACCGTCCTTGTCGACATCACCGAGTTCCACCTGCGCCCAATCTCCGGTTCCCGTCGGAAGCCCTGAGGAATTGTCGGTCCAGGTGAAAGAGGTACCTCCCGCGGATCCCCCCCCGTTCCCGCACCACAGCTTGATCCCTTCCCCCCTGGTACCGTATATGACATCATTGTGTCCGTCGCCGTTGACATCTGCGATCTGTATCCCGAAGGCTTCGTTGGTGGTCTGCTTGAAGGTGACCTCCGACCAGGACCTCGAGGAGCCCTGGATGTACATGAAGATCTTCCTCGTGCTGAAGTAAGGGGTGGCTACGAGGTCCATGAGCCCGTCGTGATTGAGGTCACCCGCGGCCACGCCGTCCATCTCGTACCCGTTCGCCGTCGGGCTGCTTTCGGTCCATGATGTTGCCGACCCGGACCCGAACTGCACTGCAAGACCTCCATAATAGGAATACGCGATGTCCTTGTTCGAGTCGCCGTCAAGGTCCTCCACGATCGCCTCGTTCGTCGATCTTCCCGGCAGGAAGGTATGCGATTTCGTGAAAGCCCTGTTGCTGTTGCTCGTCCATATCTCCACAGCATTCGTTGTGGTAGCATACCACTGGGAGGGTATGGGGGCAACGATATCTAGGTTCCCGTCCTTGTTCACATCCCCCAGACCAAGCCCTCCGTAATAATCCCCGGAAACGGAACCTGGGAGGCCTGAACCGAACGGGAGCCAGGTGGAGTTGGATACAACATATTCATAGGCGTGTATCCCCCTTGTTCGGGGATTATTCCTGCCCGCCCCTCCACGATATATCTCCCAGAGGCTGTCACCATCCGCATCCCATTTCTCGACCGTACTGAACGATGCGGACTGGACAAGTCCGGTTGAGTTCTTCTCGTTCCCGGTGACGGTTGCACGT
>JBLIRF010000111.1:0-6110 GCA_049472175.1 Thermoplasmatota archaeon
ACTGGCAATGGTATATGCCATCGGACCGATATCCGGATGCCATATCAACCCGGCCATAACCCTCGCGATGCTTGCGGCAGGGAAGATAAAGGTAAGGGATGCTGTGGCCTATGTGATCTCGCAGGTCATAGGTGCGGTCATAGGAGCAGGCATACTCTACGGTATAGCATCGGGTTTGAACGGTTATTCACTGACGGAAAACGGGCTGGGCCAGAATTTCTACGGCGACAAGGAGGCCGCTATCTCCGGTCTGACCACGACGGTGTATGGATACACCTGGGCGGCAGCTTTCCTGGCAGAAGTGGTCCTGACGTTCCTCTTCCTGATGGTGATATTCGGATCGACGTCTGAAAAAGCACCGAAGGGGTTCGCGGGGATAGCGATAGGGATCTCGCTTGTATTCATACATCTGGTCGGGATCCCCATCACCGGCACATCGGTGAACCCAGCAAGGAGCATCGGACCGGCGATCTTCGTAGGTGGTGATGCCCTCGAACATCTCTGGCTTTTCATCGTGGCGCCGATCATTGGAGGCCTCATAGCGGCTCTGGTGTGGAAGTTCCTCTTCGAGGAGAAAGCCCAGGAGGCTGTCGAGATCGAGGAGCCGCGTTCACGAAGACACTATGAGCATCGAAGACCCGCCGGCCGGTCCAGATATTAGATATGGACCCGACCCCGGATGATCAGCGAGATCGGAACGGTATTAATGGATCCGAATGAAGGGTTCAACGACCTTGATGTTCGGATCTCCGGTACGATGAAAGATCATTGTACAGACCGGTTCCCGAGAGCGATCTCCTTGGCCTTCTCCACTGCAGGCTGGTCGAAAGGCTCCACCCTTCGGAGCAGTGCAAAGAAGTACGCAAGGTACTGCATCATGCCGACATAGAACCCGACCGACCTCTCGCTCTCGTCCTCCATCGTGATCGAGGCCCAGGGGGCCTCCAGTTCGTCCAATGATCCCATTACCCCTTTAACCTCGGACATCATGGCCTTCTTCAGGGAATACGGTCCCATATCGGCCATTGGGATGCCTTTGTATTCAATATCCACACCAGGCCAGGATACCTTTTCACCGTCGTCACCTTCCACAAGGATGAACAACGTTGCGATATCCTCCGGGCCGTCAAGGACCCTCTGGATAGTATGATGCTGGCATTCGGGACCTTCTGATGCCAGAAGGGTCAAGCCCTTGCGGCCTTTGCTGAGGGTCTCGTGGAAAAGTTGCGTTACGAGATCGTTGAAAGCGGAATATCCTTTGGAATATACGGACAGGAACAGTGTCCTCTTGCCAAGCCTTTCGATCATGTAGAAAGCACCTGCCAGATCGATGATGTCCTTATCTTCCCTGGCATACCTGTGGGCCTCTCTCATCCCCTCGATAAAGGACCCTACGTCCATACCGAGCAGAAGAGCAGGAAGGAGTGCGGAAGCTGTACCCCCGGAAAAGCGTCCGCAGACATCCTCCGGAACATCGACGATACCCCAGCCATTGGACCTTGCCAGCTTCCTGAGAGCCCCGTATCCCGGCTGGGTGACGATCGTCGTGGGATATCCTTTGAAGATCGAAAGCACCTCGAGGACCGTCAGAGTGTTCCCGGACTTGGAAATGGCGATGACATGGGTGTCATCCGGGGCGCATCTCTCCTTCACCATCCCTACATGAAGGGGGTCCACTGTATCGATCAGGTAGAACGATCTCCCTCCCGACAGCTTCCTCCCGAGGGACCCGAGGATGCCCTTGAAGGTGGTCATCGACCCCCCATGTCCGATGATCACGATGTTTGCTGGGTTTCCGATATCCTCCGCAGCCTTTCGGATACTATCGATATCGGCCTCGTACCTGGCGAATGCTGGTACCTCGGACGATCCGAGCTCCTCTAGGAGTGGCCCTATCATTCCAAGATCGGGATGTCCGAGATGTTCGAACTCGACAGTTATCAACGTATCACCCCATGACCCCACCGGGTTCGCCCGGGCCTTTGGACCCTCTCGGACCTTTTCTGTTAGGTGCACATTTGATGCAGGCGTAACCCCCTTCGTCCAGGTGGTCCTTGCAGGTGGCCTTCCCGCACAGGAGACATGTGCGGAAGGCCGGTTTACCGCAAATGTGGCAGGTTCCCGCCATCATTGTCCCTTACCTCCTTCTGGTGCAGGGGAAGGGCCTTCACATCCTAATATTCTCCCCTTCCCCTCCTCGAACACGTCCTTTCCGCAAAGCATCGAGGTTACGATAGGGAACCGCTGCATGGTCTCCCGGACGATCATATCCGAGATACGCCGTATCTCGTCCTGGGCGTGATGGTCCGACCGGAGCCTCACGAAATGGTAAAGTTCCCGAAGGTTCAGCTTGAACACGACCCTCCTCTTGTTACCGTTCGTCAGAACGTACTGCGCAACATCCAACCCCAGCCGCTCCTTTATCCGATCGTAAAGCTCCCGGCTCCGCTTCATGATGTTCCAGTATCTCACGAGCAGGGTCTTGTCCTCCATATAAACCTCCGGGGTCTCCCACAGGCCCGGGTTATACCTCTGCGCGAGCAATGTCGCCATCCTGTGCCTTTTGAGCTGTGCGAAACCTGACGCAGAGATATCGAAATCGAATGTGAGGTCCATCATCTCGAAGGCCCTTGGGAGAGAAGCGTGAGCAGGGTAGTTCCTGAACACCGGGAGCAGGATGTCCGTGAGCTGTTCGTCGGACATGTTCCTTGCAAGGCATCTGGCCTCCTCGATGGACAGATCGGAGTTCTCGAAGATCAATCCTGCTGCGACCTCGGATTCGGGATCGTCCACCTGGGATGGGAGGTCCGAGCAGACCGCCCTCCTGTTGGGGTTGAATATAAGCTGCCTCCTTCCATCCTTGTCGAACTCGAACCTCGCCATACCCTCGAGGGTACGGGCGATCTCCTCGGATGTCCTGTAATTGTAGTAATTTCCATCGGTATATTTGATAAGTGAAGGAGCGAGGTCCCTTGTGGCTTCGAGCAAGGCAGTGGCAAAGGACCGCACCTCCGAAAGGGGATGGGCGAGGCCCTGTGAGATGATATATTCGGTCTCACGCGCATTGACCGTCAACCCAAGGTCCGTTGGGCATGTAAGGCCGAGTATATATCTGGCCTGCTCGAGTAGCCGTTCCCCGAATTTGCTTTTCATATCCTCTCTGGAAACAACCTCATTGTAGAGCTCGAACTTCTCCCTCTCCAGTTCGATGACCCGGCTTTCAAGGTCCGTGGACCTGATCTCTTCGGGAATGATGAACGTCTTGTCCCCGAAGAAGACGTATCTCTGGGACCTCTCGGTAAAAGATGCCAGTCTGTGCCTCTCGATGAACTCAACTAGTAGCCTTGACGCATCCTCCACATCGATGTTGAAAACCGCATGCTCCGCTACCGAGCTGTGCCCCATTCTGTAGACTATGTTCTCGTTGGACCTTCTTGCTTTATCTATCTCGCCTACGGCATCGTCCCTCAGCTCTAGAACGGTTTTCGGGCTGTGCGAAAGCCTTGCGTATGCCGCGGAGATGGTTTCCGGAGTGGCCGCCCGGTCCTCCTTCCAGAACCTTCTATCCATAGTTGCTCCTGCCAGTCTAACCTTCAAACTCACTCCTCCAGTCTCTTTTTCAATCGGTATATGGTCTCCAGGGCCTGTATCGGCGTCATGTTGTTCGGGTCCAGTGATCGGACCTCGTCGATCACCGGGTCCTCATGCTGCTGTGCCAGCATATCCTCCGTAGGAAAAAGGACCATCTGGACCCCCCTCTTCAAGGGAGGTTTTTGGACATCCGGTACGATCCCGTTGCCATTGGCAATAGCTTGCGTCCTCTCATATAGAACATCCTCCCTCTCGATGTTCCGGAGCACCTCCCTTGCCCTCTCAACGACCTCCCTTGGTATGCCTGCAAGATCTGCCACCTCCACCCCGTAGGACCTTGATGCGGGTCCTTTCCTGACCTTTCTCAGGAATGTGATCCCATTTGCATCCTCCTTGACGGCCATGGAGTAGTTCACCAATCCTTCCATGGACCCCTCCAGTTCCGTTAGATGGTGGTAATGGGTTGCGAAGATGGTCTTTGCACCCACCTTATCCCTGTCGGATATGAACTCGGTGACCGCCCATGCGATGGCAAGTCCGTCGAAAGTTGAGGTCCCCCTCCCTATCTCGTCAAGCAGTATGAGAGAATCCTTCGTGGCCGAGTTCAGGATGTTCGCAAGCTCGAGCATCTCCACCATGAACGTTGACTGTCCCCGTGCAAGGTCGTCAGAAGCCCCCACTCTGGTGAATATTCTGTCCACAACGCCTATCTCGGCCGCCTCTGCTGGAACGAAAGAACCCATCTGGGCCATGATGGTGATCAGGGCGACCTGCCTCATGTAGGTGGACTTTCCGGCCATGTTGGGTCCGGTGAGGATGATGAAACGGTTATCCCTCACGTCCAGATCAAGGTCGTTGGGAACGAAGCCCCACTCCACCTTATCCTCTATCACGGGATGCCTGGACCGTTTAAGGGTGATATACCCCGTATTATTGAGTGACGGTCTTTTGTAATTCCGCCGGGATGCAATGTCCGCAAGATCGTTGAGGACATCTATGTTCGCAAGGGCCGACGCGGTCTCCTGCAGCTCCTCACGGTGCTCTAGAACGGAATCCACGATCGAACCGAATATCTGGAACTCGAGCTCCACCATTCTCTCCTGTGAGTTCAAAATGATGGATTCCTTCTCCTTGAGCTCGGGGGTGATGAAGCGCTCGGCATTGACCAGGGTCTGCTTACGCACGTAGTTCTCCGGTATCATGTCGAGGTTCGCCTTGGTCACCTCGATATAGTAACCGAAGACGCTGTTGTGCTTCACCTTCAGGGATCTGATTCCGGTCCTCTTCTTCTCATCGGCCTCGAACCCCCTGAGCCATTTCTTTGAATCCCTTGCCGCCGACGATATCTCATCCAGTTCTGTGGAGTATCCGGGTTTGATCAAGCCCCCGTCCTTGACGGACATCGGGGGCGCCTCCATTATGGCACGGTCTATGATCTCCACGATGCGGCCGAGATCGGCCATTCCCGAGGCAAGACCCTTCAAGGTACTGCACCGGGAAGTTGTATCGGATGTCTCCATTATGCTCCGGAGGTCGGAAGCGGCGGTGAGAGAGTTCCTCAATGCGATGAGGTCCCTTCCGTTCGCTCTCTTCAATGACATCCTCATGACTATCCTCTCAAGGTCCGCCACCCTTTTCAGGGCATCCTTGATATCCGAGCGCAGGAAGAGGTCATCGAACAAGGCCTGGACAGCATCCAGTCTCTCCTCGATGGCAGTGATGTCCATGAGAGGCTGCTGGATCCAGTTCCTGAGAAGTCTCGCTCCCATCGCCGTCCTCGTATGGTCAAGGACCTCGAGCAATGTACCCTTGGTGCTGCCGTCCCTGAAGGACCTCATCACCTCCAGGTTCCTGAGGGTGGTGGAATCCAGGACCATGAACTCGGAGCCGGTGTATGTCCTGATCCTCCGGATGTGTTTCAGATCGCACATCTGGTTCTCCCTTGCATAAGCGAGCACGGCACCGGCGCATCCCTTGCCGAGCTCCATGTCTGCAAGGCCAAGACCCTGCAGGTCCAGGATATTGAACTGCTCCTTGAGGATGGTCTCCGAATAGCTCTCGAGGAAATGATGGTCCGGGAAGGCAGTTATGGCGCATCCCTCTCCCAGATGCAGCCTGAGCTCGTTGATCAGGTCCTTGCGTTCCGCGAGAGAGGCAGGGACTACGAGCTCCGCGGGGGAGAACTTCATCAGTTCGGATATCAGGCTCTGGAATGGTGTTTCCGATGATATCTCGGTTGCAAAGAAATCCCCGGTGGATATATCCAGATGCGCAAGTCCGTAGGAGGCCTTCGGGAGGACCACCCTTTCCTGGGACTGCCCCTTTTCCTCTGCAAGGGGCAGGTCCGTTTCGTGAACGCTTGCGAGCTTTCTGACAAGGGCGGACAGGAACATATTGCCCTTTTCGTCCTGACCATGGGGGAGCAGCAGCGTGCCCGGAGTTACTATCTGGACCACCTCTCGCTTTACCAGTCCCTTGGCCTTTTTCGGGTCCTCGACCTGTTCGGCGATAACTACCTT
>JBLIRF010000112.1:0-5998 GCA_049472175.1 Thermoplasmatota archaeon
CTGGGTCGGTACCGATGATCTTCTGGGGATCGAGCGGTACGAGGTGCGGTTGGATGACGGTGAGTGGAAGCTCGTCGGTTTGTCGCTTTCATACACCTTCACGGACCTCGAGGAAGGAAGGCACGATCTCCTCGTCAAAGGTGTGGACAGGGCTGGTAACGAAAGGGTAGTTTCCATTTCGGTGATCATTGATATCTCGGAGCCATGGCTCGTGATCCTTGAACCGGCGGATGGTGTTTTCATCAACACCTCCCAGGTACTGGTCTCCTGGGAGATGGTGGATGATGTGTCCGGAATTGCCGGCTCCATGGTAAAGCTCGATAACGGTTCGTGGACGAACTCTGGTAATCACACCGGTTTCCTGTTCACGAACCTCACCCAGGGGGATCATTTTGTGGAGGTAAAGGTCAGTGACAACGCCGGTAATTTCCTTGTTAAGCGTATCGATCTCGGAGTTGACCTTACTCCTCCCACACTGTCCATCCTGTATCCTTCCGAGGGTCTCTTGGTGGCATCGACATCATTGAATGCCGAGTGGGAGGGCTCGGATGGATTTTCGGGGATATCCGAATTCATGGTCAGGATGGACAACGGGACCTGGTTCTCCAGGGAAAATGCCACCGAGCATATGTTCCTGAACCTCTCCGGAGGCCAGCATTTCCTCGGCGTAATGCTATTCGATAATTCAGGGAACCATATCGAGGCTTTCGTCGGGTTCGAGATAGGCTCGGTCGAGCAAGTCCTCTCGATCCTGGAACCTCTGGACGGTTCATACATCGCCAATTCCATCGTCCGGGTGGTCTGGGAAGCCTGCGGCACAACATATGCGCCCATGAGCTATCAGATTCGGGTCGGGGCCGGGGAGTGGGAGGACCTTCCAGTGATCTATTCCCATACCTTAACTGGTCTTTCCGACGGCAGCCAAACGGTACATCTGAAGCTGACGGACAAGGGGGGTAACGTGGAAACTGCATCCGTCACGTTCATCTTGGATACCGTAGCACCAACCGTCGTATCATTCTCCCACAGCGGGGACAGGGCCCCACCGGGAGATCCGATCATCATTGTCTTCTCTGAGAGCATGGACCCGGGTGGGTTCATCATCGAGGTAAATGACATGAGGTTACCCGGGAACCTCAGCCTCGATGGTGAGGAGCTTATTGTCAGTCCGGAATTGGGACCTGGTATCGATGTCACGGTGGATATCAAGGGAAGCGACCTTGCCGGCAACCTGCTTCTCGAGCAGTACACCTTCAAGACCGCCTCGAAGGGCATGATCATGGGGAAGGTCATATATACCGACGGGAAACCGGTCTCCAAGGCCAGGATCCTGCTGGATACCAATGAAGAGGTCAAAACGGATAATAATGGCGATTTCTCATTGGAAGCTACACCTGGCATGAGGACGGTAAGTATATACGATGAGGCCGGCCACAAGCTGACCGAGTTCGATGTGGAGGTCGTTGCGGGAAAGATCGTGACCCCGACGGACCACCTCACTGTTGAAAGGCACGAGGAGCCAACCGGTTCCTTTTGGTGGATCTGGCTGATAATTGCCATCGTACTGATCGCCGTCATAATGGGAACGATAGCGTTCTTCGTCTTGAAGAGACAGAAGGGAGAAAAGGAGGAAGAGGAGGAGGAATACAGCTGGGACGAGGACGAGGGATACTACGATGACGAGGAGTACGATGAGGACTGGGACGGCTACGAGGAATGATCAGGAAAGGGAAGACGATGCTCCCAATAGACGAAGTTGCTCCTCCGCCTTCCTGACAGCCTTTGCGAACCCGAACTTCCTCCCCTTGCTGATGACCGACCGAAGCAGTTTTTCTGCCTCGTCCTTTCTTCCCATCTCCAAGAGCAGGGACGCTCTCCTCAGGGAAACAACAAGGGACCCCCTGGCTTCATCCTTCGTCAAGGTCATATTCTCGTAATTCTTCAAGAGGACCAGGATAAGGTCGCGGTCCTCAAACTCCTTTACCATTGTATCAAGATAGATGACGGACCTCTTTGGCCCCATCACCGAGATCAGGACATCGACAAGATCCCTTGCCACAGCATCGGTACTCCCGAACTTCTCCTCGGCCATGAAACTGAACCTTGTTCTGCAGCAATGAAGTAGAAGTTCTCCGCTGCTTTCCGAAGCTCCTTTCAGGCGTTTTATACCGGAGTACGCTCTTTCCAGGTATTCAATGGCAGCTTTTTTGTTTTTCATTTTCCTCGACAGGGCATGAAGGTCCAATAGGACCCATATCACGGCTTCCCTGTCACCTGCTTCCACAAAGGACGCATATGACCTCTGCAGGTCCCTCAGGGCATCTTCGTTGTCTCCCAGACTTGACCGGCAAAGACCGGTCCTTCTTCTCAGCTTTCCGTTGATGGCCGGGAGCCTGGGATCGTAAGATGAGGCCTTCTTCAGGAACTTCCTAGCTTTCGCGTGGTCCCTCTTGATGATATAGGTATACGCTATCGAAGCCTCGACGAACGCTTTCGAACCGGGCTCCCCGCTCTCTTCCAGCAGACCATGCGCTTCGTGAAAGGATTCCAGGGCTTTGTCAACCTCTCCCCTTTCAAGGTATGCAATGGCAAGATTGTTAAGGGCTTTCCCAAGTCCCGACCTGTTACCGTATCTTCTATTGTATGAGACGTTCTTCCTCTGGGCTTCCATCACCTCGGAATGAACTCCGTTGGCTCTCGAGATCTCCCCCGACCTGAAAAGAAGCTTCGAGACCAGGGGGAGGACCTCTCCTTTTTCCCGTCCCCCGGAGAGAAGTATCCTGTCGCATTCCTCGAGCGCTCTTTTTATCCTTATATCGGCTGATGCGGGGTCTCCCTCCCTGAGGTTCAGCTCGGAGAAGAGGTTCAGATACCTTACAAGATCGACCCTCTTCAGCATATGCGGATCGATCCTTTGAACCATATCCAGCACCTCTTGGTGGCCCCTGCTGACCAGGAAGTCCCCTTCCCTCAGAAGGACGTTCGTGAGCTCATCTCGATCATGCTCATATAGAAGTGCGATCAGGTGAAGGATATCCCTCTCGGAACCCCTCGTGGAAAGGAAATCGATCGCAGCGACGATATACTTCTCCATTTCAAGCGGTGTCATTCTCTCTCTAAGATGCTCCTTGAGCAGATCGTGTATCCCCAGGTTTCCGTCAACGAACCGCCTGAGAAGAACACGCTCGACGAGTCTATCTATGAGATCCCTGTCCGGGATCACTCCAGGGAAAAAAGCTTCAGCGGGCATGGGGTACCGGTATATGCTTGCCAGATCGAGCACTTCCATTTCCCCGGGTTCCAGGTTCCCTGTGACCTCTTCCCACAGGTAACCGTCTATGTCCGATCCTGTGGTGTAGAGTTCAAGAGCGAGGGGATGTCCGGAGGTCTTCCTGTAAGCAAGTTCATGTTCTTCCCGGGGAACTCCCCTGACCGTCAGTAGCTTGCCCGCACTGACCGGGTCAAGCCCCAGTAACTCTATCTCCCGTACCCTGCCACTGTCATGAAGGTCCTTTCTCCCGTAAAAGGAAGGTCTCAAACGTGCTCCCGTGAGGATGATGCTCCTGGAGCCGGATAGCATTCTCTGTCTAATTATCGAGAGGAGCTCCATCACTTTGGGGTTCTTGTGCACGTCATCAAGGATGATGACCAGATCGGAGCTCTTTAGGTCTTTCACCAGACGGAATGCTGCTTCGTCCTTGCTGGGTTCTGCAGGTCCCATAAGATATTCCATCAATGAGCTCTCACCAAGATGTTCAAAGATCCTGGCGATATCCTCCAGAATACCGAGAGGCCTCGTCCATTCGTCCACTGTGTACCAGAAAACAGGTCTATCCGTGTTCCTTGATGCGAATTCGGACAGAAGTGATGTCTTCCCCTGCCCGGCGATCGATACCACGGAGATGAAGTCGATCCTATCGTCCTCGACCCACCGTGATATCATCCTCAATTCATCCATTCTCCCGAAGAACCTCTTGTTCATTGGTATTTTACTGAGGGCCTTTTCAGGAGTGGTACTCTGTCCGAGACGCACTTCGCTGCCATCGTAGAACCTGTTCACAAGGTCGGAAAGGGACACGGACCTTCCTTCCTCTCTGGAGAGGACCTTCAGTATCCTGGAAACGGGTTGCAGCTTAAGGTAGCCGTCCCTGGACCTGAGAGGGAGCTTCAGGTCCTCCATCTCCTCAGCGAACCTCTTTGTCTCTGCCGAGCCTTTCTTTGTCAGGAAATAGACCTTCTTTCTTCTCCCCTCCCCGAGTATGCGGGCTGTCCTGCTCCTAACAAGCCCGTCCCCGCAAAGCTCGGAAAGTGCTCTGGAAACATGGGTCTGCCTCAGAGATAGCTCACGTCCGATCCCCCTCTGGGTGACAGTATCGGGAACCTCGTAATCCTCCTCCGATGACATCTGGTCCCAGAGATGCAGTATTATCTTCCTCTGAACCGGAACCCTGAGGGGGCCTCGCTCCTTTCCCATCCGATGAGAATCCCCGGTCTCTAGATAAAAAGTTTTTGCGGGTCTTGGTATATTTCAAGCCGTTTTGGTATAATTTCAGTATAGGAACGGATGAGGTTTATATAGGCTTGGAGAGGGTTGGCCAATATCGTGGCGCAAAGGGTGATACAATGAGATATTGGAAGAGAACGATCCCTATCGGAATTGCGGTCCTGATGCTTCTATCAGCGGTATTGACGATCTCGGATGCGGATTCTGCCCCGACCAGGGCAAATCCCGTTCTGTCCAATGGTTATGTCGCACCCACTAATGGATATACGGATACACTGTTCAATTTCACGGTCAGATACACAGATACGGACGGTGACGCCCCATTATACGTATCGGTGGTTGTGGGCAATATCCATCACAACATGACAGAGGTCAATGTGGGGAACGGCTCCTATGCCGCGGGTAAGGACCTCTTCTTCAAGACCTGCCTCAGCGCTGGCACCGTCAACTACTATTTCATGACCGAGAACGTGCTGAGAGAGACAGCGAGGTTTCCGAGCACGGGGACCTACAGCCTCTATGTCCAAACCAGGAGTACGGGGGTGCACCTCTACAATGCGAGCTATACACCGGTCAGACCATACACGACCGCCCCCGTGAACTTCACTGTGGGCTACAGGCATTCGAACGGGACAGCCCCAAGCTTTATCAGGGTCAATATCACGACTGGGAACCAGACCACATACCTCTACATGCACCCAATAGGAACGAACTTTACGAACGGCGTTACATACTTCGGGAACATCTACCTCGGCCAGGGATACCATCACTACAGATATGAGGCCTATTTGTCCCCGAACGTGACCGTCTTCCTTCCCGCATCAAGCGTATATTGGATCTATATCTACCCCACCTCGTCGAACAGCTACCCGGTACTTTCCAGCCCCGGTGTCTCACCCCATAATCCCGACCGGGGCCAGAACACGACCTTCTGGGTCACCTATTCCGACCTGGATTACGACATCCCGTATCTGTTCTACCTCCGTTACTACCGCGAGGATGACAGGGAGAACATTTCTACCGTGGACGTGAACCTAGGCTCAGGGAACATCTCCCAGGGAGTGAACTGTACAAAGGTGCTTCAGTTCTGGGAGAACGGTACCTACTACTATTTCTTCTCCGTCTTTGATCGAAGCGGGGGATCCGATTTCACGGACCACTATCCGTTCCATGTGGGTGATGTCCCGCAGCCACCGCGGAATCCCCGCATTTATGACGGTACCCATTCCCCTTCGCAACCTACCATACAGGACACGATCAATTTCACGGTCAAGTATCTGGACGAATCGGGTCTGTCGTTACCGGACTTTGTCAAACTGCACATCCGCAACGAGACCAGCGGTTTCGTGAACTACACACTTTCACCGGACCACACCAACGCATCAACGGTGGTCCATTATTCCTACCTCACCTTACTGGCGGTGGGTTCCTATCACTATTATTTCGAGGCGAAGATCGGCAACATCTCATCAAGGTCTCCGACCTCAGGCTACT
>JBLIRF010000113.1:0-5875 GCA_049472175.1 Thermoplasmatota archaeon
ACTTCGGCGACGGCACTGATTCAGGATGGGTGGTATCCCCGAAAATAACCCATTCGTATTCCTCGGGCGGGAATTACAAGATAACGGTCATGGCAAGGGACGATGCCGGACACGAGAGCGATGAGCTCGTATGGGACCTCGTGGTCACAAGCGACATCAACCTGAACCTTGCTCTAATAGTGGGAGGTGGATTGGCGGTCCTTCTGGTGATCCTTGTTGTCGCTGTGGCGGTCCTTGTCCAAAGGAACAGGCATCATCATCTGGCGCATCACCCGGTCCATCTACCGCCTTCGTATCACCTTCAGGCTCCGTCAATAAAAGCTCCTTCTCAAGTACGGGGAGTGCCTCCGGCCGTTCCACATAAACAGCAGCTCCCGCCTGCAAAGCCCGGTACTCCAGCCACTCAGCTTGAACCGGCTCCCCCGGTCAAGGCACCAGTGAATATTCCGAAACCTCCGGTACATCCTTCCATACCGGAACCCCCAAGACCGCCTGATCAGAGATAGGGTTCATCCAGCTCCGGGAAGCCCCATCTCTTTCTGAGCTTTATGTACTTGGTGAAGTTCCATATGGTCCTTATCCCTCTCCCGTCCTCCCCCTTTAGGGTGTGCAGTACCGATCGGGCCCCATTCAGGAACAATTCCTCTTTCTGCTCCCTGGTTATACCAAAATCCAGTGTTCTGACCTCGCCGGTATCGATCTCAACGAGCCTGCACATCCTTGTTGGGTAGTTCTGATAGGTCATCCTGCTTTGCCCGTACCTCATGGTGTCGAAGACGGCAAGTCCGAAATGGAACAGGTCCTGGGTGGGATTTTTTCCGGGTTTGGTGGAACCCAGCTTGATGCCCAGGGTAGGCCACCTGGCCTTTCCCGGGTCGAGGACATCGAAGGCCTCAAGTGGTAGATTCGTGGCAAACGCTCCATCGACGATCAACGAGTCGGATAGCTTGTAGGGTGTGAAGAAGAAAGGAACGGAAACGGACATCCTGACGGCTGCCGAGATAGGGAAGGAGCTCGGCCTAATATTACCGTACCTGTCCAGTACGAGGTCCCGCGGCATGAACAGCTCGCATGAATGGCTTATATCCGATGCCATGATGGACAGTCTCGGACCATCATGCTTGTCGAGGGGGGCAAGCATTCCAACCCCCCCCATGGGGAGCCTGCCGAACGTGTTGGCGTTCTTCTTTGCCAGGAGATGCTCGATCCAAGACTGGAGTTTCTCACCCTCGTACATCCCGTAGGATGTCGAAACAGCCGCGATCTTTGCCAGTTTCGGGAGTCTCTGGTCCCAGAATCCATCCCGGAGCTTCATGAAGTTCATGTTGAAGAGTTCCTCGACGAGCTCTTCACAGTCGAATCCCGCGGCGACGATGGAAGCAGTGAGGGCCCCGGCGGAAGTTCCCGCAAGCCTCTTGAACCGGACCCCCAACTTGTCGAATGCCCATATCGCTCCCAGATGGGCGACACCCTTTGCCCCTCCACCTGCGAATACGATGTCGATGACATCCTTCTCCCCCTTGGAGCTTATCTGAAGATCAGGGTGGTCCCTGAGCTCCAATAAACTGGCCTCCAACCGTTCAAGGGTCTTTCTCCCCTCACTTGAAAGATGGTCCATTCATGATGTCCCCCCGGAGGAGCATCCCCCTCCCGGGGAATAGTATTGGACTCACTCCCATTTCATCGTTTCTATCACGGGAGTTTGACCGCGGTAGGGTTGAGCCCTTCTGATCATCAATATCAGAAGCGACCCGTCGTCGTTCGACCCCATCACGAGCTCGTCCCCCGCCTGCAAGCCGATGGACCTGAACCATTTCGTCAAGCCTCCACCGAGCCTTACACCGCCTGTCAGGGATATCATGCATTTGGTCTCAAGGGATGCGTCCTTTCGTATCCAGATCGTAACAGCCCCCTCTTCCAGCAGATGCCCCTTCTCCTTTGGTATGTAGAGGAAACCCTGCCTGATAGAGGTCCGCGATATCGGGGACACTATTGTCCTCTCCTCCGGATATTCGTCCTTTGTTATGACCTCTTCGATCATCTGGGTGAGCGTGTCAGGTCCTGCAACTCCCGTCTCCTCAGAGTTTCTCATGACGGTTCTTACCACGGAGGTCATGTCCTCCTTGAGGAGTGGGAGTATCGTCACTCCATCCGGTTTGAAGGTTTCCTTGGCAACGTTCACGGTCCAGGGGTCAAGGAGGAAAAAATACCGCATCGAGACCTTCTCCTCAGCGATCCTTTCTAGGTTCTTCTTCATCGCCTCATGCTGCCTTCCCCCGAAACTGCTCTTTCCGTGAAGGCTCATGGTCCTGATCTTGGCCATGACCTTTTGGACACCATCGATGGAACCGGTTATGGTGGATTCGTCCGGTCGGTCCATGACCGTCCATTCACTGATATTTCGATGCCTGTCGATGAGTTCGGTCCGCGCCAGGAAAAGTGAGGTGGCCCGGATCCTGTCGTCAATGTCCTTCATACTCTCCTTGATTCCGAAGAGAAAGGTCAGCTGCAACCTCATCTCATCGGACATCTTCTCATCGCTTACCATATGGATCGAAGGCGGGTAGCGTTTTCTATTCAATAAGCCTTTCGGTTATTGCTGGTATTGAAAAGAATTGTAAAGGGGTTTATGACCTGGTTCAGCCATCTGGCTCCTCGGTGGAAGCCTTCTCCTTGTGACCCATGGAATTGAAAGGTCTTACCTTGAACCTGCGGTTCCTCCTTCTGGAGATGACCTCGATATCTCTGCGGATGAGCACCTTCATATCGTCCTCGGCCGCTATGGTCCTGACACCGGACCTTTCCTCGATCCAACGGGCCTGTCTGCGTGGGCCCTCCTTGATGAACTTCTTACCCATGTGTGTCAGGAAGACCACCTCCGGTCGGATCTTCTCTGCGATCTCCGCCGCGTCCTCAGTGGAGAGGTGAAAGGGGATCCTGGCCTTCAGAGGCCTAGTGGAAGCAAGTATGAGCACCCGGGCACCCTCGTGGGGTTCGATCAGGCTTTCCCGTAATTCCGTATCCGAAATGTAGGAGACAACGCCGTCCCCCGTCTCGAACCTGAAACCAACTGTGTCCGGATCGCTGTGGAAGGAGGCGGTGGCCGATCCCTTCAACTTCCCGATCTGAAAATCATCTCCCGGAGAAACGGTAAGAACCGTTGCCATCTTGTCCTGATGGTATCGAGAAACGGCAGGTCCCACCTTGCTCCTTCCAATGGTCACGGAGTGTGCGGCTATCAGGAACCCCCTTCTATCGCCCCTTCCACCGTGGATGCCTTCCATGAGGATCTCGGCATTCGCATAGTGGTCGGGGTGGCAGTGGGAAATGATGATCCCGCTGGTCATCATGGGATCGATCCTGTTCCTTTTAAGGGCATGGAGCGCTCCCGGCCCCGGATCTATATGGACCCTGTAGCCATCTTCTAGATATATTCCTCCTGTGGACCTTTCCTGCGTCAAGGTAACGAACCTGCCCCCTCCCGTACCAAGGAAGGTCAGCCTCGTCATGATGGGGTGGAACTGGAGCCATTCCTTAATAAGGTATCTAAAGATAAGTATTGACGCAAATAATGACCCCGGGGCCTTTAAAGGTTATAAATGAGCACCGTAAATCCGATATCGAGGGAGAAAGGGCCACGGCTGCGGTCGTGCTCTGAAACCATTCCCTGTCAAGCTCGAATGACCATAAATGGAGGAAATACGTATGCACAGCAAATGGAAGGACCTGCTTCTTGCCGTCATGCTGGTCGCCGTTCTGGCGTTGCCAGCAGGTCTGGTGGGGGCTGAGGACAAGGAAGGATCGACCGACACGGAGGATGCATTTTCCGGAAGTGTGGAGAGCGATTCCGAACTTCTGACCGTTGAAAGGGTGGACGCATCGGAGGTAGCATTCAACATCGGCGAGATCGATATGATCGATGTCAGCGACACTCCCTTCGATTGGACCACGGAGAACTCGAAAAAGGACCTCGTATCGATCGGGTCGGGCCCGGAATTTCAGGGCATCGAGATGTCTCAACAGCCCTTGAGGGGTATAACCGATAGGACCAGGGCCTCGGATGACGAGAGGAACCAGGATTATTACGACTGGGCGAACGCTTCCGTCATAAACAGCAATGGTGAGACCCTCCAGGGTTCCCTGACATGGAGCAGCATAGCTGCCAACCAGGATATGATAGACTGGTACAAGATCGGCCTCTCCAACGTTGCGACGACAGCCGGTGCCTCACCCGTGAAGAACATCACCATGACATTGAAATCCTTCACGGCAACCAGTGGAAGCATGTACGAATTGCGGATCGACGATACCAATCCACAGGCGATCGATCTGTACGATGATTACGGTGATGTTCTGAACATCTATGCGATATATACGGATGATATGTTCGGGGACGGGGATATAGGCGGATTCTGGTGGTACTACGATGACCTGGATGATAACGACGGGTGGACCTACGACGAGAACTGGACCCTGTCCTTCAACTCACCGAGGCACTCCTGGGGCGGACCGGACAATGATGGTTTCGCCAACCGTCTCACCGAGGTCGGCTGGATCTATATCGGCGTCGCGTTGAACTACTACCGAAAGAGCGATGCCCCGCAGAACAGACCGACATTCACCAGCTCATACGAGATAGATGTGGACACCAGCAGGGATGTGACCGTGCTGAACGCCGGGAACCACTGGAAGAACGCAACCGCATTTACACCTCTCGGGGTAAAGAAGACCGGCATCCAGATGTGGTCGGACAGGGATGATATGGACTGGTGGAAGTTCGAGGGAACCGACAACACCAAGCTCTGGAACGTGTCCATGCAGGTCAACAGGACCTCGAACGTTTGGGCGGGTCCACCCACCACTACACAGTTCTGGGACAACTGGTTGGAGATCGCGATCGTATGGAGAACGGATGGTGCGGACGATCAATGGGGGACCGCTGATGATCGTTATACCGGGGTCATTTTTACCATGAGCTACATATTCAGTGGTGGAGGCTTCATTGACGATACTTTAAGTGTATGGCTCCACAACAACTGGACCGAGGCGCCGGACCGAACCGTATGGCTCGGTCTCCAGGAAACACCGATACATGGTGCTCACCAGAGCGGCCAGGTTCTCGGCTTCTACCTTCCGGACCACACCATATGGAGCACATACGATCTGACGGTGTCCATCGGCGAGGTGAAACCCAACGTCCCGCCGGAGATCACCGAGGTGACCCTGGAATCTGACTTCGCCCAGGACCCGTCCGGAGGTTATTACGACAGCGAGTTCGTGCTCACGGTGACATATCAGGATGAGGACGACGATCCTCCGAAGGAGATATGGGTCTACATAGACAAGGACACTCCTTACGAGAAGGCGAACGATATATCGGGTGCACCCACGAACGTTTTCGATCACGACTACTGGGATGGCAAGGAGTATAAACTGGAGATGCTGGGGGAGGACCTCACCGACGAACCTTTCCCTCACACCGTCCATGTGAGGGCCGTGGACGACATACCGTCCATCTCCATCAGGGATCCCGCATGGTCCGAACTGTTCAATTTTGAAGCGGGCGTTCCGGTCTGGGACGACGAACCCGTAACGACGAACCTCAACTGGCAGCCCTTCGAGGAACTGCAGGAGGACGACCCGACGACCTACTTCCCGCTCGAGAGCATCGACGGGATGTTCAAGGACCCGGAGAACAAGTTCGAGGCGTTCTACGTTTGGAACCTGACCTCCGAGGAATGGGCGGATAGCTACGATACGACCATAGCCTTCATCGAGGTCGTTGAGAACGACGGCATATGGCAGGCGGCCGTGACACCAAAACACAACGAGAACGGAAAGGTCAATGTCAAGTTCCAGGCGGAGGACCTCCATT
>JBLIRF010000114.1:0-5868 GCA_049472175.1 Thermoplasmatota archaeon
GAATGTCGGTTCGAGCTGGGCCGCACCGTATATTCCGATACCTGTAAGGAATATTACGACAAATACTACCCATATCGGCCTAATGGCGAGTTTGGTACCGTAAGAGAGCACTCTGTTTATACCTCCGATACCGGAAGGAACGATTGTGTCCTCCTCCGATATACCAAGCGAGGCAGCCCTTTTCCCGGCCCATCCCCAGAGGTTCTCTTTTCGTGTCTTCCTCTCTCTGAGCAGAGGTTTCCCAAACCGTTCCCTCCTGCGGTCCCGAAGGACCCTGACAGCAGGAACGAATGTTATCATTATCACGAAGGCGCTGAATATTCCCATGGCATTCATTATTCCGAACACCTTGATGCCCTCCGAACCAGCCGAGACATTGCTTAGAAAACCCACGAGCGTTGTAACAGTTGCAAGTAAGATCGCAAAACCAACACTTGCTTCTGCTCTCATCGAGGCATCCTGGACATTATTCCCCTTCCTCAACTCCTCCCTGTATCTGAGGGTCATATGTATCCCGTAATCGATCCCAAGACCGATCACAAGGACAGGAACTGTCGTGATGGAGGGATTGTTCTCGAATCCCATGACGCCCCCGAAACCAAAGACCCAGATGATCGCCATGAAGAGAGCCGCCACGTTTATGATTATCTCGAAGACCGAACGGAAAACGAATATGAGAACCAGTATTACTGCAACAAGGGCAAGGGTCCCAAGGACCATCATGGAGGACCCGGATGCCTCGTTTATCGCTTTGCTGACGATCTCGTCACCTATGGCCAGCACCTTGAGGTCCTTATGGTCTTCCTCTATAGTATCGGCCAAGGACTGCAGTTCTTCCTCTACCTCAAGGGCCCTGTCGGGATCGAGGTCCGGTTCCGTTAGCAATATGAAGAGTGCGGATCCTGCTGTCGATGAGCCGGTCTTGTATTCTCTGGAGAGGAGGAACTCCAGGCCGATCGCCATGGGAGAATCCATCGTATATCCCGGAAGCTCCAACGGGTCATAAACTGGGAAATCCAGTTCAAGGTTATACGGCAGGCAATCGATCTCAACAGGAACGATGCCCCCGTTAAGGACCGCTCTCTTCTCCTCCATTGTGAGGGAGTAACCCTTTGCAATGAATGTGTTCATCAGCTTCTCGTTATCGAGGCATGATGACAGATCGGATGAATTGTCATCTGCTTCACCTTTGAACATTTCCGATGCCTTGAGAGAGATGTTGTAATATATGGATTGTATGACGAGCTCCGCGGGGGACAAGATGCCGTCAGGATTGTCCGGGGAGGGGATGATGATATCCAGGACATCCGACCCTTTTACTGCCTCCTCGAGGTCAAGCATTGCATTGAGAGATTCCAGAGAGAGAACGTTATCATCGGACCTGAACAGTATAGTGAGTTGCCCGAACTGGCTCCCGTAATCTTCCTGTACCCTCCTATATGCCTGTGATACCTCATCGTTCAGAGCGAACGCTTCTTCATCGGATCCCATCTCGAAGTCCTGGATGAAATATCCCAATATCCCCGTGACGATAAGTATCCCGATGACGAATGCCCATGGTGCCTTGTTTATGGCCTTGCCATAGATCTCAAGCGTTTTCATCCGGTCCACCAATTACTATCAGTTCCTGCAGATAGGCAAATCCAGCGAAATGGTACTGTTGTTCGTTCCGAAGGACTTGTCGTTATTAAAATCAGTTCCATAACTGTCAGGTCCGACAGTTCGATCCCGATGCCGGTGGGGCCCATCAAAACATGAAAGATCAATTTTCCTGCCCATTGATAATATCATAGAAAACGGAATAAATAAGCACAGTATAAGAAATCATGAGAAGGCGAGGATGGATCACAAGGAGAAATGTATCCGTGTACTACCGACAGCTTTTTGAATACAACTCGAGGTTGGTGGGCGAGATCCTGAGAAGGATCCCCTTCACAAGGTTCAAGAGGGTTGTCGAATTCGGTTCGGGGTCGGGTCTGTTCACCATTCCCCTGATGGATGAACTCTATGCGGATGTCGCTGAATATATCATAGTCGATCCTTACAACGGTCCATATATCAAGGACAGGGAATCCCTTGCAAGGAGGTTGAGGGAATCAGGATATTCAAAGAAGGTCAGGGTCCACAGGGTCCCTGTCTGGGAGATGGGGCATAAAATCAAAGACGCTGATCTTGCCATTGGACATGACGTTTTCTGCGACCTGACCATGGACATGGTAGAGAATTCCATGATGGCAGGGAAGGAAGTTCTGAAAGAGGGTGGTTTCTTCGTCCATTCCGGACTAAGCCCCAATACCTCGACCCCCGCAGAGAGGTTACTCATGAAACTGGACAGTCAAACTTCAACACCGCTTGTGGAGAACAATTGGTTCTCTCCCGGTTCGGAATTCCTCTTCGTGGTCTCGAAAAAAACGGGTTTCAGGGATATTGCCATACATGAGGTGAAGATCCCATTATCCCTTTCGGGGAACGATGCCCGATCCCTTTTGAAGGATTGGAATATCAAGGAATCAGCCATGGAGAGATATTCAAGGAAAATAGATGAGATCGGGATAGAATTCCCGAAGGAACAGATCCTGGTCTGCAGGAAATGATACCGGATGGACAGTAAGTTTTAATTTGGTCAGATCCATCAAATAATCCAGTAAGGGGAAAATCCGGAGGTTAAAGATAGATGGAGGCTTTGTTGAGATTTATCATATACGGGATCATGCTGGGGATAATGGCAGGATTTTTTCTCGGTTACTATCTCGGGAGGCGGGATGAGAGAAAACGGGACATGATCATGAAGAAATGGGAAATCACCAGGGATAAAGGTCAGAGGCACTTCATCCTCATCAAGGGTGTTCTTCTTTGGGGCGGGCTTACAGGGTTGTTCTCATTCATACTGACCGAGCTGATGGACCCGAGCCCCCTCTGGATGCTTCATCTGGTAATGAACATGACACTGTTCCCTCTAGGGGGCATCCTCTGGGGATGGCTTGTATGGAGGTCATTGGAGAAAAAATACAGAATTTGGAACATCGAGAGCCTTCAGCGCTCAGATCCGATCGAACTGTGAACCGCAGAGAACTTAACGGGAAGTGTTCAGCTGAACTTTTTTCGGATCATTGCACCCCATTTCTTCTTCTTGTTGAGATAGTCCCAGAGCCCCATCATCCTCCAGATGGTCACCAGCTGCCTGTAGCCGAAGTTCTCGATAATTCCAAGCACAAGGAGCCTTACTATATCAGCGGGGTTACTGTACTTCTTAACGGTCATCTCCTCGAGAATGAGAGCGAACATGGTGAGGATGATACCAAGTAAGACTGCAAGGAACAGGAATATCAAAAAGAATGAGGGATCGATCCAACCGGCAAGAAGAGAAATGAACATTATTATAAAGCCTGTCACCTCGATGAAGGGACCGAGTCCCTCGAAAATCAGAAAAAATGGCATGGATATCCAGCCTACGAACCCGTACCTCCTTCTAAAGAGCATGTCCCTGTTCATGAAAATGCTCTCGAGAAGGCCTCTTTGCCATCGGTTCCTCTGCCTATGGAGGACCTTCAGCGAATCCGGTGCCTGGGTCCAGCATATGGGGTCTGCAACAAAGATGACCTTATAAGGTCTTTTTAGGTCTCTCATTGTCTTGTGGAGCCTCACTACTAGCTCCATGTCCTCCCCCACGGTCGCGTTGTTGTATCCTCCTGCCTGTATCACCGCCTCCTTGTTGAAAAGACCGAAAGCCCCCGAGATTATCAGGAGACCATTGACTATATTGAACCCGGATCTTCCACAGAGGAATGCCCTTATATATTCAACGACCTGCAGCCCCGGAATGAGCTTCCTCGGGACCCTGACCTTGACCATCTCTCCATCTCGAATATCGCAGTCGTTGGCAATCCTGACAATGCCTCCCAACGCAACCACGTTCTCCTCACCAGTCATGTAGTCCTCGACAAGACGCATGAGAGCATTCTTCTCCAAAAGGGAATCGGCATCGATCCCGCAAACCAGATCGGATCTCGAGAAATTGATACCCGCGTTCAGGGCATCCGCCTTTCCCCCGTTCTCCTTGTCAAGAACGTAGAGGTTCGGATACTTTTCGGAGTAATATACCGCTTTCACTTCTTTCGTTTGAAGTGTATCTTTCGTTCCTCGATTGGACCACACCAGTTTGAAAGCCCTCCTCAACTCGTCGATGGTCCTGTCCTTCGAACCGTCATTGATCACGATTACCTCAAGCTTGGGATATTCCACCTTGAGAAGTGACTTCACGCTATCCACGATGGTCGGCTCCTCGTTGTAAGCCGGGGACAGGATGGCGACGGAAGGGAGAAGGGGGTTCTTCTCGAGTTTTCTGAACCTTCCCAATCTTCTAACCTTGAAATTCAAGAGCCATACAGTAGACATCACCGAGAGAGCGAGGTAGTATATGTTCAGCACGAGGAAATATGTAAGTATAAGCAGGTTGAAACCCAGTAGCACTATCTGGAGACCGGTCACAAAAGCTCCCATTCTTCCAGCACCCCCGGGTCAGAACCCCATCATCGAATGGTTATCATCAGGCATTAAGGTGTCATTTGAGAAGGCTGTGAGAAGATCCTCGGTCCTCCTGTCATCCATCTCGAGGTCCCAGATAGAGGTCACTACTAGCCTGTTCCTAATTCTCTTGATCTCCCTAAGGGCCGCCTTTCTCACTTCCATATCTGTGTCGCGGTCCATGGTCTCGAGAACCCTTATCGCATTCATCGTTCCTATCCGACCCAACGATCGGGCCACCTCCAGCCTTACGTCCTCGAAGGGGTCGGAAGCAAGTTTTCTCATGACCGCGAGACCGTGTTGGAGTCCTTTCCTGCCAAGCATGATGGCGGCCGCCCTGCGACCTGACCTGACATCGCATTCTGCAAGTCTCTCGAGATGTTCGATATCCATCTCAGCCTTCAACAGCTCTATCACCACCTCGTTGAACTTGTTATCTCCGATGGTCTCGAAGACCTCATCCAGCCTGTCATCCAGGTACCTGCTCTTGAGCGATGCAAGGTAGGATATGCAGCTCAATCTGAGCTCCTCCTGCTCTGTATCAAGGAGGTCCAGAGCAAGATCCTCGGCATCGTTCAGCTCCAACCTGGAGAGCCTTCCAAGGGCAACGCTCTTTATCCACCAGTTCCCATCCTTGACCTGGTCGACATCCTCATCGACGAAGCCGAGTTCACGGTAAAGCATCCTGAGCCGTCTCTTGTCCTCGCTTCTTAATATCACTTGATTGTGCAGGTCTCCGTTGCAGGCATCCATTGGTATACCGCAGTAATGACCTATCAGCATGTCCCTGAAAGACTTCCTTTCCTCTCCGACTAGGTGGAAGCGTGCCCTTACCCTCTTCTTATGGAGGTACTCGTCGATCTGGTCTGTCCACGCAGGCAAACGGTTCTTGAGGCTTCTTCTCTTCCTGTAGTTCTTGACGGTGATGGTGGAATAGATCATGATCTGGATGAAAAGGAACAGGGCGGCACCTGATATCAGGTAAATGATGACTGAGAAAAGAATCTCCTCAAAGCCATATCCCACCCTCATAATATTTTTTTTACGTCAATATACGTGTATTAAAGGTTTTCCGATAATTATCACATTGAAGAAATGATGTGAATATTAAAAATGGAATTACAGAATATTTCTCGTTTTACGCACTTTCCTTACTGTACGATCCATTAGTTCAGCATCATTCCGTGAAAAAGTTCTTCTTCCTTTACCAAACATGTTACATGCTCATATTCCACTCCGAACCCTTATGGTAGAATATTGAAATTATATGAGATAGAATTCTCGTAATATCTGTGGTAGAGTTCCTTTTAAAGCCCATGGAATGAACCTTGGTCAAATCTCAAC
>JBLIRF010000115.1:0-5816 GCA_049472175.1 Thermoplasmatota archaeon
ATAAAACTCGATATTACCGAAACCCCCCTAACAGAGGTGTGATATTTCGATACTTTATTAAGATGGTCAAGGGTATTTTCGCAAACCAGGGGGGGTCTTTCCGAAGTTGTTGATAAAATCGCAGATTGTATGAACATAAGAAAATTCTATTCATTTTCTGTAATACGCACATAAGCGGAAAACAAAGTGATGTGGATCCACCCCTTGCTTAGTGGAATATAAAGGCCTCATTTTTTATCCGGTGAATGGATCGGAACCAGAGTAATACGAATATCAGAGGTCCGTTCTTTCGAGCTCTTCCTTCTTCCATCTTGACGTTAGCTGATAAAGAACCGGGGTTAGAAGGATAGTTGTCATTGTGACGATTATTACGATTGAGAACTCGTCAGGTGAAAGCAGACCCTCCTTCAGACCAGATTTTATGAGTATGAACTCGAGAGCCCCCCTCCCTCCCATTGCAACCCCTATCAGCAAAGCCCCCGAAGGTACGATCTTCTTCAAACGGGCTCCCATACCGCATCCCACTATTTTTCCCATGAATGCAAAGAACGAGAAAATTAGGACCCCGATTATTATCAACGGAACCGAATCCCCTCCATCGCTCACAAGATTGGCTCCCAATAAAAGACCGACAACTCCAAAGAAGAGCGGGGAGAAAAGTGCCTCCATCATGTTCGTGAAGAACCTCTTTAACTTCATCCATGCGATCCCTCTGGTGAGCATGGGATCTGGAGTGACACCCCACTGGCTCAGGATCAAACCCGCAAGGTACACACCTATTACCTCGTGAAGGCCTACCCATTTTGCGAAGATGCCGAGACCGAGAGCGAACAGGAAACCTACGGAAAGGAGGATCTCGAACCGTTTGGTGGCGAACCTGTCAAGTAGTTTGTGCGAAAGCTTGCTCAGTATGTAGAATGTGAGCAGGAGGAAGGCGATGACCTTCAGAGAGGTCCAACCAAAGCTCAGAACGGATGATGTTACCCCGCTCACTTCTCCGATGACAGGCAGAAGGATCCTTGGCGTCGCTTTGACAAAGGATAGAACGACACCGAGCACGAATACGGCAAGTATGTCGTCGATGAAGCTTGCCCCCACAACTATAGTTCGAAGCTTGTCGAACCTCGTGTTCGCCAGCATCGCCGATGATACTTCAATAGCAGAGTTCGACAGTATCGCACCGAGGAAAAGCGAGGTCTCTAGGGACATTCCGAATATCAGAAAGGACAGGGTGAATATCAGAGCGAAAGAGACTATGACACCGAGCGCTCCCACGGCAATGGATGTCCATCTGTACTCCCTGAAAGAGGAAAAATCGGTGTACAGACCCGAATGGAACATGATAACGATTATTGCGAACTCCGAGAACGTGAGAAGTTCCGGGGTTTCGGAGAGAAGGTTCAACAGAAGGGGTGATAAGAGCAGACCTCCAAGGACCTCTCCGGCTATCGGTGATATTTTGAAACGATGGAACAATAGTCCCAGCGATCTGCTTAGAAGTAGAAGGAGCAGAAGTCCGATCAGGATATCGTCAAACGGCTGGAACAGGGACACTTCGGCTCAGGCCTCCGGGTTCAGTTGAGGTTCCAAACCGGACCCTGTTTCCCCGCGGGACTCACAAATGGCTCGGAATGCTACCCGTGAGAACGATCTTTCGCAGGCCAAGAGGTTTAACATCAAGGTATCGGATGGATCCCCGTTTCCGTAAATAAATTTAAAAGCGCTCATGATCCCTGGTGAAAATATTCCCTCTCCGGATATCCTTATGGAAAGGGAGCACTCATCATCTCCATCGAACATCCGGTCCTCGGCAGGGAACATCGATTATCGACCATTCAATGAAACTGCCCGGATATAAATGTTTCACAGGATGAGCGCTGGATTATTCCAAAGTATCTGCGAAAGGATTAAACGCTGACCGTTGTTTATCAGGTATGGTAATGATGGAGCAAAATGATGATTTCAGCGTGTTCCCCTTCATGGAACTTCCCCGTGGGGTCCTCATAAAACGAGATGCCATCCACGAGATCGGGAACGTATGCAGGAACCGTTTCCATCTTTCCGGCAGGGGCCTGATCGTTTGCGATCCCAACACCGAAAAGGTTGCCGGAAAGGCGGTCGAGGCGTCACTGGCGGACTCCGGATACGAGACCGACATCATCAGAATAGAAGGCGCCACGGACCATTCGGTGAAGATCGTGAGCGATTATGTGGAGGAGCACGGGAAATATTTCATTCTGGGTGTGGGAGGGGGGAGACCCATCGATGTTGCAAAGTACGTTGCGACCATCAAGGGTCTTGAGTTCATATCGGTCCCCACAGCCGCCTCCCATGACGGGATCGCATCCTCCAGGTCTTCCATAGAGATGGACGGAAGGAAGAGGTCAGTCAAGGCAATTGCCCCTCTAGGTGTGATCGCTGATATCGGCATAATTGCAGGGTCCCCCTACAAGCTGCTTGCTTCGGGGTCGGCCGACATCATATCCAATTATACTGCAGTTCTGGATTGGAGGCTCGCCCACAGGCTGAAGGGGGTAACTTTCTCGGAATATGCTGCCGCACTATCCGAGATGACAGCGAAGCTCGTCCTCGATCGTGCTGCCGATATCAGACCGGGACACGAAGAGTCTGTGAAGATCGTGGTAAAAGCACTTGTCAGCTCTTCGGTGGCCATGTCCATAGCTGGTTCCTCGAGACCCGCGAGCGGGTCGGAGCACATGTTCGCCCATTCGCTCGATATGATCGCAGAGAAACCCGCCCTCCACGGAGAGGAAGCCGGAGTGGGGACTATAATGATGATGTACCTTCACGGGGGAGACTGGAAAAGGATACGGGACGCCCTTTCAACGATCGGAGCCCCGATCAATGCCCAGGAGCTCGGGATGAAGGATGAGGAGGTCATATCTGCACTGCTAGAAGCCCACAGGATTCGGCCGGACAGATATACCATTCTCGGGGACGGACTCGAGGAGAAGGCCGCAAGGAAGGTCGCCCTCGAAACCGGAGTTACATCTCATTGAGCTCTCTTTCTTACCTTTGCCAGGTCAGGATACAAGGCTCCAAATGCGATCAATCCGGCCGGAACCAGGAACAATGCGAAGGTCCAGAGGAATCCGTATCCCAGATATATCAGCGAGAAGATGTTGAACGTCCCGAAGATCAGTGTCACTATGACGAAAGGAAGGGTCGTTCTTCCCTTCATCTCTCCACGGGAAAGGAGAAGGGCCATCCCTGCCCTCATGGTGGATATCGCTATGGCGAAAAGGAAGAAGCCGAGCAGCTGCTCGGATGTCGTATCGAACTGCACGAAGAGCTGACCCGATGTGAAGATCAGGAAAAGACCGGATATCCCCAGAGAAAGGGAAAGCATCAGGAAAGGCCTGTCAGGCCGATCCCTGAACTTCTTTCTCCTGATGTAAATATGCCACATCAAAGCCTCTGCCAGTGCGAGAAGATATGCACTGATCACGAACCAAAACGGCCTCCCCGGATCGAGACCGGAAATGGAGAAGAGATGTCCAAGAGTGACTGCTATTCCCATGAAGATCCCTATAATGAACGTCTTCATGGTATCCTCTTCCTCGATAACCTTCTCGTACCTGTTAGTTATCAGATAGAGAAGACCGAAGGTCGGAACGAAGCCGATTATGGTTCCTAACATCAGGGCGAAGAAAACGGTCGCCATGTCCGGAGCGATGAAGGAAGGTGTTATTTTACCTTTATCATACCCTCATCAGCGTATCCCTTCAACTTACCTGCCCTGATGATGCATATCGTCACATGTATCAAAAAAGCCTTAAAGGTGGAAGATGCTGGACTTTGTATGGAAAATGGGAAATGGACCAGATACCTCCCAGTGGTGCTCGTACTAGTAATTTCCATTCCCATTGTCACCGTTTCCCAGTGGACCGATTTCAAGGAAGCGAGAAGGCTTGCGGATGATGTCGTGGAATCATCCGGGTTCTTCTCCGGTTTCTCGGAATCCACAACGACCACTATCGATGTCATACCTGATACGGTCCTTGATTCCACCATACCAAAAGCAAAGGAGAACATCACCTACACAGATTCCGAGGGCACTGTTCAGAACATCACTCAGGATACGGGGCGCAAATCCATCATCAAGGGCGTGGTCACGACATCCATAATGCTAGGCCTTGCTGTGGCTGCGGCTTTCGGAATATTCTTCCTTTTCCGCAAGAGGAGGAAGCTGACGCTCAAGATGATCTTTGCCATTGCACTTGGTCTCTGCTCATCCGTTTCCGTGATGCTGTATCTCTACCTTATGAGGTATTTCATCAACGATGTTCTCGATATGGAACTGAAAGAGAACGGTATCTTCTTCGGTATTATCGTGACGATCGGGGCAGCCATCGGTATCGCGATCGTATACAACATGGTCTTCAAGTCCCTCGAACCCAGAAGGAAGAACCCTGCCCTGATAGCTTTCTGTATCGTCCTCGGTCCTTTCCTTGCCATTGTTCTCCCTGTCTGGGTGGTGATATTCCTCCTTGCCGGGGTTGCCATTTGGGACCTCTGGGCGGCGAAACGGGGTATAATAAAGGAGATGATCCACCTCTCCGATGAGCACAGGAAGGAGGAGAAGAAGAGCACGAAGAATGTTCCTCCCTCCACAGCGAACTATCATGAAAAGCATATTTTCAATATTCCCCCGGCCAGGACCTATACACCGGCGCCTGTACTCCCTCCGAGGAAGAGGAGAAAATTGATAGATGTGGGCATCGGTGAGGACATCACATCCTATGGCCTCTACGAGGGAAAGGATTTCGCCCTGGGTATAGGAGACTTCATCTTCTTCTCGGTCCTGGTATCCGCAACCTTCAAATGGATGATGCTAAAGATACCCTTCATGGGATTCTACAATCCCGGCTGGGGAGAGCTACTTGCAGTTCTGATCACCATCGTGGTAATGGTGACCGTCATGATCGGGTTCCAGCAGACCCTCTCCTTCCTCGACAGGGAAAACGTTATGCCTGGCCTTCCTCTCTCTGTCCTGTGGGGGCTGATCGCGTTCTTCTCCCTTTCGATGTTCCTCGAGATCGTGAACCTTGCAGGGTTCGGTTCCCTGGTAAATCCCTTCTGATGGGGAATGTTATTTTATCGCTCGTCTCCTTACAGGTAATATGGGATCATCAAAGAAGGGAGATAAGAAATCCTGGAACCGCCCTACCGGGTCGTTCATTCAGAAGATGAAGCTGTTCAGCAAAGGGGAATCGGAGAACATCGGACGGCCCCCTGGCGATCTGGTCTTCACGGGGGAGAAGAGAACGGAAAAGATCACCATCGATCTCATCGTATATGACGGGGACCGCTTCTCGGAGGGTGAGGTCAAGGATGTCATCAAAGCATTGCAAGGGACCTCCAAGGACACCGTTACATGGATAAACATCAACGGACTCCACGATGTGGAGCTTCTGGGAAGGATCGTGGAATACATGGGGATCCACCCCCTGGTCATGGAGGATATAATCAACACCGACCAGCGCCCGAAGGTGGAGGTCTACGATGACTACCTCTTCGTCGTCCTCAGGATGCTCTACTACAATACGAACGGCAATGATATCCAGAACGAGCAGGTGAGCATCCTTCTATGCAAGGACTGTCTATTGACCTTCCAGGAGTACAAGGGGGATGTCTTCGAGCCAATAAGGGACCGCATCAGGAAGAACAAGGGTCGGATAAGGAAAATGAAGACGGATTATCTTGCCTATTCCCTGATAGATGCCGTCGTGGATAACTACTTCTCCCTGCTGGAGGCCGCCGGTGATCGAATAGAGACCATAGAGAAGGAGCTT
>JBLIRF010000116.1:0-5764 GCA_049472175.1 Thermoplasmatota archaeon
ATTACAAGACCCAGAACAATCTGGCAATGGGGTTCGTGGACCTTTCGAATGTCTCGGGACCGTCACAGGATCGGGACGGTGACGGGGTCCTCGATGGTCTGGATGCATTCCCATTCGATCCCGCCGCATCCGTTGATACGGACGGGGACGGGTATCCCGACAGATGGAACCCCGGAAGGAGCAAGGAGGATTCCACCACAGGTCTCATACTGGATGGATTCCCGAACGATCCCTTCGAATGGGCGGACTCGGATGGAGATGGTATAGGGGACAATTCGGACCTATTCCCCCTGGATCCTCTTGAGTGGTCAGACCGCGACGGTGATGGTTTCGGGGATAATTCGGACGTTTTCCCTGATGACCCGCTTGAATGGATGGATACGGACGGGGACGGCCATGGGGACAATTCCGATGTCTTCCCCAACGATCCAACAGAGTGGAGCGATCGGGATAGGGACGGATGGGGCGACAACAAGGATATGTTCCCCGATGATCCTTCCGCCTGGTTCGATTCCGATCTCGATGGATATCACGACGGGATCGATGTATTCCCGAAGGATCCCCTGGAGTGGTCCGACAGGGATGGAGACGGGTTCGGTGACAACTGCGACGAGTTCCCGGACGACCCTCTTGAATGGAAGGATTCCGACGGGGACCTTGTGGGGGATAATTCCGATGTCTTCCCATGGGACCCTGATGAGTGGTCTGACAGTGACGGGGACGGGGTTGGGGACAATTCCGATGCCTTCCCCCTTGACCCTGCCGCTTCCGTTGATACAGACAAGGATGGGTATCCCGACAGATGGAACCCGGGAAAGAGCGAGGAGGATTCCACCACAGGTCTGAAACTGGACATGTATCCGGATGACCGTGACAGATGGGATTCTATCGGAACCGATGAGGATGTTGATGGGAATGACATGTACATTCTCCTGGCATTGGCAGCTCTGGTGAGCATCAGCCTGCTAGTGATCCTATCTCTTGTGGTCCGCCAGAGGAGCTCGGGTAGAGGAGAAAGGTTAACAAGGTATTGGAACGATGTTGTCAATGACAGGATAAAGAAGGAGGATATGATCGCGGACGAGGAGCTTCATAGACTCCTTAGACAAAGGCTCGACGATGAGAATATTTCCATGGAGACCTACCAGGACATCATGTGGACACATCTCGGAGACGAGTACTGATCCTCCTTCTCCGTATCAGGAAGGCGGACCCCGATGTCGGAGGAGCGAACGTGGAACAGAAAAAACCGTTCAAGGTTGATGGAGAGGATTTCTTCCCGACCAGGGATCTCTCTTCAGGAGCTCCTCCGGATACTTCCCTTCAAGGAAGGTACGCTCAGGTATCACCTTCACGTGCTTGAGAAGGAGAAGAGGGTGCATTCGAGGATGCACAGAGGACGGAGATGCTACTATCCGGGTTCTACGCACGGGACCAGGGAATCGGAGGAGGACCTCATAGAGCATCTCAGCCCCGTCCAGGAGAGAATACTGAAGGTGGTGGAAAAGATGCCGGACCTCACGCAGAAGGAGCTTGTCCGCAACATCAGAACGAACAGGTTCATAGTCTCCTACAACATCGGAAAGCTCAAGGAGCTGGGGCTTGTAAGGGTCCGAAGAGAGGGCAGGGTGGTTCGATACCGGAGGTCCATTCCGGACGATATCAGGAAGGATGTACTGAGGGTCCTCGCATCGGAGCTGATGCGCGGAGAGATCGATGAGAGGACCTATTTGAGATTGAGGAACAGGCTGATGGAATAGCAGTTATCTTCGACCATGAGCCCTCCTATTAAGCGGAGACTTTCATTAAGATCAAGGTCTATCCTGGTCTCGAGAAGTTGATGTGCAATTTTGGACCGGCCTCATGTTGTCAGGTTGAATTTCCTTTGTATTCCGGCCCATGAGAAAGACCAGCCTTGGATTCCAAAGGGAACCGATATTCTTAAATCGCATTCAGTCAAATTTGTCTCTATGTTTATGAGGGGGCTCACTTTAATCGTCCTACCTATACTTATCCTGCCACCTGGAATTTCTATGGATAAGGGACCGGTCATCGAGCCCCTTTTCTTTGAAGAAAGGTCGATGAAGGAGGATATCAAGGCAGCCCCTCCCTACACAAACGGTATGTTCATCGAGAACGGAGGTCAATGGGACGATAGCATAATGTTCGCTGGCCTCTCTGCTTCGGGTCCTGTGCGCGTGATGAGAGACGGGTTCGGGTTCGATATCCATGACGGAAGAGGCCAAAGGACCCCACTCAAGTATGAATTCGTCGATGGCTCTGACATTCCACCATACGGCATAAGCCCCATGCCAACCCGGTACAATTTCTACATGGGGAACGATCCATCGAAATGGGCTTCCGGCGTTCGATCTTTCAAGGAGATCATGTTCGATGATGTGTGGAAGGACATCGATCTGAGATTACGCATCACGGACGAGGGCCCGAAATACGATCTGATCGTACGTCCGGGAGCTCATCTCCCTGACGCGGGGTTCAGGATAGCGGGCATTGACGAGCTTTCCATCCATGGAGGCGAGCTGCTTCTCTTGAAGGATTCTCTGGTCGCCGGAAAGGACCATGGGCTCCTTGCATACCAGGGAAATGTGGAAAATATCGTCGAGGTTAATTACAGAATCATTTCAGGCACCGGGTTCTCCTTCGAGGTCGGAGATCATGAAGTGGATGAGACCTTGATAATAGATCCCCTTGTCTTCTGCAATTACCTGGGAGGCTCTGGCTGGGACGAAGTGACGGATTCGGAACTGGACCCCGACGGGGGCCATTATCTGACCGGTTTCACGTATTCTTCTGATTTTCCGGTCAGTTCCGATGCCTACGACAACACGTCGAACATAGGCGAGGACATATTCCTTAGCAAGGTGGACAGGAACGGGACAAGCATCCTGTATTCGACATACATAGGCGGCTGGTTGGACGAGCGTGGATCGAAGATGGAACTGGATGACCACGGTTTCGTCTATCTCACGGGTTTCACAAGGTCCTCGAATTTCCCGACCACCCCGGAGGCCATTGACAGGACGATGAACGGTTCGGGCCAAGACGCGTTCCTTGTCAAGATGGATACCGATTCGGGGGAACTGCTCTACTCGACCTTCATCGGCGGCATGGAAGCGGAAGAGGGAAGGGACATCGGTCTTGCCGATAACGGAGATATCATCATCGCCGGATATACGGGATCGGACGATTTTCCCGTTTCAGGAGATGCATACCACACCGGGTTTGCAGGGATATTCGACCTGTTCCTCTGTCGGATCTCGTCCAACCTTACCGGTCTCGTATTCTCCACATCGTTCGGAGGAATCAGGGACGATGTAGCGAACGATCTCGCCCTTTTGAAGAACGGCGACATCGTGATCAGCGGTGATACCGACTCGGACGATCTATATATGGCGGCCAATGCTCATGACCGGACCTGCAGTGCCTCCGGAGATTGTTTCATCTTCGTTCTGGATGGAAACGCCACGGAGATCAAGGCATCCACATATTTCGGAGGGAACGAACTGGACCTTGCCTCCGGATTGGATGTGGATGACCATGGCAATATCTACCTGGGAGGGACCACACTCTCGGACGACCTCCAGACGACGAAGGGAAGCTATCAGGAGAGCCATACGGACCTGAGCGAGCTTTTCGCTGCCAAGTTCGACGGTCAGCTCTCGAACCTGGTCTACTGTACATATATTGGATCGCAGGACATGGAGGAAGCATCGGACCTAGTGGTCGATGAACGGGGCCAGGCCTACATGGTCGGGCTGTCCTACGCCAGCAGGTTCCCGACGACCTGGGGTGCATATCAGACAGAGTACGCAGGGGAGACGGACTGCATCTTCTTCATCCTCAATGCGGCCGGTTCTGACCTCCTCTATTCAACATACCTTGGGGGTGAATATGACGAGGGTTGCTTTACCCTGGAGCTGATCGACGGAAGGACCGTGCTTTTAGTGGGATACACCACTTCCGGTGATTTTCCCACGAACCCCGAAGGTTTCGGTTACGTGATAAAGGGAGGAGGAGACGGTTTCACCTGCGCACTGGACCTCTCCCTTCCGCCCGGACCGCCGGAGAACCTGACCGTCATCCCGATCCCCCCCGATGCGAACCTTACCTGGGAACCCCCGATCCATGATGGAGGCCTGCCTGTGGATTCCTATATAATCCGAAGGGTGAAATTGGGGTCGAGCCCAAGATTGAAGATCATCGAGGTAGGTGCGGGAACCCTTCGTTACCATGACGAGGACCTCGAGATCGGCTTCGATTACATCTACAGGATATCCGCCAGGAACGCAGCGGGAGCGAGCAACTTTTCCGGGGATGTCATCTTTCACAATTACCTCCCCCCCACCACACCAAGGAACCTGCGGATCGACTATGATCCCGGCATTGTGAACATTTCCTGGTCGGAACCCGAGTACAACGGCAGCGCTCCTATCCTCCATTATGTCGTGGAGAAGAGGGAGTTGAACGGGGACGACATTGTTGTAGGTATATGGAACTCCACTTCGACCGTGTTCCTCGATCCAAACATCACCAAGGGCAAGCATTACCGGTACAGCGTATGGGCATTCAACGGATACTGGCTTTCGAACACGCCCGGTGTGATCGATATAACTCCCCTGACGAACCCATCCCCGCCCTATGGATTGGCTGCCGGATACGGCAACAGATACGTGAACATAACCTGGTCGGAGCCGCATGATGACGGAGGTCTGCCGATCATCGGTTACCATATCTACCGCGGTCTGGGGCCCGACAACTGCACTATCATCTCGACCATCGTCGGGAACGGAAGGTACTTCAATGATACTACAGTCGTCAACGGCATCGAATACTTTTACAGGGTATCCGCTTCCAACGGTAACGGTATCTCCAATACCTCGGAGGTGGTATCGGGCAAACCCATAGGCCCCCCGAATCCCCCTTGGAAGCCCGAGCTCACCATCGAGAACACCGTGGTATACTTGACATGGGACCCCCCGACGACCGATGGAGGCTCCCCCATCATCGGATACAGGATCTACAGATGGTTGCCCGGGATGAAGCCCGAGATCTTCATGCAGGTTTCCGGCGACAGAAGGTCCTTCAACGATACCAGTGTTCTTCCCAACTCGGAATACTATTACTTCATCACCGCTGTCTCGGCTCTGGGAGAATCGGACCCGTCCGAGATCGTCATAGCTGCCGTCATGGGTCATCCCACAAGCCCGAGGTCCCTTCAGGTGATACCCGGACCGGGTTATGCTACGATAGAATGGCTGCCGCCGTCGGACACGGGACACACTCCCCTGACCGGTTACTACCTTTACAAGAGGTCAGGGGAAGAAGAGCTCGGTCGTATCGCCGAGCTTACTGCCGACGAGGAGTTCTACGTCGATCACGACATCGAACTCGGGATTCTCTACGGTTACCGGGTCACGGCCGTGAACGGTATCGGAGAGTCCCGTCCCTCGGAGGAGATCGAATATTATCCGGTGGATGTACCATCCCCACCTCAGAATCTGATAGCTCGTTCAAGTGAGAATATGGTCGAGCTCACATGGTCGCCTCCTTGGGAGGATGGAGGAGCTCCAATATCTGAATACCACATCTTCAGAGGGACCGGTCCCGGCGATCTGACCTATTACAGGAGCGTCGATGCCCGGTCGACCTCCTTTCAGGACAGGAACGTTATGATCGGGACGGAATACTACTACCAGGTCAGAGCTTTCAACGGTATATACAACTCATACATGAGTCAGATCGC
>JBLIRF010000117.1:0-5752 GCA_049472175.1 Thermoplasmatota archaeon
GTCGGGATCTCCATGGGTAACAGGGTCTCCGGATCGGAGGAGGAATGACCTAACCTCTCTTCCGGCAGCCCCATGCGATGAGGGGCACCGCCATCATTGCTATCACAACAATCAATGTAGGGAAGGTAAGGATCGGGGAATCCTCTGTTACTCCCTCCTGCTCCTCGTAGACCTCTATCTCTACCAGGTATCCCTCGGACACCAGCTCTCCGTCGGAGACCTGGACAGTGATGACGCAGAGACCCTTTCTATCTGGAGCTCTCCATATGACCTCGTTACCCTCTCCGATTATCTGACCGTTGTCACAATGGTAAATGTACTCCAGGGGATCTCCGTCAGGATCGCTCGCGATGGTCCTCAGACTGGCATTTGCACCCTGGACTATCCTTTGAGGGGTCACCACCACTCTGTCCACCTCTGGTGCCCTGTTCTCGTCAGTAACGGGGGCCTTCTCGATCGTTATCTCAACGTGATACGGTTCTGAAAAAAGGACACCATCAGACACCTTTACCCAGATATCGAAGCTCCCTTCGGTATCAGATGCAGTATATGTGACCGTCGGTCCGTCACCGGCAATCGTACCTTCCTCGACTTCGTAGATATATTCGAGGTCTTCGCCCTCCGGATCATAGGCATCCACCTCCACGAGGGTCTGCTCACCGGGTTCGATTACCTCGTCCTCCAGGGAGACCGACAGAACCAACGGAGGTTCATTCTCGACAATATCCTCATGCTCTAGAAGATGATTGCGTTCTTCGATCGTGCCAAGGAACTCCTGGTCGGCCTCCGGATCGATCGACGACGCCTTGATCCTCATCCTGCTGCTCTCGGATATATCAAGGGCCGCCTCGACCTTCCAGAAAGATTGAGAGTAACCCTCTTCGTATATATCGAGTGTAGCGTATCCTATAGGATACTGCACTAGAGAAGCGATCGAGGTCTTATATGCAGGGTTGTACTGAGCATACGAGTTCTGGTGATTGTGACCTGAGAATACGGATAGGACGTTCCCGTGCCCAGCGATCGCACTTTCCAGTCCGTTAAAAGAATCCGTGTCCAGCCCCATCACTTCATCCTCAACATAGAGGTGGTGCATGAATATCAGGACCCTTGTGTCAAGGTTGTCCTGAAGATCGTTCTCCAGCCATTCCAACTGTTCATCGTCAATGGAGCCCCCTACCGATCCCGGAACTGCCGAATCAAGGACCACGATATGCAGACCGCCGAGATCGATGCTGTAATATGTGCTCCCCAGTCCGACATATATATCGAAATGGTCCTCCCAACCCACCTCGCTCTTGTCCCAGTTTCCCATTACTGGATAATATATCGATCCAGAGGCGTCCATCGCTCCGAAGAATCCCGAATAGTCCTCCTCGGAACCCTGAACATTGTCCCCTAGAAGGATCACCGTTTCTATGTCGGTCTCCAGGGAGATCTCATCCAGGAAAGTTTGCAGAAGGTCCGTGGAATCCCCGTACATCGCCCCGTTCGGTGTGTTGGAACCGTCGACATCGAAATGGACATCTGCAAGGACGGCGATCCTCATCGAAGGTGTTCTTCCCGGAAGGGGCAGGGTCGTGAACGTGCCCGTTCTGCCCCTTGCATTCCCGGATGAGACCTGGAAGAAGTAAAGGGTTTCCGGTTCGAGGTCCTCGATCTTGACGTAATGGTACCTGGATTCACCATCGGCAACTGAGGTGTTCCCGAAGCTCTCATCCTCCCCGTAATCCACCTCGGAGGTCGTCTCGATATTGGTCATCCATGTTATCACGGCCTCGTCATCACAGACCGTGACGACCTCGATGTTGGTTATGATCACAGCCTGGTCCTGGCATTCTGCCGTATCCATGATGAGCGAAAAAAGGATCGCCGCCAACAGTGGCAGGACCAATGATCGGTTTCTCATACCTTTCCCCGATCCGCATATTCGATCTATCCGTTAAATAGATTACAGAAAGAAGATGAAAAATCGTCCAGGGATCGACCTCGCAAGCCCACTTTCGAACAATTATCTCATACGATCTCCGAGACGACGTAGACAGATCGAGAACTCTCCTTCTTTGACCTTTTTCCTGATCCCGAGATCCTGATAAAGAAGAATAGAACTGCGAGAAGAGCAGCCACGACAATGATGATTGGGACCAATACCCATAACGGGAAGCCTGATTCCTCGGCTGCATCTTCAATGTCGACATCCAGACCCTCGGGGGGCATAACGATAAGGACCTCTTCCACTGTGTCGGACCGGTAATGCCTTGAGTCCTCTGCGGTGACATGGATCGAGTAATTGCCGGGGACAAGGGCGAGAGGCCTGCTCACATCCAGGCTATATTCTTGGAGAAGAATTCCATCATCATAGTGACTGCCCTCGTATTCCATATAACTCCTCTGACCCTTCCCTATCTCTGAAAGGTCGGCGTACACGTACTCGATCCCGTATGTGATCTCTTGAACATAGGCTGTCACCGTAACTTTGGAGTCCGTATCTCCCGCGTCGACCGATGCTGGAGAGATGATGACCGATACGATGACAGGTGGCTGTATGGGTGGTGGTGATCTAACATCGATGATCAGCTGCTCTCCGTCGGTTCCTCCCCTGCCATCATTGGCTGTGACCATTATCACCACTTCACCGGGGACCTCTGAAGCCCTGAACTTGACCTCGTCCCCCGACCCTATGATCTTCCCGCTCGATACGGAATAATCGAATTCAAGGGGGTCGCCGTCGGGATCCGAAGCTACGACTTTGAGGTCCACAAGACCTTCCACCTCCACTTCCTCTTCAGATGCAGTGAAGGATATGATCGTCGGGGGGGAATTGGATTGGGGCGACTCCCTGACCGATACCGTCACTGACCCCGAATCATATAGACCGGAGGGGTCCGATACCATGACATCGATCCTGTACTCCCCCTCCATCTCGGGTGCGGTCCATGTCCATACGGGTCCGCTTCCGGAGATCTCTCCGCCGGACGCCCCGATCCCATATCCTAGAGGATCACCATCGGGATCGAATGCATCGACAGTGATGGTGGAGTTACCGCTCGGCTCGAGAGTGTCCGGGACCGCACTCAATTCGATGATGGTCGGGGCCCTGTTACTGTCCTTGAACTCGATCGACATCTTCACTGCCCTGTATCCGTCCAGAATTCCGAAGCCGTATCTTACGTTGTATTTATCGGACAGCTTCGGGTCATAGGGATCTCCTCTGGCCTCGGCGCTTTCATGGAGAATATTCCTCACCGTTTCAAGGACCCTGACCCCGCCAAGCGCTGCGATATCCGGATTGGCCTGAAGCATCAGTGCCACGACGCCAGAGACATGTGGGGTCGCATAGGAGGTGCCCTCCACAACCCTCCAGCCGGAGGCGGTATCGGAGGAGGATGAATGAGCGGCCACCGTAAGGTTGACCGCGGTCGCAACAACGTCGGGCCTCAATTCATCATACGGGTTATCATCCCCATCCGATGCTCTTGGACCGTAGGTTGCCCCGCTCCAGTACACATCATCGCTCCTGTCGATCGTCCTTCGATCGTCAAGACCCCCTGCAGTTATGACGAAATCAGACCAGAAATAGGTGGCAGGGTCCTCTCCATGCTGAACTCCGTCGTTCCCCGCCGCCTGAACGAAGGGGATGCCGCTCTCGGCGATGAGCTGAAGCAGCTGTGCGATCGACCCGTCCGGATCCAAACCTGTGAGGGCGCTCATGGAGATCACATCGATACCGGTATGACCGTTCCCCCAGTCCATATCCTTGTTTACAAGGCACCAGTCCATTGCCTCGGCCATTGCCCTTATGTATGCTGGATTGTAGTCGGACATCTTGAGGTCAATTATACCGGCTGCAGGAGCGATACCTCTACCGTAACCTGTGGAGTTCCCCCGGCTGGCAAGGACGCAGGCAACCCCCGTTCCATGACCTCCCTTGTCATCAGGGTCGTACGACCCGTCCCTGGGTGTCAGAGGGGTGTCCGGCAACGTGAAATCAACTCCTGCAACGAACGATCCCTGCAGAACCTCATGGTCGTTATCGATCCCGAGGTCCAGCACTGCGATGGTCATTCCCTCGCCATCAAAACCCAGATGGCGAACGTTCTCATCTTGATAGATATCGGATGGCTCGACCTTCATTGCCTTTGCTGAGGTATCGATGGTAAATCGGACCTCCCTGTCCATCTCGATGACTTCGACATGCGGGATTGCCGCTGCACTTTCAAGGGACCTCAGGTTGCTGAAACATGCGATGATGACCGGGATGCTAGAAAGGGAAGCCCCCGGCTCGCAGTCCAGAAGCTTCAGGTCCGACCGGACCTGGCCCATATTCTCACTGGAATCGACATTGATCAGGGCCCACAGCGGAAAGACGGTATCGGACGATATCCTGTCATCCATATGATCGCCGTCGAGATCGAATGAATATACTGGACAGGATGATACCGGTCCATCAGCGGCTGAAGTCCTTGTACTCATCAGAATGAGCAACAGAACAGCGGCCATGGTGATGAACGTTCCAATTTTATCTTCCCTCGACATGTTGGAAAATTCGGTCTTTTGTGATATATTGATTATGGAGGAAGCGGTGAAAAGACATTACAATTCCGGCCTTTTTTAAGGTCGATCGGAGCCATCATCGATCTTCTTGATGAGAATGGTATAGAACGGTTCGAAATCAAGACCTGCATGGAATTGCTTCGATCCCGAGTTGGGCTCGAATATATCGATCACTATCCGGTCCAGCCCGCTGTTCCTTGCATATTCGACAGCATCCCTGTAAAGGGCACTTCCGATCCCTTTCCCTCTTTCCCCTTCCTTCACGTAGATCAGGTCTATCCAGAGATGATCACCGCTTACATAAGGGACCTTGAAATCGGTCCTGTAATAGATGAAACCTGCAGGAGTCCCGTCCGTGTCGTCAACGATCCTGATATTCTTCTTCCGGATGCCTTCCCTGAAACCTATCACATCAGCGGAGGTGACCGGAATATCGGCCTCGGGTCTCTTCTCGATCGTTCGAACGTTCAGCAGTCCTTCCTTCAGGAATTCCAGATCCTTCATTTTTGCATATCTGACCTTGATGCTGCCGCCCCCTATTTCATTCCCAGGCCTTCGTCCTTGATGGTGTTGAGTATCAACTTCGTCTCCGTCCTCTCCACGAAATCGTACGTTTGCAGCTTCTTAATGAACCTGTCAAGTCCTCCCCTGTTACGGAACCTTGCAAGGACGGTTGCATCGAAAGGTCCTGTATTGTCGAACACCATCATCACGTTCGGGTCCTTTGCGATCTTCTTCTCGATCTGCTGGAGCTTTCCCTTTGCCACCCTGACATCAACTATAACATGGATATCGTATCCGAGCTTGTCGTAATCGAGCTTCACGGAATACCCCTTGATAACACCAGCGCTTTCAAGCTCCCTCACCCTTTTCATGACCGTAGCCGGTGCAAGACCAAGAGACTTTGCGATCTCCCTGTACGAGTCCCTTCCATCCTTCTGGAGGTGTGATATGATCTCCAGGTCCGTTCCGTCCATGAGGTTCAAGAATGTTTATTTTATTTAAATTTTTTACCAATCGTTTGAACATTTGTTAATTATTTTTTATTATTTATAAAAATATGTTCAAAGAAATTTGGAATATCATTTAATATGATATAGAATTTACCCTGGAACAGCGTGGACTGGGCATGAATTCTGATATCAAACTTTTCGGATTCGACGGGCTGGAGGATGTAAAGAGAACGCTGGACGCCGAC
>JBLIRF010000118.1:0-5687 GCA_049472175.1 Thermoplasmatota archaeon
GGGAGATCCCGCCCTTCACAATATGAGCACCGGTACCATTGTCGATCAAAGATCGATCGTATGGTTCATACCTTTTACCGAACTCGTGGAAGGAGGGCTGAGCCTTCCCATCGACCCCTTGAACTTCTCCCTCTTCGCCGTATCAGAGCATGTGCTGTCCTACGGTGAATCGATGGGCATGGTGGAAAGATACGTAATGTCCGATACGGCCGGAGAAGGGGCTCTTGTGGTGGGCCCGATCAAACCGGAGGGATCCTCGGGAGGCGGAGGGGGGTCGAACCTTGCAGATATCTCAACATCGACCAAGATCGGGGTTGTAATTGCCCTGGTCGTCCTGATCATCATGGTGGGTCTTGCAGCATTCTATTTTACGAGGAAGCAAGCGAGAGAGAAGAAGAAGGAAGAACAGGAGTTCATGGAACATGTAAGGAAGATGAGGGAAGAGGGCAAGAACCTATTCGGCAAGGAGGTCGAAAATGAGGGGGCAAGATCTGCATCCTACCAGGACCTCTACGGCACTGCCCCTCCGGAAGGGCATGACGAAAAAGGTTCAGGTGTTCCCGTTTCCTCGCTGCCGGAGGCTGGACTGGGAAAACAGACCAGCGAGGGGGCGCACGTATTGGAACTTGCCATAAGCCCGGAGGGCGGTGAAGGGGATAATTCCATCCGGGAATAGTCATATCATAACATACATATGAAAGAAAGGGTATGACGAATATTATCCATTCCATACACCATATGGTCGGCAATCAGAAGGGTTGGATGGTCCAGATGCTAAAGAATGAAAAAAAGACGCATTCGGAAAGGATAAAGGCCTTAAAACTGCGAATTGGTAAAATGGAGGAGGACGGCGCCGACACGGCGAGGACCAAGGAGATCCTCAAAGCCTTTGAGAAGGCCTTGCCGAGTGTAAAGGAAGAGAAAAAGGTCGAGGAAGCCTTTGAAAAGTTCGAACAAATGCTGAAAATGCTCGAGGAAAAGACCATAAAAGGAGAAAAGGGGGCCAGCAAGATCGTCAAGGACGCCGCCCCATCAGATCATGGAACGATCAAAGAGAGCATCGAAAGCATCTCCGACAAACTTAGAGTGCTTATGAGCGATTTCATAAGGGCCGGTGAAATGGAAAGGATAAGGGAGATCGAGAAGAGGTTCTCGGAATGCCTGAAACTCCAGAAGGAGGCCGCCCCTGAAGGGATGAAGAATATTCTTACCTCAATGAAGGATATCCAGGACCAAGCGGAAAAGCTCCATGGACAGCTGACCGAGGACCTTACGATAATGACCAACAGTTCCCTATCAAAGGTCGAAGATATGATCAACGAGATCTCGGGAGAGCAGGATACAGCCTCCCTGAAGGAAGAGCTTGGTGAGACAAGAGGGCTTCTGTTCGATGGGGATATCATCGACGCGTGGAATAAGACCCAAGAACTTGTTCTCAAGGTTGAGTCGGAGAACAATACCACGGATTTCAGGAAACTGGAAGCCCTCCTCCTTTCGGTCGGGCCTCTGATGGGCAAGATCGAGGCCTCGGAGGGAGCAGCTTCCAGGATCTACCTGAAACTTAAGAAGGACCAGGATTCCATTATAGAAATGGCCAGTAAGGAACCGAAAAGGGCGCTGGAGTCCATGAATATCTTCCTCGACAGGATCTCCGCTGAAGCCGCCGAGATCGAGGAGAAGCCCATCAGGGACATTCAGAAAAGGATCTCCGAACTGAGAAGCAGAGCGGAGGATATCTCCAAATTTATCGAGACATCAGCGGTCCTCAAGATACTGGAAAAGGCGGATAGCCTTGTTCTGGACGGGGCTCTGGATGAAGCAGGCACTTTGTTGAAAAAGGCGGAAACCGCTCTTTCCCGACTGAAGGAGGAGAGGGCCAACGAGATCGCTTCCCTCAGGATAGAAGAGATCAAGGTGGCAATGACGGTCATGGAGAAGAAAGGACTGGATGTCTCCCCCCTCAAAGGTCCGTTGAATGATGCCCAGAGATCGATGAAAGAGCATAACATGGAACAGTTCGAGAAGAACATGAGCATGATCGATCAGAAACTCCTTTACATCTCAAATGAAGAGATGAAGATAGAATACCAAAGGAACCTTACAAAGATAATGAACCAGATGAAGATACTCAGGGATGACGGGCAGGAGGTCGAGGACCTGGAAACGGAACTCGATGAGATGAGGTCTCTATATCTTGACCGAGAGTACGAGGAGGCCGTGAAAGTTTCCGGGACTCTTCTGGACAGGATCAGCCCCCGCCATTTCTACTCTGTGATCGATAAGAGAAAGCAGATGGTCGAGGAGACCATCATGGAAGCCGATGCACTCGGATTGGATGTCACATCATCAAGGGAAAAACTGTCAAGAGCGATCGAATTGATTAAGGCGAAGGAGCCAGAAAAGGCGGTGGACCTTCTTATCGAAGCCCAGGTGGAACTGGAAGAAAGGATGACACGAAGGATGTTTTCCGCCGTGGAGACCGAGATAGTGGACCTTGCTTCCCAGTGCAAGGACCATGGTCTGGAAGTGGGGGACATCAATGAACATATATCCACTGCATACTCTCTTGCCGACGAGGGGAAGAACAAGGAAGCTCTCGAGCATCTCATCGGTCTTCGGGAATCCCTTGCAATAAAGGAGTCCGTCTTCAAGGTAAAGGACCTCATACGAGAGATCTCAGACCTGATCAGGCAGGGAAGGTTCCTCGGTATGGAAGTGTCCCAATACAAGGCGATACTGACCAAATCCAGGGTCCTGATGGAGGTTGGAGATACCAATGGAGCCCACGATCTGCTCGACCGCGTCATCAAAAAACTCTCCGTTAAGATAGATGAGAGGAAGACACTCCAGGATAAAATGGACAAGCTCAGGGGCAACCTGCTCGCACAGAAGGGAAAGGTCTCCAGGCTCGAGAGATCGGGCGTGGCGGTCGACGGCTTCAAAAAGAGGATCCAGAACATTACTGCTCTGATAGATTCCCTTGACCACCAGAACGCGGAGAACGCACTTGCGGAGATGGACACTGAGATAAATGAGCTCCTGACGGCCTCCCCGGAACAGTTGAAGAAGGTCATGGTAAGCACGATCATGGAAGAGCAGGCCCCCAAACCTGTCAGTGAGGAAATGCCACCTTCAAAGAGCGGAAGGAAGGAGCAGGTCTCCGAGGATGATCGAGCCCGGACAGAGCTCTTCACACTTATCCCAAAGATAAAGGTGGAGATAATGAAGATGCATTCCAAGGGAATGGAGACCGAGGACTACAAAAGGGATATCGAGACTATCCAGAACCTTGTGATCCAGAGGCAGTACATAAGAGCGCTGGAACTCGGGAGGGACTGCTTCAGCAGAATGACATCAAGAGCATGAAACAGGACCTTCGACCATCCTTGAAGATTTTCGATCCGCGGTCCCTGAGATCAATATCCTGGCTACCATATCATCGTGATGACCGGCAGCAAAAGAACACCCATGGCGTGTGATCTCCTGATACCGGTCAGCGGTGCTATCATTCCAAGAGAGGTCGATACGGCAAGCACCAGCAGACCAAGGGGACCCGTGAAAGCAAGGACCATCAAAGCGATAAGGATGATAATGCTCCAGGCCACCTTTCCGTAGGGAAGACGGGGCATGATATTGGCCAGCTTTGACCCGAGCATGAGAGTGAGGAAGAACCCGAGGCATGAAGCGAGGAGAGCGGACATCAGGAGGAGGGAGAGTTCGGACGGAGGGAGCATATCGCTCCATTCCCTCACGTTCACAAGTTCATTTACGACAATGGCAGCTCCCGAACGTGGCCTCAGGATGAGGAAGAGTGCACCCAGGACGAAGAATGAATTTGCAGTGTTTATGGCTGACAGGGTCAGTATGACCGAGCTTGGTCTGGGCTCCTTCCGGAATATCATTGCTATCACTGTGGCAACACCACCGCTCATACCCGGGAGAAAGCCAACGATCGAACCTGCGATGGAACCAGAGGTTATGGAGGACACCGCCTCCCCCGTGTCCAGTGACTGCTTCTCGATCCTCTGCAAAGGAACGGTTGCACCGCCCCTGAGGGATTCCAGCAGTGTGGATGTCCCGAAGAGGCCGGACAGGAGAGGAAATAGAGAGGTGGCGGGAAGCCCGAAGGGGGAGCTCAGTTCAAGGTCCAGGGCGAGGAGCCCCAACAAACCAGAGGTCAGAAAGAGAAGGAATGCCCCAAGAACGCCAAAGACCGATGAGAATCTGCCTTCCGACCATCTCAACTTACCATCCTCTGAACGTGATGGAATATACGGGACCTTCTTCGTCTCGGTCACTAGCATCAGTACCACTACCCCTATCAGAACCCACACCATCACCTGCTTCAGAAGCTGATATCCGTTTACCGGATCATTGACAAGCAGACTGTAAGGGATCAGAAGGAGGGTCCCTGCCAATATTGCCCCGAAGGAGCCGACCGCCGAAAGGAAGATCGCACTGTAACCGTTCCCTTCCAGAAGCATTCCATGAGCGGGGAGGACGGACAGTGCGGTTTCAGCCTCCGGGGCACCAAGGAACGTCGATGGTATGAAATCGAGGAACGTGTGGGCCATCGAGGTCGCAACTATGGCTGAGGCCACCATGAGCATGGCCTCGGTCTGTCCAAGGCCTGATAGGTCCTGGAGCCCAGAGGAGATGATCGGGCTCAGTCCAAGCAGAACGATGGCCACATTGTTCACGTGAACACCGGGGATCAGACCGGTCAGCACCCCGAACCCGGTCCCCGCAAGTGCTCCGATCAGGATCAGCAGGATCGTTTCGATCACGGAGCGACCGCCTCCGACTCGAGATAGAGGGTGTTCAATACCTTATCATAAAGCAGTATCCCGGTAATCTCGGCATCACCGTAACCCACCTTACCGGTATAGTTCCTTATATCGAGGGAAATACCATCCTGAACGATCCTGGTGGCGTTCCCGGCCACCTCGACGACCCCGGATATCAACACCCTGCAGTCCACGAAATCAAGGAGACCCCATTCCATGGACCTGAGATTGAGCTTCCATGGACCGTGCACATCGAGTATCTCGAGATATTCTGCGACAAGCTCGAACCTCATTCCTTCGACGTCCCATGAGAAAGAGCAGTTGAACACCCGAACGAGATCCCCCATTGCGATATCGGACCGGGTCTGCGGCAATCTGACCCTGATAGAGATCTCCCCTCCCTCGACCATCTCAGATATGTATATGGTCTTTCCCCCTGGAGGATATCTGATATACCCTTCCAACGTGATGGGTTTGAGGGGAGCCGAAGATGGGGAAGACCTCATTTCGTTCACGATCCACAGAAGGCTCGTGGTTAAAGTCTCGGCCCGAGCAATGAGAGAGCAGCTCAGATCACCGTACACCATCCCTGAACGTGGACCGGTGAAGTACGCGGTCAGGTTCAGGATATCGCCAGGCCTGAGGTCCAGGTCCAGCCTGTTGATGGTGAGAAGCACGGGGGGGTCTTCCAGGTCGTTCCCCCCGAGTGGAACCACCACCACTTCCTGGTCCATCCATCCTGTATGGATCGAGGATCTCACCATGACCTTTAGCCAATACGGCTCACCAGCAACTGCATCCCCGTCGAACATTTGAACGGTCGAACGTTCCTCCACACGGACATCCTCGGCGTTCTGGGCTGTGAGGACAGGGTCCCCCCCTATCAATGTGATCTCCCCT
>JBLIRF010000119.1:0-5681 GCA_049472175.1 Thermoplasmatota archaeon
GTCTCTTCATATTCGCCTCTACCGAAGACCTTCTCAGCATACCCGGCCACAAGGATATCGAGAGCCCCGTCGTTATTGACATCCCCGACCTTGATATTGAGGCCGAAGTGGGTATTCAGCTCACTATGGTCTATGACGATATCCGCGTCATCGTATCCCATGACCCTGTTCTTCCCCCCTCCGAAGTATATGAACACTCCCCCGCGGGTGCCGTTGTATCCCGGCGCTCCCAGTATGATGTCCTCTTTATCATCACCGTTGATGTCCCCTTTCGCCATGGAGTACCCTAGCATATCATCCTCTTCTTCCCCGCATATATACTGTTCCATGGATGTCTGGGATAGATCGAGGGTGCCCTGCAGGAAATCAACTTCCTCGTCGGTATTTGCCGCATTTTCCTCCCCGTAGCTTCCGTCTATTGTCTGGAAAATGGGGAAAACAAGCAAGAACATGAGCAATATCGTTATGAACCGAGTTCTTCGCGGAACAATATATAAAGTTAAATATTTCATTTTGTACACCTCCATTGGAATGCTATGAGGGATTGGTGGCAATTCCTCGAATATGTAACCCCAGGTAATTCCATATTCAGTTTTTATTAATACCAATTGGGTGGTTTTTTCCAATGTATATATATTTTCCCCAACATTAACTGTATCGAAGCCACTGATAAGGGAAGAGATCGAAGAGGCAGCGGAGGATGACCGGAACCTCCTATCTGGTGATATTCAGTATTATCTGAGGTCATGAGGTCATAAGTTGATGATCTCTCCTCAGAGGATGCACTCCTTCATCTTGGGACCAGGTTTCAGAAAAAAACCTTTTTTATTTGGAAAACCTATCCATTGCAAAATAAATTGTCGATAATATGAGGATGTCGGTCGATGCCCAAGAGCAAGGAGAAGGAATCTAGAGGACACGGATTCGGGACGGCACCCGTATTTCTCACGTCCATCTGCGCGATAATGGGAGCTGTCATGTTCCTCAGGTTCGGGTTTACCGTCGGTAATGTTGGATTGATAGGAGCCGTCTTCATTGTCCTTCTTGGCCATCTCATAACTGTACCGACCGGGATGGCCATTTCCGAAATAGCCACGAACCTGAGGGTAAGGGGAGGAGGGGAGTATTACATCCTCAGCCGATCCTTCGGTCTAAGGATAGGGGCCACCATCGGTGTGATGCTTTACGCCGCCCAGTCGATATCCATTGCATTCTATATCATAGGGTTCTCGGAAGGGGTCCAACCCTTCGTTCCTTTCATCCAGGAGCACATATTCGACCCTCTGCCCCTGTCCATAACATACGACCCCAGGATGATCAGCGTTCCGATCGCCGTCCTGCTTTTCAGCATAATTCTCCTTCGCGGTGCAAAGATAGGCATCAAACTCCTCTGGGGGGTCTTTGCCGCGATGGTGGCATCTATAATAATTTTCTTTATAAGCCCGCCTTTCTCGGGTGCACCTTCGGGAGTGACCGAGACAGCGTCTGGTTCGTTGGGGTTCTTTTCGGTCTTCGCCATCGCTTTCCCCGCTTTTACAGGGATGACCGCCGGGGTCGGGCTCTCGGGGGACCTGAAGGAGCCGAACAAGGCCATACCAAGGGGCATCATCCTTGCCATAGCTATAGGATTCTTTGTTTACCTTGGGATGATGTTGAAATTATGGCTGAGCGTTCCGGTCGACTCCCTTTCCTCGAACATGTTGATAATATACGACCTTTCCAAAGGGATAGGGAGTGTTTCCCTGGGGGTAGTTGACATCCACCTGGGATTTGTTTTCCTGTTGGGTCTCTTCGGTGCAACATTGTCCTCTGCAGTGGGATTTGCATTGATCGCACCAAGGACCCTCCAGGCACTCGGGAAGGATAAGGTGTTCATTGCAAAGAGGATCACAGATTTCATCAAGGCCGGAAAAGGCAAGGAGAACGAACCGGTGAACGGTACGCTCATCTCCTCCATAATAGCCATCACTTTTGTCTACCTCGGGAATCTGAACACCGTGGCAGAGATCATCACCATGTTCTTCCTTCTCACCTACGGTTCCGTTTGCCTGATATCGTTCCTGGAGCACTTCGCGGGGAACCCGTCTTACAGACCGACCTTCAGAACCAAATGGTACATCTCTTTGATAGGCGCCGTTCTGTCGCTCTTCATAATGTTCCAGTTGAATCCGGTTTATGCCTTGTTGACCCTGATCATCATGGTGGGGATATATTTCGCCCTGGGTTTCAAGCACAAGCGTTCGAGGTCCTTCGCGATAATATTCCAGGGTGTGATGTTCCAGTTGAGCAGAGTGATGAAGATCACCCTCCAGAGGACCATGTCCAAACCGGACAAGTACAACTGGCGTCCGTCCATCATCCTGGTCTCGACCAATGCCATGGAGAGAAAGGGGCCAAAAGAGATATTGAGGTGGATCTCACACCACTACGGTTTCGGTACATTGGTCCATCTAATAAAGGGAAGATTGAACAGCAGTTCCATCGAGGTCTCGAGAAGAGATGAGAAGATCCTCGTCAAGGAGATGAGGGCCAGCAAGGCCAATTACTCGATAACAACACTGGTGTCCCCTTCGATATTGACCGCGATCGCCCAGACCCTTCAGATATCCGGGGTTTCCGGAATGGACAACAATACAATAATGTTCGAGTTCCATAAGGACCGAAACGAAGAGCTGAATGAGATATTACAGGGATTGAGGATCGCAAAGGTCGTGAAATACAATAAATTGGTCCTTCGCTCCACGGACCTCGATTTCGGGCTGAGGAGGGATGTTCACCTCTGGATCACCAAGGAGGATTTCAGGAACATCAATCTCATGATCCTTCTGGCGTATATAATAACGCAGCACAGGGATTGGAAGGATTCGGAGATAAAGATCTTCACCCTGTTCTCCAGGGGCGAGAAGAAGGTCCTGGCAAAGAAGGTGAAGGACCTCATCGCTAAGGGCAGGATCCCAATATCCCAGAGGTCGGTCAGGTCCAAGGTCTACGATACGGAAAAGGATATGATCGACATCATAAACAGGTATTCGTCCAAGGCAGACCTTACAATGATCGGTTTCAATGATAGACAGCTTTCCCAGATGGGTGAGCAACTGTTCACGAGGTACAAGGATGCCAAGGATACCATCTTCGTATCGGCCTCTCAGGAACTCCTCATAACATGAAGAGGCAACGATGGATGCCTTTAAGGAGGTGTCGAACATGAGTGATATCAAACTGTCTCCCAATACGGAGAGGGCCTCAGGCACATGAAGGACCACGGATTTTTCGGTGAGAATAGGGGGCAGAGTGCGGATGTGATAGCGAATCCGCATCTTAAGATGGCCAAGAACAATGTGATGAACGCACTTCAGGAACTGGTTGCGTAGGAACTTGTCAAACGAAAGGCCAGGGATAGATCTGCAGCCTAATCCATAGTATCCAACAGGGATAGTGGAATAATAAAAAAATACAGGGGAGGGGGGGAATATGGTTTACCCCCTCCCCTTTCTGAGGATCAAGCCATCGGAGGTCCGATTAAAGGGCCCATTTCATCGAATTCCTGTTCAGGTTGGTCCTCTCACTCTGCGTCTTCGAGTAGGGGTTCTTCCTGATATCCGGTGAGATACCCATTAGGGTCCTCTTCCCCTTCAACAGCAGAGGGTATGGGCATCGCTCCATTACTCTCCTCACTCCCTCTCTTCCTGACCATGACAAGGACAAGCAGGACCAGAAGGAGCATGATGATGGGTACCGTAACGAGAAGCCCGATGTTCTTTGCGAAGAACCCGCTCGGTTCACCCTCCGCATCTACTTCGATGCTGTCCTCCGCGGCGGTTTTGCTCTCGCCGATCTTGTTGACGGCTGTGACCCTGTAGGTGTAGGTTCCGTCCTCCTTCTCCTTGTCGTCTGTGAAGGACAGAGTTCCCGCTTCCACGACACCGATGAGCTCAGGGGCTCCATCTTCCTTTACGCGATAGACCCTGTAGAACAGGATATCGCAGCCCCCGTCTTCCGTTGGCCCGGACCAGGAAATGGTGACCTTGTTCTCATCTGCCGAAAGGACCAGCGAAATAGGTGTTCCCGGTACCCCGATGGGGGTAACAGGGTCGGTCCAGGCCGAGATGGATACTCCCAGATCGTTCACTGTATTCACTGTATAGAGGTAGCTCTCCCCGTTATGCACGCTCTCATCCCGGTAGGACAGTTCATCCGGCCCTGGCTCAGCGACGGTCAGTATATTATGCAGTTCCGTGTCAGCCCTTAGGATACGATATCCCGTTATTGGACTGCCTCCGTTCGTGGCGGGCATTTCCCAGGATATCTCGACGAAACCGTCTCCTGTGACGTATACGACATTCACAGGCGTTCCTGGCCGACCCATGGCCGTTGCCTGAACCTCGCCACTGAAGGGAGATAGGCCCATCCTGTTCTTTGCCTTGACGGCGTAAGTATAGGTCGTCCCGCCTTCCACATCGCTGTCAGTATAAGAAAAGCTTCCAGCCGTTGCAGTACCTATCTGATCGAGGTTTTCTCCCGGCGTCTTCCTGTAGACCAAGTATTCGATCACAGGGGATCCTCCGTTCGAGTATGGCGGGTTCCATTGAAGGTCGATCGAACCGTTTCCTGCCGTTGCTGTCAGTGCACCAGGGGTTTCTGGAGCTGCTGCGGGGGTCCCCTCGATCATGGAGGTTTCCTCGGAGATACCGAACGCATTGAATGCCGTCATCCTGTATGAGTAGGTTTGGCCGTTGGTCACGTTCTTGTCCTTATACAAGAACTCATCGAAACTGAAATCCCTGATCATCTTGTACTCCAAGCTTCCCTCGGACCGGAAAAGCGTGAAACCCTGGAGGTCTATACCTCCGAGGAAGATCGGCATTTCCCAGGTGACCAGTAAGTAACCGTTACCCTCCGAAATCTGAACGTTCAAGGGGGGCGACGGCTCTGACTGGGGAAGTCCCACGACCTGCTCGGAAGGAGCAGATTCGCCTTCCGCGTTTAATGCGGTGATATAATAATGGTAGGTCTTTCCTATCTCGACCAGGGTGTCAACATATTCCGTCACGGGTGCGTTCACATACCTCCAGCACATCACATCGTCCTTTGTGATCCCGATATGGACGCGATAGTAGAGTATCTCGGACCCGCCGTCATCATCGGGTGTTTCCCAGGTGAGGACGATGCTGCTGGTTCCGTTCTGGACGGATAAATGGGTCGGTGCGGATGTCTCACCCTGCGGTATTGCCCATTGCTCGTTCGTTGGCTGGGATTCTCCAATTATGTTCCAGGTGGTCATGCGATATGAGTAGTTCGCTCCGTTTTGGACATCGGTATCGTAGTATTCCAGTATGATGCTCTCGAGATCGATCGTGTTCCAATCCCCGCCATCGGCACTCTTGTAGATCCTGTAGCCCTTGAGGCTGTACGAACCGTCGAAAACGGGAGGCTCCCAAGTAAGTTCCACCCAGCTGTTCCCTTTTTGTACACGGAAGAACTGAGGTGGTGTCGGAGAGGAGGCAGCCTGTGAGCTCACTATTCCGGACGGAAGCCCTGTTCCGACAGGATTGAAGGCCCTGACCATGTAATAGTAGGTCTTGCCCATGTCAAGGTCCGTATCTTTGAAATACAGACCATCCACGGAGCTGCTCTGGACCTTCATATCGTCCTCTCTAAGGCCTCTGTATACCATAGATCCC
>JBLIRF010000012.1:0-6775 GCA_049472175.1 Thermoplasmatota archaeon
ACCACCGCGTAATAATAGGTGGGCCCCCGGTTCACGTCCTCATCAAGGTATGAAAGGACCGTATCATCCACGTTCTCCACAAGGTCCATGTTGCCCTGTGCGCTCATGCTTCTGCATATGTAGTAACCAATAATGGGGCTACCGCCATCGGCCTCCGGTACAGTCCAGGTCAACCTTATCCCCCCGCTTTCCGCAGTCGCTGTCAGGGTGGGAGCGGATGGGGTGATGTCCCCTCCAGGGATATCAGAAATGGTCACTGTGAAGGAGTAATTTCCACTCCCGGAGTACAGATGGATTATCAGCTGGGCCCATCCGTCGACCTCGAAATCGTATTGAAGATTAGCGGTCTCTCCAGGTTCGTTCATGGTGTCCATATCGAACTGGACGGCATCATCACCGTAGAGCATAGCGCTGATACCCAGCGACGTATCGGGTGTTATCTCAACGCTCAACCTTTGGCCCCCGTTCATATTGATCAGGAAGGAATCGAAGTGGTCGTTTTTAATATTCAAAAGGCCAGTATATGTTCCTTCTTCTATCTGCAGAGGGTCCTCGGACAATTGGGCTGCAGATGCGGTACCGGGAGCATCTGTCCCGGACCCCGCGTCATTCTGCTGCGAGATCGTGATCCCGAGACCATATCTTACCTGTCCGTTGTAGATCTCCAGGAAACAGGTCTGCGCTCCAAGCATACGGTCGAAGTAATATCCAGTTCTTGAGGGATCGTTCTTGAAACCATTGCCGTCGTCTAAAACATTTGATAACGTATCGTCAAATAATCTCCAGGACGCCGATTCACCGTCGCTGATGGAAAGGGTGAGTGATAGTACGTCTCCGGCGCTCAGGTTGATCATATACATATCTGCTGTGTCAAGGTCATAGATCCATCCTTCGTAGGACCCAGTGGTCAGAACTGCATCCGTGCTTGAATCATCGGGTACATCCACCCCTGCTCCGGCGTCGTTCTGCTTCTCGATCGTCAGCGTTATTATGTAATCTCCCGGTTGCGTATCTTTCCATATCTTCAGGAAGAAATCCTGAACAGTCGTTTGGTTCTCTGTATAGAACAGGTAGAACACTCCGCTGTCGTCAGCGGATGAGCTGTCGGACCTCAGGATATCGTAATCCTCATCGAGAAGTTCTATGTAAAGGTCATCGAGTTCCGAGTATCCTCTGAAATCCACCGAGATGACATCTCCCTCACCCGCATGGAATCCATAGCAGTCATCGTCATCATCATCCTCGAGATGTCCCTGGAGCGTCCCCGATTGTATGGGTATGGCATATTGGGGATATTCCGATGCATCTCTCCCGCTTCCCGCCTCGTCCTGCCTCTCGATATCGAGATCTATCGTATACTGGCCTGGGACCATGTCGTCATCCACCTTGATATAATACCAGCCCATCACTGTCTCGTTGGCGGTCCAGAACTCGTCGGAAACATTCTCCCGGTTCCGGGACTGGAGGTCGAAAACATAGTTTTCATCCGGATCGTAGAGGTTCAAGTAGAGGTATTCGGAGGCAGTGGTGTTGAACGACATGAGGATCCGGTCGCCTTCTCCCGCCCAGAACTTGTAGCAATCCGAATAATCCTCCCCCTGGAGTGCGTAATCGTCGGAGCCTCCGTTCACCTCCCCGGAAATGCTCCCCTCGGTAACCACAAGGCCTTGGGAAATCCCTTCCGGAGCGTCTGTTCCAGACCCTCCATCGTTCTGTTGGGTCAGGTCGAGAGTGAAGCTGTAAGAGGCATCGTAGCCGTCGTTGTAAACTTCCAGGTAGCACGAGGTGAAATCCGTTTCAAGTGCGGTCTGGAACGAGAAGTTCTCTGGCACGTTCACAGTGGGTTCGATCTCGGCAAGCCAACTTTCCTCCTCGTCGTACAATGTTACATATAGGTCATTGGAGGACGCAAGGAACTCGACGGCGATGATATCCCCGGGAGTGATCGAGAACTTGTAGGTATCGTAAATGTCGGTCTCATTGAGACTCCCTGTGTGGAACCCGGCTGTGATGGGCTCCGCCTGATAGAATTCATCGTTGGGCTCCGTATCGGCATTCGAAACCGAAAGGACCAAAACTGACGCAAACAATGTTATCGCGATCAATATCGTGAAAACTCCCTTGGACCGAGTCATTTGTATCCCCCGCTTGAGAAAGTGGACGAATTCGCCCTGATATGATAGATTTCCTGGGTTATTTAATGATTTTTCGTAAAGCATCTTTTTCGAATAGGGTTACCTTCTCCATGATCTTCAGATGATCGGTGAAGGGTACCGATAAAAAAGCAACCTCGATACGGTACTGTTCAGGAAATTCTAAATATGAAAGGGACCCGCTGTCATTTCCATTGGTACTTTTATTGCTGGCGGGGAAAAAGATGGCAAAGTTCAATAGCTCAGCATCGGTGAATCTATTCATTCCGATCCTGTTCGTTATGCTCTTTATTCCATCGACATCCCTTATCTCTGCCGGGTCCCCCACCGAACTTGCGAGAACAAGTTCTCTCGACGGACATTATCCCATAGCCGACTCCGCGTTCGCAACGTTCCTGGGCAGTGGATCGGAAAGCCCTCAGGGGAAGCTGGGTGAATTCGTCGGTCATGCTGACGTCAACGGTGATGGCATAGAGGATATAGTCATGGCCGCCCCACGTCTATACTCTCCCGAGGGGGAACAGCACGCGGGGGTCTGCTATATTTGGTATGGTAACTCATCGTTGCCGAGCGGGAACGTCGATCTGGAAAATGACGAGCCGAATATCACCATCAAAGCAACGAGCCCGGGTACCTACCTCCTTTCCTCTATCACGGCCGGAGACCTGAACGACGACGGGTTCACCGATATAGCGCTTGGAATGCCGATACAGGGGGATTCGGGCAAGGTTTACGTTCTCTGGGGGAATGCAACGGGATGGGAAAAGGAGATCGTTCTCTACAAGGCGGGGAATGCTGAGCCCAACGGAGATCCGATCGGTTTTCTCCGGAGGGAGGATTTCGCAATAATATCCGGTCTGGTCACAACCACCGTTGAAGGAACAAAACTTGGGCACAATGTCATCATCGAGGATATGGACAGGGACGGTTCCGATGATCTCCTGTTCTCGTTCCATGGATGGAACAAGGTATTCGCTGTATGGGGAGGCTACCCCAAGCTCTCTTTCGGAACGGAGTTCACATACCTACAGCTCGACCCCAATTCTACCACTGTTCCGGGCGATTACGGACAGACCATGGCCGTCGGGGACCTCAACGATGATGGTTGGATGGACATGGTTATTGGCGCACCGCTCCTCACAGATGAGGATAGAGGCCTCACTCAGACCGGAGCCCTGTTCGTTTATTACAACACTTCAGCCTTGCGTGGAAACCGGATGATAGGATCAATGGTAGGATGCAGGCCCCTTATATTGGGGCAGGGGTCCTACGATCATCTGGGGAGAGGTCTCATCATCGAGGACATCAACCAGGATGGATTGGATGATATCATAGCAGGTGCTCCCGACGCGGACGGATTATCGAACAACAAGCCCGATGCCGGTGAGATATTCGTTTTCTGGGGGGGTGATATCTCCAAGTTCCCCTCGGTCATGCGTGCGGAGGAGGTCCACGATCTGATGTTGATCGGAGCAATGGCATCCACAAGCGATCATCCCGGGGATTCGATAGGGATGGCCTTCGATGTTGGGGATATTGACGGAGATAACGGCAAGGAGCTTGTGATCGGAGCTCCTGGGAGAGAGGTTGATGGCCTTCAGGCTGTCGGAATGGTGATGGGTTTCGATGACGCCGTGGTATTCCCCCGGCAGAAAGGGATCATTGACCTCGGGAAGGTCACCATGAAGTTCTCTCTGTGGGGTGCGGAGGTAGAGGACGTCACGGGGTATTATGTTTCCCTGTTCGATGCAAACGGCGACGGGGCGGACGACCTTCTGGTAGGCTCTCCTTCCGCCGACGGCATCAACAATCTCAGACCGGGGTGCGGAGAGGTATCCCTTATCACAGGAACGGTCATGTCCATCAGGGACCTGACCATAACAGGGAGTGCTGTCGTCAATGGTAAGGTGCTCCCCGGGTATGGTCCGTTCTCCATATACGTTCCCTTCTCCCATACCGAGGGAGTGGAGAATATTAAGAGGATCGAGATCGTCCTTGAAAGGGGGACAGTGGATGCTCGTCTCCTCTGGGAAAACGGTGTATTCTCGTATCAAGGGCCCTCCGTTGTAAGCATCGATGGTGCTGGCTGCAGTATCTCGAACCATGGGATATCGGGGAGCATATCCTTTTCCTTGACCATAGGTTGGTACTCTGACCTTGGCCGGCCCTGGGACATTGATATATCCATCAAGGATGGGGTCCGTTCGGTTGAAAGGACGTTCCATAACTCATTGACCATCAACGACAGGGTGTTCCTGGAGGAGAGCTGTGACACGTTCATCGATGGAAGAGCCACTTATGTAGGAGATTGGCAGAGGCCAGGCTCATCTCTTCAGGCATCGGGAATGGGGATATTCTATGCCGATACCGATGGCGTGCTTGTGCCCCCGGCCAATATGGGGCTCTCCCTTGTAAGGAACGATGAGATCGTTGACCGCGTCGTTTACGAGGATGAGGAGACAACCCTCGAGGACCTCCTTGTGGGTATCGAACGATCGGAGTACGTCATCTTGGGTTTCTTCAATATCGCTCCCCCTGAAGATATCATTGGGGCCCTTCCCAGCATCACCGGGAGGATATCCTTCAATGTGGTCATCGATAACGACACCCCGGACACACCGGAAGGCCTGAGATTGATCCCGGACTTGGACAGGGATTCCATTTTCGACGATGACGGTCACTGGACCGTTGAATGGAACTCCTCTCTCGGACCCGGAGGAGATCATGGGTCTTCTGGTGTCAGGGAATACCAACTGAGCAATGATGGTTCCGACATGGTCCCTGTAATGACCCGGGGAGGTTTGATGGGGACTTATCATGATATGCCGGATTTCTCCCTCCATTCCTACCAGCAGATTGACAGGGAGTTATATTTCAACTGGGGACACTGGGGGCCGGATGTTCAGAAGCTCACACCCGCAGCTTTCAGCGTGAGATGGCATGGATGGCTGATGGTTGATGATACTAGGCTATACCGTTTCTATCTGTCCGGGGACGGGAAAGCCAGGATGCTGCTTGACGGTGAAGTTGTCATCGACTGGGGAGATATGGATGGCGGCCTGTCCACCGCTATGATACCTCTTGATGAAGGTGTTGCTGTTCCTCTCGTGATATACTATTCCAATGACGATCTCGGAAAGCAGGAGGTCGCCTCCTCGATAACATTGAGGTACCTGGATGAACGGGGGGCAATGAGCGTGATACCGCCCTACATGCTCCATTACCCCGGGAACACCACGGAGGTCTCATCCGGAGAGAAGGACATCATCAACATCTCCCTGGTAGCTGTGGACTGGGTGGAGCATGTCTCCTTTCCGGCATCGATCCAGGGTTATGCGGACCTCGCCCCTCCTATGATAGATCTCTCTGGCATTGAAGAATGGTACAACACGACAAAACCCCGGCTGGAGGTTATACTGAGAGACCCCTCGACGACGTACGGTTCGGGCTCCGGGTTGGACACGGATTCGATCTGGTACAAGGTGACGGATGCTTTCGGATGGGGGGAATGGGTCTCCGTCGAGAAAGGGATAGTTGTTCTGGAGGATGGTTTGGAGGGGCCTTCGGAAGTGGAGGTCAGCATCCTCCTGTCGCTAACGGAGAACTGGAAAGGCTCGATATTCTGGTCAGCCTCGGACCTCTGCGGCAACGACATTATAGCTGGTCCGGTCCCTCTTGGAACGGATATGAAGGGTCCTTCAATGAACGTCATCTCCGATATAGCCTCAGCATCACCAGCTGGCGAGGTCAGGACGATACTCTGCAGAGCTTCTGACATTGGAGGGTCCGGGGTGGACGGGGTCTCGCTTCAGTGGAGGACCGGGAAGGGGGGCAACTGGTCGGATTGGACCTTCGCCGGATGCGTGGGAGTCCATGAGGAGCTCGATCTCGAGATCGCTCCAATGATCCTTCAGGGCGACAATCTTTTGCAGCTTCGAGGAGCGGATGCTGTCGGCAACATGGCGATGTCGCGCATTTATTCGTTGAAAGGTTTTGTCCCTGAGGTTGACAAAGCCCCAGCGGCCGTCATCGACCTTCCCCTGAACGGGACCCGTGTTAAACTCGGAACGCCCTTGAAGCTCGATGCCAGCAGCTCAACGGACGACGGAAAGGGAGAATTCGCCGAGCTCAGGTTCACTTGGTCGTCGGACAAAGACGGGTACCTCGGGAGCAGAATGGTGCTGGAGGGAGTTCTTCTGAAAACCCTCGGGGACCACAGGATAACGGTCTTTGTCGATGATGGGACCCCCGGACACAACATCAGTGCTTTCATTACGTTGAAGGTAATCGAGAATGCTACCGTTCCCCCTGAAGAGGAGGAGGAGGAGGACAGGGTGCCGATAGATATCTTTTCCATGCTGCTTATCATAATTTCGATCATCGTCGTATCGTTCGTACTTGGAATGATCATCAAGAGCATGGTCGCAGGGAGGAGAGAGGGGCCAAGGATCGATTTAGTAGAGAGGACGGACGATGACCTCGAATACGATAGGAAGTCAAGTAATAACGAGAAGTCCGTGGAGGAATAGGACACCTGAAATAACAATTGAGAAGGGCTTTTTCAAATCTCAATGACATTTTGGGTTCCACTATCTGGTAATAATCTGTATTTCAGGATAGAC
>JBLIRF010000120.1:0-5677 GCA_049472175.1 Thermoplasmatota archaeon
CTCGCGGCGTTCTGGAGCTCGTGTACGTCCTTGAAGCTTGGATTGACCGCTCCATTGACGTCGGATGATATCGCGATGCTGTTGCTCAGGGCTTCCCTGATCTTCCTGTCCGGATAATCAGGGTCCTTGAGTTCGAGAAGCCGCGAGTAGAACTCCTCCATGAATCTGCTCTTGATCGATGTGGGCCCGTCGGACCCTATCTCCTCCTTGTCGACACCCAGTGCTATCGAGGTTCTTCCGGGAGTATGGACCTCCATGAGGGCTCTAACGGAAGTGAAGGCGCATATCCTGTCATCCTGGCCGTAGGCTCCTATCAGGGATTTGTCGAAGCCGACCTCCCTTGCGTTGCCGGCCGGGACCACTTCGAACTCCGAGGAGACGAAGTCCTCCTCCACCATACCGTACTTCTTGTGAAGATGGTCCAGGACCCAAAGTTTCACCTTCTTCTTGGTCTTGTCCTCAAGGTGCGGCTGGGAGGCCAGAAGGACATTGAGTTCCTCTCCGGTGATGCCCTCCTGAAGTTTTCGATCGGCCTGCTTCTTTCTGTAAAGGTGCGGAAGGAGGTCGCATATGGTGAATACAGGATCTGCAGGGTCCTCTCCAATGTGGATGTCGATGGTTCTGCCGTCGGAAAGGACGACGATCCCGTGTATCGATAGCGGTATGTTGACCCACTGGTACTTCTTGATGCCCCCGTAATAATGGGTCTTGAACAGGGCAAGCCGTGTTTCTGCATCTTCGTATAGCGGATTCTGTTTCAGGTCCAATCTGGGGGAGTCGCTGTGCGAGGCGACCAGGTTGGCGCCTTCCTCAAGGGGAGCCTTTCCAAGGACTGCACATGCGACGTTCTTCCCCCTGTTGGTCATGTAGACCCTGGTCCCTGCCCTCCATTTACTGACATCGTCGATGTGTTTGAACCCCCTATCCGTGAGCAGGGTTACGAACTCTCCGGTCACCATCCTCTCGGTCTTGGCCTTCGATATGAAGTCCATGTACTCCCTTGAGATGTTCTCGATCTCCCCCCTCTGCCGCTCGGTCGCCTGTTCCCAGATGGACATCTTCTTGAGAGAGAGGGTCTCTTCAACGGTGCTCTTCTTCCCTGCCACTGCGATACCTCCTAGTCAGTGTAAAAGGGGTGGGACGATTTAACCTTTCTCGGTGGGAAAAGCTGTTATCGGAGATAGATGCTGGAGGTTGGATGAAAGTTCACGAGGTCGAGGTCAAGGCCTCTCTTTTGGAAACACCGGACATGGATGAAGCCAGAAGGTTCAGCGAGGTCATCGAGAATAAGCTGGAGAAGGCAGGAGCCAGATTCGAAGCCCGGCTCATCCAGGAGGACATCTACCTGACACACCCGTCAAGGAACCTCGCAAGTACGGACGAGTCCTTCAGGTTGCGGTCGGAGGAAAGGGAAGGAGAGCTCTCCCTCAGGCTGACATACAAGGGGCCCAAGGTCTCCGAACACTCGAAGGCAAGGTTCGAGAAGGAAGTGGAGGTGTCTGCCAACGGACGTATGGACCTTATGGAGATACTGCATAGGCTTGGTTTCGGGGAGTTGATGACGGTCAGGAAGCAGAGAGGGATGTACGACCTGGGCGGTATCGAGGTCGACCTGGACATCGTCGAAGGCCTGGGGGTGTTCTGCGAGATGGAGATATTGTCAGATGATATTGGAGAGGCCGAGTCCAGGATACTGAAGGTGATGGGATCGATGGGATGGAGCCGTTTCGAGAGAAGGTCCTATCTCGAACTTCTTCTTTCGAAACAGTTTTGAACAAGGTTCTCATATTCGGGATGCAGGCTGGTGAGCGATTGGACGAGAAAAAGCTCCTCAGGATCAAGGATGAACTGAGCCATAACGAGAAGAGGCTCTTACTGGCTTTGAGCAATGAGAGATCGCTCAAACCTGAGAAGGCCATGAGAAAGGCGGGATTCTCGCAGGAGGTTGAGGTCATGAACGCCGCCTCGTGGCTGCGGACCAAAGGACTTCTGGAGATCCACGAGGAGGCGCACAGGAAGGTCTCGCTGGGAAGGAAGACCTATGCCACCCAGGGGCTGCCTGAAAGAAAAGTGATCGAGTACCTGGCAAGGAACGAGGGCATCGCCTCTCTTGCTGAACTCGAGAAGAAGGCAGGCCTCACTAAGCAGGAGATCGGCATAGCCATCGGGTGGCTGAACCGGAAGAAATGGGTCAAGATGAGGAAGGAGGAAGGCGATACCTTCCTTGTCCTCTCCGAGGCCGGCAGGAGCGCTGTTGGCAAGAAGGGTGATGACGAGAAGATCATAGACATTCTCGCAAGGAAGGAGATGGAGGCCGGAGACATCCCTGGGGAGGTCTACAAGGCCCTCAAGGGGAGAAAGGACGTGATATCGGAAAGGGAGGAGGTCTCCAGGAAGCTCGAGCTGACCGGTGAGGGAAGGTGGATCGCCCAGAGCGGCATCGAGCTCAAGAGGGAAGCGACCCAGCTCACTCAAGAGATGCTCCGGTCCGGAAAGTGGAAGGATGTTGAGTTCAGGAGATACGATGTGCAAACGTTCGCTCCCACGCCTTCCGGCGGGAGGCTCCACCCCCTGACACAGATAATCGAGAAGATCAGGGGGATCTTCCTGGACATGGGATTTCAGGAGATAAGCGGGAACTACACGGAGCTCGAGCTGTGGAACATGGACGCGCTCTTCATTCCCCAGGACCACCCTGCAAGGGAGGAGCATGACACCTTCTATGTCGAAACCGTCGGCAGGCTGGATCCCATGGAGTTCAACGAGAGGAAGGATATGGACCCTTACGAGGTGTTCAGGGAGGTCCACGAGACCGGAGGGGGCACCGGGTCCACCGGATGGAAGTACAGATGGTCCCGGGAGAAGGCCGACAAGCCGATACTCAGGACCCATACCACTGTAAACACCATAAGGTACGTGTATGATCATCCGGAGCCCCCGATCAAGGTGTTCTCCGTGGAAAAGGTCTTCCGCAACGAGGCCATAGATGCGACCCATCTGCCCGAGTTCTATCAGATCGAGGGTATCCTGTCAGAGGAGGGAGCATCGCTTGACATGCTCGTCGGGATACTCAAGGAGTTCTACATGAAGATGGGTTTTGAGGAGATCAGGATAAGACCGGGTTACTTCCCTTATACCGAGCCTTCCCTGGAGGTCGATGTGTTCTTCAAAGGGAAGTGGATGGAGCTTGGGGGGGCGGGCATTTTCAGACCGGAGGTGACGATTCCTTCCGGACTGAAGGAGCCAGTGCTTGCCTGGGGTCTGGGGTTGGAAAGGCTTGCCATGATGGTGCTTGACCTGAAGGATATCAGGGATATGTTCATCTCCGACCTGGATTGGCTGCGGAACGTTCCGTTCGTCAAGTGATCACGTCGAGATCGTTCATTCAGTAGGATGACACCGAATGTGACCTTAGACCTTACTGCCCTGTTTGCCGACTGTTCGATATGGTGCCCGGCCATATCATGTTGAAACATCGTTCCAATATGCTTATTACGAGTAAAGGACATGTTCGATCATAAGGGAGAAAGGTGGGAGGATCTGATATCCTGTCATTTTATGACATCCGAGGGATCAAGATGAGGAAAGTTTCGCCGATCTCGATCACCGGCACGACATTGATGATGCTACTCGTTCTCACAGCTAATATTCCGGCAGTCAACGGGGACGGCGGCTATATCGCGGTCAAGGTTTCTGAGGTCTTCGAATCGGGACAGAACGCGATCATAGGCTGGGACGGAGAGGTGGAGAGATTGTATCTGTCCGTGAACATATATGCTACTAAAGAAACTAACGGCTTCCATGTTGTTCCCTTCCCCTCGATGCCGGAGATAACGCTCGGGAGTCTGTCCATCTTCGAGAACCATACAAAATACCTTTACGGCTTCAGTGATAAATACTACGATCATGACGGTACCGCCCTGGGTGGAAACTACGACGGGGAGGACAGGAGAGTCGAGATACTCTTCCATGACACCATCGGGGAGCACGATGTCGCAGTTATCAGGGTAAACGACGTCGAGAACTTCAAGGAAGAGCTTCTGGGAATAGTGGAGGAGATAGGCATCGACATATCATCATGGCCCGAGGAGCTCAACAGGATAATCACCAACTATACCCTGGACGGATGCAATTACTTCTCCGTGGACAATTATCCGATCCACAGGGATGAAAAGACCGTGGACCCACTGGTATACGAATTCGAAACAGATCATCTTTTCTTCCCCCTGGAGATATCGTCCATGCTCGAGGGGGACAGCCTGATACGTCTGGCCCTATTCACGGATCCCGGGATCCCTCTGGACACATCGATATTCCAGGACCTTCCTCGGAACAACATCTACCATGGTGAGTTCTTACCAGTGAAAATGATCAGAGAGATCGATAAGAACCTTGCCGGAATGTTCCCGGAAGGGGCGCACCATACCTACGTCGAGTTCGAGCTCCCTCTCTCCAGGGTAAGGGGTGACCTCGTCATCCGGGAGGATGATCTGGTCTCCTGGGACATATATACCAACAGGAAGATCATTATGAAAGGAGAGCCCTTCAGCCACGATAGCCGCTACTACTGCCCGGAGAGGACGATCATACCGGACCTTGGTCTATGTCTTCTCTACAACGACCTCGATTATATGGAGAAGAGGATGCTCTGCATGGACCTCGATGACGGTTCGGTCCTTTGGGAATTCAGGTCCCCTTGGGTGGAAGTCTGGGATGAATGGATCGATTTCGTTAGTACATTGGATATCGACAACGATGGTTCGTCCGATCTTCTCATCTCATATCATGACCACGGGAATCAGACCGATGTCATGATCAGGCTCGATCCGCTCACGGGAGAGGAGGTACCGATCGATACAGGCATTCTTGATTTCATGCCCGAGGGGACACAGGTGTTCAGGGATGCCAACGGGACCGAATTCCTGGCCCTGATGTCTTCCGGCAAGATGATTGTGATCGATCCCGTGAGCTGGGAGCTCATCGCAGAGCTTGACAGAACGGAACCCAACGAGAAGTACGGTTATGGCTCCATACCGGTGGACGATTATATCATGCATTTCTGGGACGGTATAGGGGATGGTTTCTATTTCTTCGATGGAAAGTGCAGATGGGCATGGTCACCTTTCTACCAGATGACCGAGGAGGAGCTCAACAGAACAGGCTACATCGATGACAATATCATCTACCAGTTCGGGTTCGGTTATATCTGCGAGTTCGAGTACCAGGGTGAGGACTACTTCCTCGGGACCATATGGAACAGCTCTCACGAGGACGACCTCTGCCTCGTGGATATGGACGCGGGAAAGGTCATTGAGTATCTGTCATATGATGATCTCCCTGAGTTCAGGTATCTATGGGATAACCTTCTGGTAGACCATGATAATAACGGGCAGGATGATCTGCTCGTACTATATCGGAAGGAAACCGAGGGACTGGACTACATGCACATTGCCTGCGTGAACCTGGTCTTAAGGGTGAAGTACTGGGACACTCGTTTGGTACTGGAAAGGGACCTGCTTGGTTACGAAGGTATGAAGCTTTCTGACCTGAACGAGGACGGGACAATGGAGCTTTTAATATATTCCGAGGAAGAGGTTTTGGTGGTTGATGTTGCCTCCGGAGAGATCATCAGGGAGTTCCCGGGTTCAAGACTTGTTCCGGGGCACCCCGACCTCGA
>JBLIRF010000121.1:0-5644 GCA_049472175.1 Thermoplasmatota archaeon
GAGAATCGCTTGGGACCGGGCCCCCCCCTGTATATTTCAAGGAGTATTACCATGGACCATTTCTTCGCCACTAGGTCTATGGTCTTATAGACGGTACATTCTTTGTGCATGGTTACCTAAAGGAAACCATCTAGTTCAAATATATTTGTATACTTTAACTACTTGCTTACAAAAAGATATGATGGAGGCAACTACATGTTCTGCAACCAGTGCCAGGAAACCTTGAGGAACAAAGGATGCACAGAGAGAGGAGTATGCGGGAAGACAGGAGAGGTCGCCGACCTTCAGGACCTCCTCATCCATTTGCAGAGGGGCATATCCTATTTCCAGATCAAGCTCAGGGCAGAAGGGGCAGCCGACGAGGAAGCGGATATCATGGTGATGGAGAACCTCTTCTCGACCATCACCAACACGAACTTCGACCAGGGGAAGATGATGCTGTTCATCAGGGCGTCGATACAGAAGAGGAACGACCTTTCATTGAAATGCAAGAGGCTCGGAAGGGAGATCGAAGAAAGCCTACCCGATTTTGCGACCTGGGACTTCAACAATGAAGAGGAGGCCTTGGAGAAGGCCAAGGATGCAGGCCACCTCACGTACGAGGATGAGGATAGAAGGGGACTTTATCTCTTCATCCTGTATTCCCTCAAAGGAATAACTGCATACCTCCACCATGCTCTCGCCCTGGGCTTCAAGGACCCGGACATATCGGCGTTCATCAATGAAGCACTTATAGAGACTTGGGACCGCCGCAGGACGCTGGAGGAGCTTCTGGAGTGGAGCATGAGGACAGGCGAGTACGGGATCAAGACGATGGAGCTACTGGATCGGGCCAATACCTCGACATACGGAGTGCCGGTCCCGACAAAGGTAAATCTCGGAGTGAGGGACCGGCCGGGGATACTCATTACTGGGCATGATCTCAAAGACCTCCACGAGCTCCTCGAGCAGACAAAAGGCACTGGGGTCGATGTCTACACCCACGGAGAGATGCTCCCCGCCCATTATTACCCATTTTTCAGGAACTACGATAATCTTGTCGGCAACTATGGAAGCTCCTGGTGGAAGCAGGTGATAGAATTCGGAACGTTCAACGGACCGATCCTGCTGACATCCAACTGCCTGGTCCCCCCTCTTGACAGTTACAAGGATAGGGTCTTCACAACAGGCGTCGTGGGATTCGAAGGACTCACGCACATCCCTGACAGGGAGCCGGGTGGCGTAAAGGATTTCTCCCCTATCATTGAACGTGCGAGGGAGTGCCCTCCTCCAAAGCAGCTCGAGAGCGGGGAGATCGTCGGCGGTTTCAATCATGTCACACTCTGGGACCTCAGGGGGAAGATACTCGATGCAGTGAGAAACGGAAAAATTAGGAAGTTCGTGGTGATGAGCGGGTGTGACGGCCGACACAAGACAAGAGAGTACTATACGAACTTCGCGAAGGCCCTCCCCAGGGATGCCGTCATCCTGACCTCGGGATGCGCCAAATACAGATACAACAAGATCGTGCTCGACGATATAGACGGCATCCCGAGGGTAATAGACGCTGGCCAATGCAATGACTCCTATTCCTTCGCAGTGTTCGCGATCAAGCTAGCGAAGGTGCTTGGGGTTGATGTGAACCAGCTCCCGCTCTCATTCAACGTTGCATGGTACGAGCAGAAGGCGGAGCTGATCCTTCTATCTCTGCTGTACCTCGGGTTCAGGAACATCCATCTCGGACCTACTGTCCCGGCCTTTATAACCCCGAACATCCTGAATATTCTTGTGGATAAGTTCGGTATCCGCGGAATATCTTCCGTTGACCAGGATCTTGCATGTATGTTCACCTGATGAACAGAGAACTTATATCGGAAGTCTCGGTCAGTAAGAGCGGAGATCTTTTTTCCTCTTTCTCCTCCGAACGAGAAGCGCCGTGGCAGCGATCATCACAACGATGAATACTAGCAAAGATACAATGAAGACAGGGTTCGTTATGATCTGTCCAATCGATCCCTCTGTCTCATACTCAAGATCGACCTCGTCGGAGGCCATGACCCCCGGGACGGATGACGTGGCCTTGATATGCAGCTTCCCTTCCTTTCCACTCCCCGAAGTCTGCGTGATGAAGAATGGATAGACACCGAAGCTCCTCTCCGGAATTATGAAGAGAAGGGACGGATACGTGAACTCGAAACCCTCCACACTTTCTATGTTCATCTGGATGACCGCCTCGGAGTTGCCGTTGTTTTCCACGATGATATCGATCCTTTTCTTCTCACCGACGCCGAAGATGGCTTTCTCCGGGTCACGGATATGGACCGATCCGTAGGGAAGGGGATGGACAACCGTCTGGTCCTCCGTGCCGCCTCCGGTCCTTCCTGTTGGTAGGATCACCCAATTGGGAATGAACCTCATCAGGATCTCATGTTCTACCGATGCCCCCAGGATGGGGGCGATATCCAGGTTCATTTCTGCAACATCCGTGGTCTTATCGAAGTCGTATTGGAACACATTTGTGTAGTAATTGGTACCGCCGATATCAACAGTGACCTGCACCGTCTCTCCAGGAGGGTAAGCGGCAGCGACCTCGCAATGGACCCATCCGCGGATATGGAGCATCCCGGAGGTCCCGGGTTCAACATCCATATCGTACTCATCGTTCTCCACCTCCACCCAAACCTCCGGGTCCATGGGGTAAAGTGGAGCTTCCGAGGCATTCACTTTGAAGGGAAAGATCACAAGTACGATAATGACCAGGAAGATCTTTGATAACGGATCACCGATCATCTCTCTACATCTTCCCATGGATATTATATAGGACTTTTGTATGATAATCCTTTCTACTTACACGTAAAACTTTACCTTTCATTGAGGAGTGACACGAATGTTTTTCAAGTACCACCAAAATTCTTTATAGCAGCAGGACATGACGGTAACACGAAAGATAGAAAGTTGCTACGAGGTGAATCGAATGGGATGTTTCATTGTGCCTGGTGGAGAGGCCATTGCGGCCACCGTCCTGATGAAGGTGATGGGAAAGGAAAGAGCGGAGAAATTGAAATTGAAATGGTTGAACATCATGCTATGGGGCGGATTCATAGTGCTGGCGGTCGAACATGTGTGGCACGGTGAGGTCGTACCCTGGCCGCCTTTTCTGACAGCAATGGAGAATCCTGCAGATATAGCTCCCATGCTTCACGAGATGGCAATTATCGGAGGGACCATGTCCATTGCAATTACATTGACCTGGGCTGTCATGGTCGCAATATACAACGCGATGTCGCGAAAGGATGACGCCGTGAACAAGGTCAGGACGTGATCCACCCCAATTAAAGAAAGTGAACGGATATGTGGTTGATCGTTCTTGCCCTGGCAGCTGCAGTGTCCACCCTGATCTGGTATGCAAGCATCAAGGCGAGGAATACCTACAAGCTGGGTGTTCTGAACCTCATCCTATGGGGGACCGCGGTAATGGTCCTGGTGGACCATATTGTCGGGTATATTACCGAGGGAGGTGAATTCCTAGAGATGAACCTGGATTCCTTCCTTCTGTCCTTGGTCCTGCTCGTGACCGCTCTCCTCGTCTGGTTGACAATCTTGATCTTCAGCAGGCACAAACGTCCTGCGAAAGCTTGATTATGATATGGTCCGTAACGTAAAAAGGAAAAGACCCATTCTCAGGTTGAAGTTGGGTTCCTTCGAAGCTCCTTAATCATTGATAAGGTATACAAACCCAGAGCTATCCATATGAGACCGAAACTGACCAGATATGCTGTCGTGAATTCCTCGCCAAATACCAGTACCCCGATAAGAAGCATGATCGAGGGAGCGATGTACTGCATGAAACCCACGCTGGAGAGATCTATCCTTCTGGTCGCTTCAGCGAACCAGTAGAGAGGAAGGGTGGTCATCACCCCCGCGAAAATGAAAAGCAAGGTCATCACGAGGCCGCCATCAATGAAGGAGCCTTCTCCGGTAGCCCCGTTGAACAGAATGAACATTAGTGCAAGCGGTGAGAGGAACATCACCTCTACCCCAAGCGCCTTCATCGGGTCCACGCGAGATATCTTTTTAAGGAGGCCATATACCGCAAAGAGCGAGGCCAGTGAAAGGGCGATGTAGGGCAGTCTGCCGTAATCAATGGTGATGTAGAGGACACCGCATATCGCAAGCACCAGTGCGATGACCTTCAGTCTACCAAGCTTCTCCTTCAATATTAACATTCCAAGGAATATGCTGATGAGTGGATTGATGTAATACCCCATGCTTGCTTCGATTATCCTGTCCGAATTGACAGCGTAAACGTAAACCAGCCAGTTGCCTCCGACCAGAAGCGATGTTACCAGAAGTAGAAGCAGGTCCTCTCTTCTGAGCCCTTTCCTCAGGTGGATATTGCCTCTGAAGTAGAGTATGAGCATAACGAATATGAAGGACCACACTATCCTGTGGGACAGTATCTCGAGTGGAGAGGCCGCTCTTAGCAACTTCCAGTATATCGGTAGAACTCCCCACATGATGAACGCCGAAAGGGCGAATAGAAAACCGGAGAGCCTGCCCCGATCCATTGATGGTCGAGCGGTGTACACTGTCTAATATCTTTGCAATATCAGGTCAATCCGATCCAAGGATGAATTGACCATGATATTGTATCGGCAATCCTTTTTCAATATGTGTTACCATATAGTGCAAAAAATTTAAATATAAATTCTCATATGAGCAATAACATGCGATGGAGACATGGGCATTACCGTGCAACGAGGTTCATAGAGAGAGTGCCTGAAGTGACCTTCTTCAAACCTGCAGGGGTCCCGATGTGGAACCTGGAGATAGTGGACATAAGCTATCCGGAGATCGAAGCTCTGAGGCTTGTGGATTACGAAGGCCTCACCCAGGAGGAAGCAGCCGCACAGATGGGGATCTCGAGGAGGTCCCTGTGGAGCGATCTGAACTCTGCAAGAAAGAAGGTCGCATACGCACTCTCCCACGGCTGCGCCCTTCAGATAACCGGCATTGTGGCAAAAAAGATCATCGCAGAAAAGGAACAGGAAAGTGAGAAAGATGCCTAGAGGAGATAGAACAGGTCCTTGGGGACAAGGGCCCATGAGCGGAAGAGGACTCGGTTACTGCTCGGGAAGCGGTGCCCCCGGATACACAAACACCCCGACATGGGGAAGAGGCGGAGGGTACGGAAGACGATTCGGACCACCTAGGTTCGGCAGGTTTCTCGGTTTCAGACCGTTCAGGAGAAGGTTCCTTTTCGGAAGGGGGAGGTGGTGAGATGCCCTGGGGAGATGGAACAGGGCCATGGGGCAGAGGCCCCATGACAGGAAGAAGACTCGGTTACTGCGGAGGATACTACCATCCTGGATATGACGGACCAGGGAAGAGGGGATTCCGAAGGGCTAGGACAAGGTACAACGATGAAATCCCGGAGAGGTTCCCCCCAGCATCACCGGGAATGAAAACGTATCAAAAGGAACCTACCCGTGAAGAAGAGAAGAACTACCTCGAGGGCGTGGTGAAGGACCTGGAGGCGGAACTGCTCCACCACCTTCGGCAGGCGGTGACATCGCGCATGGTATCGGACGTGCCTTTGGGGTCCTTCCTGTCGGGCGGTGTCGACAGTTCCAGCGTGGTGGCCATGATGGCGGAGGCGAGCCGC
>JBLIRF010000122.1:0-5619 GCA_049472175.1 Thermoplasmatota archaeon
CGGTGATCATGAAGAGATACATGCTATCCCGGTTCAAGGAAGCCCTCGAAGGACGGACCAGACCCGGGCTGGACCTCGAGACCGCTGGTGTTTTTTTTGCCAGCTACTTCATCCGCTCGGAGATGATGAGGATGATGCTGGGGGAGGACCCGTTCCATGAGATAGACGAGAGGAGGACCAGGGAAGCCATAGACATCTTACTGAACGGTATACTGAAGGAGGGGTCGCAATGAACTTGGTGGAGGCAAAGGGGCTTAGAAGGTCCTTCGGAAAGGTCGTAGCGGTGGACGGGCTGGACCTCCAGGTTCGGAAGGGGGAGGTCTTCGGTCTTCTGGGTCCGAACGGTTCCGGGAAGACAACCCTGATCAGGATACTCTGCGGACTGCTGAAAGCTGACCGCGGGGAAGCATCCGTCCTTGGAGAACGGGCCGGATCCAGGTCATACCTGAAAAGGACCGGTTACATGCCGCAGGAAATAGCCCTGTACGAGGACCTTACCGTTCACGAGAACCTGAAGCTCTTTGGCGGGATATACGGGATGAAGAAGGACGAGTTCAGGGCCCGGGAAAGGGAGTTACTGACGATGGTCGATCTCTACGATAGGAAGGATTTCGTCCTTTCGGCCCTGAGCGGCGGTCAGAAGCACAGGATCTCAATGGCCGCTGCAATGGTCCATTCACCCGAGCTGCTATTCCTGGATGAGCCGACCGTGGGTGTGGACCCCCCCCTCAGGGCAAAGTTCTGGTCCACCTTCAGGAAGCTTAAGGAGCAGGGCAGGACCATCATAATGTCCACCCATTACATGGACGAAGCGCGGAACTGCGACAGGATAGGGATGATGAGGGACGGGAAGTTGATCGCCCTGGGAACCCCGGACAGTGTCATGAGGGAGACCGGTTCCACCTCCCTCGAGGACGCTTTCCTGAGGTTATGCGGGGAGGTGGAATGATGAACATAGGAAGAGGGCTGATGGTGACCAAAAAGCTACTTTGGTCACTTCGGCATGACAGGCGAAGCCTTGCCCTCATACTGTTCGCACCGGTGATGGCCATGTTCATTTTCGGGATAGCCTTCAGCGGTGAGGTCGAAGGGGTCAGGGTGGTTGTCCTCGACCAGGACCTTGGAATGCTCGTCCCCGAACTCAACCTGACCATCGTGGTCTCTCATGAGGTCCTCTCCAATATCGAGGAAGGAAAGCTCATCATCACCATGGTGGATAGCTACGAGGAGGGGGTCAAGGACGTGGAATCCGGCCATTATCGGTCCTTCATCCACTTCCCCGAGAACTTCACTAGGTCCCTCTTGCAGCCGGTATTGGATCCCGGAGCAGAGGTCGGGAACGGGAGCCTCAGCATAAGGTCCGATCAGAGCAACGTGAATGTTGCATCGGAGGTCCACAAGGCTTTCATGGACGCTCTCCTGAAGACCATAGAGGACAGGGGTTACAGCTCGCCCCTATCGATAGATACAAGCTCGCCCATTTACGGAAAGGGCGCAGAGTTCATAGATATGTTCGTCCCCGGGATCATGGGTTTCATCGTCTTCCTTCTGACCACACTACTGACATTGATAACTTTCGTGGGGGAAAGGACTAACGGTACACTCGAACGGCTGCTTGCCAGCTCCGTCACGGAAGGGGAGATAGTCCTCGGATATGCCGTCACATTCAGCTTGATCGGTATGGTCCAGGTCGCGATACTGCTCTCCCTGGCGATGCTGGTCTTCGATATAATCGTTGTCGGGAATCCACTGATCGCCTTCCTGATAGCTTCCCTGCTGGCGATCGTGAGCGTTTCTCTCGGGATCCTGCTCTCCAGCCTTGCGCAGAGAGAGGCGCAGGCAATACAGTTCTTCCCGTTCCTTGTACTGCCCGCCTTCCTCCTATCGGGAGTGTTCTGGCCCCTGGAGGCCATCCCTGAATGGCTCAGGCCAGTTTCGTACATCGTCCCCGTCACCTATGCGGTCGAGGGACTGAGGTCCGTGCTTCTCAGAGGGTGGGGGCTGGAGGATATCTGGTTCGACCTCCTCGTTCTTCTCCTGTTCGCATTGGTATTCCTTTCGGGAGCCGTGTTCTCCCTCAAGATAAGAAGGAAGTAATGGTCTGCAGGACCTTCAAGGTGAAGATCTCAAGTGAAGGCCATCCGGTGCATATGTGTACTTCATTTTAAGCGGGTTATTAGAAGACTTATATAGTCCCGCCGTTAATGGTAATCTGCGGAGTGGCGAGGAGTACTCTTTTTGAATACCACACATCCAATCCCCTCTCCCCCCTATCCCACTCCGTGACGAGGGGGAAGTGCACCGTGCGCGGAGCCTCCTTCCTCCTCACCCTTCCTATTGTGTATGTAAGAAAGGATTGAAAAATTTATATAGCGTCATTACATTAGTTAAAGTGACGGGATGGGCGATACAAGATTTTGTTTTATATCACGCATTCAATCCTCTCTTCCTAACCCCGTCCCGTTTGGACAGGGTGTGGCCTCGTCCGCGAGTGAGAAACACCCCTGTCATTCCTTATTAAAGATCCTTGAACATTCCATCGATAATTCATGAACCACCGCTTGAAATGTGTTCAGGGTCCAGACGTAGTTACCTTATCTTCCCGCTGGACCAGTTCCTCATGAATGGACAGCAATACAAGGATTATGGATGGTGAGATCATCATCATCCCAAGTATGTTGACCAGCGGTATCATGGAAGCTGCCAGGCTGACCAGGGCAACTATCAGTCCGAACCCCACAAAGGCCCCGAAGTTATCGAAGAACAACCTCCAGGCCTTCTTTATCGAGCTCCAGTGATCGCTCCCCTCCTTCATCCATATTATGAACGGAAGGTACTGCAAGGCCACGATACTATAGGTTATGGGGAGGATGGCCATAAGGACCAGGATCAAGAAGCACAACCCCAGGGGCAGCATGATGATGATCATCACTATTCCGAGACCAAAAATAACAAGATAGATGGGGAGGACCAGAGCCAAGACCAGCAGGGTGTTTATCACGTTTATCTCCATGAGGTCCCATTTCCTCTTCCATCCATAGCGAAAAAGGTCTCCGAACTCAGGCTTCTCCCCGGACCTTATCCGGAGCATACAGTTGGTCATACCCCCGACCATCATCGAGGATGCGGCCATTACAAGGAAGGCGAGGATCAATGCGAAAATCAACATAACAGCCCCGATAACAAGAACCGCCCACCACAATACATCCTCCATTATCAAGAAGGGGAGAAGGATGAACATCGGGATCATGAGCATCATGGATGCGAACACGATGATCGTCTGCATGGCCAGAATGAAGAGGTAGCCCTCGAGGCCTACCAGGAAAACATCGATGAACCTGTTCTTGACGAGATCGAATGTGGTGCTTATATGGTCCATGGGTCTCAATGGTCTCCCTCGCGTTCCCATCTGCATTATACATCAATGGGTATCTATCTCTTTTCGTCCCATGAGATGCTCAAGGTTTTATTCATCCACATCGATACACCCCCATGACCGGAGTACAATCCGCGGAGATGCAGAGGATCCAGGCAGGCTGGTTCAAGGAATGGCAGAGATATCTCATAAGGACATACTGCGGAGACTGCATTACGGGCCTGGAGGTCGGATGCGGCTCGGGAATGGTCATGGAGAACCTCTCCGACATGATAGAGCTCAAAGGCCTGGACCTGGACCGTGCAGAGGTGGAGAATGCCAGGAAGAGAGGCATGGATGTGATCGAGGGGAATGGAAGTGAACTTCCTTTCCCGGACGGTAGCTTCGATCTTGTCTATTCCAGCTTCCTTTTCATCTGGGATCCCGATATGGCAGGTGTGCTCAAGGAGATGATCAGGGTCGCAGGCAGAAAGGTCGTCATCCTCGGCGAGCCTATATGGAACCGCTCCATCGTCTACCCGTCCGAACTCTCCTCGCTTGTACTGCACGAGAGGGATATAATAATGGAAGAAGGGGGCAACCCGGAAGCCGGAAGGGACCTTCTGGACCTAATTTCCGGCATGGGCCTCAAGCATCGGTTCGGATTGATACCCATCGACACCTCGCCGGAGGAGATGAGCAGATGGGTTAGGCTCGAACGGGAATACACTGCAAAGCACGGGAGGGTCCTGGACGATCTTCCCTCCACCTTATTCTACATTCCCATTGTCTGGGCCGTCATCGACATCTCACGATGAGAGCACGTTCAAGCACGTGTATTCCCCGGACCTCCAAGAGAGCGGACATCCCCCACCACAAACCGCAAGCAGATCGCATCCGCTGCATTCCTTCGGGAGTTCAACTCTTTCACGGACCTTTCTGCAGAGCTCGTGCTCCCAGATGTCCTTCCATCCATCCCGAAGGATGTTCCCGAGGGGCTTGTAATAGCTCTGACATGGTATCACCGATCCATCCGGCTCCACGGCCATGTTCAGTCTGCAGGCAGAGCACTGCCTGATCCCCAGCCCCATGGACATGGGGTTGAGTCTGCAGTAAGGGGTCGGGGAATACCATCTGAACTCGAACCCGGACAACCTTCCCATGTCCCTGCCTTTCTCGAGTATCGAGCACAGTTTGGCAGGTTCGAGTCCCTTCGCACTCTTACCTTTCCCTGACCTAATCAGCGAATTCACGGCTATATGCTTCACACCGAGGTCCTTTAAAAATGATACCGTATCCAGCACGGTCTGTTCGTTCTCTTCCATGATGGTGGTGTTCGTCACGAGATAAATTCCTGCATTAAGACAGTTCCTTATTGCCTGAACGGTCTCCCGATGGGAACCCTTCGCCCGGGTTATCCTCTCATGGACGCTCTCATCATGGGAGGCCAGGGTTATCTGAACATGGTCAAGACCGGTATCCATCAGTCCTTTCAGGTATCCACCATCCTTCAACTTCCTGCCGTTGGTGTTGAGCCCTGTGATCTGGCCGAGATCCTCCGCATACTCGATGAGTTCAGGCAGGTCCTCCCGCAATGTCGGCTCTCCACCTGTGAACACTATATGGGGTATTCCAAGGTCCCAGAGCTTTTTTAGTATCTTCTTCCACTGATCTGTGGAAAGCTCCTTCTTATCCTTCGTTTCGTTGTAGCAGTGGATGCAGTCGTTGGAACACCCGTAGGTCAGTGCCAGGTCCATGCGATAGGGTGCTTTCTGTCCCTCGTAGAGCTTGGACAGGTCATCCTGCATATCGGAGATGATCTCCTCTGATGCAACAGCAGCATCGAACTCTTCCCTGAAGAGCTTCAGGTCCTCAAGGACCTGCTCTTTCTTCACTCTGTAGACCCTTCGAATGCGTTTCACTATGCTTTCGTCATCAAGACCCTTCAGTATCAGGTATGTGAACTGGATCCCTGTCCTGTTGAGAATTAGCATCTTGGAGGCGTCGATGATGAGTATTAACTTGTCCTGTGAATCCACCCTCAGGTGTATCCTCTTTCCGTCGAAGCTGCCCTGGCCGATAAAATGGTATACGCCGGGTCTGACGATCTTCTTCGTGAACAGCTCGAGCATCATCTACCACCCCCTGCACAGGCACAGGCGCATGCACAGGCACAGGCGCATCCGCCGCCGCTGAAGCCTCCGGATCCTCCCCCCGAGGATGGTGGATGCAGGGTGTTCACTATGGAGCGGGTCAGTGTATTG
>JBLIRF010000123.1:0-5525 GCA_049472175.1 Thermoplasmatota archaeon
GTTGAGCCCCCGGAGCATCACCATGGCCGCATGCGTATGTGAGTTCACCAGACCGGGCATTATGATGGACCTTGAACAGTCAATGGTCCTGTCCCCCCTTTGTCTGAGATTTTGCCCGATAGCCTCTATCTTTCCCTCCTGCACCCTGACATCCACGTTCTCCATGACCTCGCCGTTATTCATTTTCAGAACGTATCTTGCATTCTTGAAGATCACTGCCTCAGTCATATGACCTCCACCCTGCTCAATCTGAACCTTGCACGATAAGGGCCATCCTCATTCGCCTGACCCTCCACGATCATCCTATGTTTGTAAAGAGGAGCTTCCAGTACGAGCGTCTCGGCCTCTCCGCCCTCGAACGCCGGGTGGGAACCCCACCTTTCGGAGAGCGAAATGAACCTGTCCAGAGCTTTCTCGTCGATGATCGTCCCGAGGTCCGAGGGACGGAAACCTTCCGAGGCGTACGAAAGAAGGATGAACCTGAAACCCTGGTCGATGAGTTCCCTCATGTAGCTCCTGCCATCCTTCCTCCACAGAGGAGTGAAGGAGACCAGACCCGCATCGAAGGCACACTCCGTAAAGGCCATTCTCTGGTAATCGGACATCAATGCCCCGGAGCATACCGCATCAAGGCCGAACTCATCCTTCAAGGCCTTGAGCGCCCCTGTCAGCACCTCTTTCTCTCTGTCCTTGGATACCGGGGAGTCGACCACCCGGGTCTCTATACCGGTAAGCTCCTGGAATAGATGAGAGGCCTCCATTCCCGGGGTCTGGTAGAGCCATGAATCCGGATCGGCCGACCTCATGGTCAGCAGGACCGGAACTTCGAACCCTGAGAGCAACATGCGATGCAGTGAATACGATGAATCCTTGCCGCCGCTGAACAGACAGCACACCCTCATGAACGTTCGTAAGGGAACCTAACTAAATAGAACTTCACATCAGGGCTTCGGGGTTCAATCCCTTGAGCTCGTCTATCACGAAGAGCCCATTCTTGCGTATGAGCACATCATCGAAGTAGAGTTCCCCGCCTCCCCATTCGGGGGTCTGTATCAGGACCATGTCCCAGTGAACCTTGGACTTGTTCCCGTTCGGCGCCTCGTCATATGAGTTGCCCGGAGTGAAGTGGATGGACCCGGATATCTTCTCGTCGAAAAGCGTATCGAGCATGGGTCTGGTGACGAAGGGGTTCACCCCGATGGCGAATTCACCGACATACCTTGCACCCTCGTCCGTATCGAGTATCTTGTTCAGGGCCTCGGTGTTGTTGGCGGTGGCCTTGATTATCTTACCTTCCCTGAACTCCAGCCTGACGGATGAGAAGACCTTTCCATCGTATAATGTCTGGGTGTTGTAGGACAGTACACCGTTCACCGAATCCTTCACGGGAGCCGTGAACACTTCACCGTCGGGGATGTTCAGCTCACCGTCGCATTTGATAACTGGGATGCCCTTGATCGAGAACGTTAGGTCCGTCCCGGGAGCCACAATACGCACCTTGTCGGTCCTCTCCATGAGAGATTTCAGGGGGTCCATAGCCTTGGACATCCTGCTGTAGTCCATCGTGCAGGTATTGAAATAGAATTCCTCGAAGGCCTCTGTGGACATCTGCGCCTGCTGGGCCATTGAGGAGGTGGGCCATCTGAGAACTACCCACCTGGTCTTTGGAACCCTCCATTCAATATGAACAGGGCCCCACCAGTACTTCTTATAAAGTTCCATCTTCTCCGATGGGACATCCGAGGTCTCGGTGATATTGTAGGACCCACGGAGACCGATGTAGGCATCAGCTTTTTTCATCGTGGCTAGCTCGAGCTCGCCAATGGTCCTCATCGTTCCCTCGTCGGCATCCATATAGAGCTTCCTCAGGACCTTGGCGAACTTCTGGGATACTATCGGGACACCGCCCACCTCGTACACCTTCTGCACAAGCGTCTCGACCATCTCCACCGGTATATCGAACGTTTCGATGTAGATGGTCTCTCCCTTCCTCAGTTTCGTTGAATGGTCTATCAGAACATCTGCAAGCTTCCTCAACCTCGGGTCGTACATGATAACACCTGCCTCTCGGAAAGCGGGTAACATATAAAAATCCTGATGTGCAGGAATTAAAAAAACTAAAAAAAAAGGGGCCCCGAAAGACCCCTAAAAACCGAATTTGAACCCACTGATCAGTAGTCCATGTCTCCCATTCCACCCATTCCACCGCCCATTCCGCCGCCCATTCCGCCAGGAGGCATGCCGCCAGGCATACCGCCCTTATCGGTGGACTTCGAGGCTATTACATCATCGATCCTCAGGACCATGTTGGCGGTCTCGGTCGCAGCCTGAATGGCCTGAGTTCCGACCCTCAAAGGCTCGAGGACGTTCAGGGTCCTCATGTCCTCGATCTGTCCGGTGTAAACGTTCACACCATGGAACTTCCTGCCGTCCGAATGGGCCTTGTTGATCTCGATGATGGTGTTGATCGGATCGAGCCCGGCATTCTCGGCCAGGGTCCTCGGAACGACCTCGAGAGCCGTTGCGAATGCCTCGATGGCGAACTGCTCCCTGCCACCGGTCTTTATGGCGAAGGTCCTGAGCTCCCTAGCGATCTCGATGGCTGCCGATCCGCCGCCGGCGGTCATCTTGCCGTCCTCCACGGAAACTGCAACGGTGGAGAGGGCATCATGGAGGCCTCTCTCGATCTCGTCTATCACATGCTCGGAAGCTCCCCTGATAAGTATGGAGACGGCCTTTGCGTTCTTGCAGTCAGTGACAAATGTCATCTCGTCGCCGCCTATCTTCCTCTCCTCGACGGCCCCGGACTTGCCGAGGTCGGATGGACTCAGGTCCTCCAGGTTGGACACTATCTTCGCTCCGGTGGCTTTTGCAAGTTTCTCCATATCGGACTTCTTGACCCTGCGAGCGGCATAGATGCCCTTCTTGGCAAGGAAATGCTGTGCAAGGTCGTCAATACCCTTCTGGCAGAATACCACATTGGCGCCCGAACCCTCGACCTTCTTTACCATTTCCCTCAGGATGTTCTCCTCGTTCTCCAGGAATGCCTGGAACTGTGACGGGTCGGTTATCTGGATCTTCGCATCCACTTCTGTCTTCTTGACCTCGAAGGCTGCATTCAAGAGAGCGATCTTCGGGTCCTTGATGAATTTGGGCATTCCCTCGTGGACCCTTTCCTTGTCGACGATGATCCCCTCGATGAGTTCGGTATCTTTTATGGACCCACCCTGCTTCTTCTCCACCTTGATGTTGTCTATGTCAGCTTTCTTCTTTCCGTCCCTCTCCTCCACGATGGAGGTCACCGCCCTCACGGCGATGTCGGCCAGAAGGTCCTTCTTGTCTCCGGCCGATTTACCCGTCATCGAGGTCTTTGCGATCTTTAACAGGGCTTCCTTGTCATCATCGACCTTGAGAGCTATGTTGTTGAGGACCTCCACCGCCTTCTCGGCTGCAAGCCTGTATCCCTCGGTTATAAGGGTGGGGTGTATGTTCTTCTCAATAAGCGCCTCGGCAAGTTTCAGAAGCTCCCCTGCAAATATAACTGCAGTGGTTGTCCCATCGCCGCATTGCTCGTCCTGGGTCTTGGCGACCTCGATAACCATCTTGGCCGCAGGATGTTCGACATCCACCTCCTTAAGGATCGTCACACCGTCGTTGGTTATGACCACATCCCCCATGGAGTCCACCAGCATCTTGTCCATTCCTTTTGGGCCCAGTGTCGTCCTTACGGCGTCGGCTATCGCCTTTGCCGCAGCTATATTGTTGAACTGAGCACCCTTTCCGCTTTTCCTATCTGTCCCTTCCTTGAGGACCAGTATGGGCGTTCCACCTGCATACATATTGTTTCCACCTGCATACATATTGTCTTGCCTCCTTGAATTCGAGTTCACTCGGGAGTGATATGGTATAGGACACTTCTATAAATATATTTCTTTATTCTATCACTTCTATAAATATATATCTCAACTCCATGTTGACTACCTGAAATTAAATCCTCATCTAAAGTCCGGTATTATGGAAACCTGTCCCGAGCAGAGTCCAGTAAAAAACTGGAGCTAATCATCTTGAACATCTCCCGAATGCCGATAGCATTTAATAACAAACCACCATGGAAGATAGGTGCATCCGATGTTCTCATCTCGAATGGAAGGCATACAGCTGTCAGGACTCAGGAAGATGTTCGACCTCGTCAACTCGGACACCGTGAACCTTGGACTGGGAGAACCCGATTTCCAGCCTCCGAAGGAGGCGATAGAGGCCGTGGAGGAGGCCATGAGGCTTGGCTTCAATAAATACGGGCCGACAAACGGCATACCTGTCCTGAGAGAGGAGATATCCAACCGTCTGAAGGTATACTGGAAGGATGTTGCTCCTGAGAACGTGATCGTGACCAGTTCCGGCTCCGAGGCTCTCTTTTCAGGTTTCCTTACGTTCATGGACCATGGTCAGAAGGCACTGGTCCCCGATCCTGGTTTCGTACTTTACCGGCCACATTCCGACCTTACCGGAGGGGGATATATCGATTATGAATTGTCCATCGATAATGAGTTCAGGCCGGATCCAGATACCATCGAGAAACTGATCGACGATACATGCAAGGTCCTGGTTATGAACTCACCATCGAATCCCACCGGCGGAATGGTGACCAGGCAGGACCGCGACGACATTGTCGATATCGCACGCGAGCACGGTCTAATTATTATCTCGGACGAGGTTTACGATACAATGGTGTTCTCTGGCAACACGCACCATTCCTTTTTGGGTGTTTACGAGAAGACCATGATGGTGAATTCATTTTCAAAGATATTTGCCATGACCGGATGGAGGATCGGCTACCTCGCTGCCCCGTCAGATATGGTCCAGAAGATCGGACTTGCCCATTATCACATGGTCGCATGCCCGCCAACTCCTGCACAGTACGGTGCACTTGCAGCCCTTAGAAAGAGCGGGAGCTTCCTGACAGATATGGTCGCCGAGTTCGAAAGGAGAAGGGACATCATACACAAACGGATCAATGAAATTCCGGGTTTCAGGGCAATGCTGCCTCGAGGTACATTCTATTCATTCCCTTCATACGAACTCCACGGAGATGACGGAAAGGTGAGATCGCTTGACCTGGCCATGGAGCTTGCCAGGAGTGGCCTTATCTGCTCACCCGGCACGACCTTTGGCAATAACGGCGAGTATCATCTCCGATTCTCCTTCGTCAATTCGCGGGAGAGCATAGAAAAGGGTATGGACATCCTCCAGGATGTCGCAAAGAAGTTCCGGAAGGATACCTGAGGCCCCCTTACTCACTGCAGCTCATATCACTTCAGATGAAGCGTACCGGAGATGATTCCTCCGCTCCCTAGGATTATATACCATCTATCCCTTATTCGACACATCCATTGCCCATTGGAGGGATGGACCTGAAAGGAAAGAGACCCCTTGTTCTTATCATCGCGATATTGACGCTCGCCCCGATCCTCCCATTGACATACGAACATGCAGAAGGCGGGAGACCCATTTTCAAGGCCTCGAAG
>JBLIRF010000124.1:0-5053 GCA_049472175.1 Thermoplasmatota archaeon
GGATTCTGCTTTCAGATCGTACAGTATACCTCTGTCCGTTATGGCGACCCTGCCGAAATCTGTGGTTGCCACGAACCTGATCTCCCCGGACCATTGTCCGAGGTTCTCTATGAAAGCTCCTCCCCACCTGAGGGAACCTCCATGGGATATGCTTTCATCGAGCTGCATATCCCTGGTATGCAGGAGAGCGTCCGTTCCCCCGCAAGAAGTGTTTATGAATGGAATGTAAAAAGTTGACAGGAGGAGTATCGAGACAAATGCAACCGAAGATGTCCCTGAACAGAACATATCTCCCCTGTTCATAGATAAATAACAGTTATGTTGGATAAACCCTTTTCGTTAGGGTCTGCAAATTATGATCGAACAAGTGGGCTCTTTCCTGCTTAATTGGAAGAGGATCACTCGATCCTTACCCTGCAGTCCACTGCGACCGCTCCTTTCTCGGATATGAACAGCGGATTGATCTCGATGTCGGTTATCTCGGGAACCTGAATAAGGAGGTCACCAAGCGCTTTCAGTACTTGAGCAATCTTCTTCCTGTCAGCTTCCTTCTTTCCCCTGAAAGCTCCCAGCAGGGCTTTTCCCCTGATCTCGTTCATCATCTCCTCCGCATCGAGTTCCCCGATTGGTGCCACCCTGAATGTGACATCGTTCATCGCTTCCACCATCACCCCTCCCACGCCGAACATCACAGATGGCCCGAACACCTTGTCCCTGATGGAGCTCGCTATCACCTCCCGACCCGATATCTGCTCCATCACTATGATCTTCTCGGAAATGGGATCCAGTTTCTCAAAGGCCTCAACGAGTTCCTCAATGTTGTCGATGTCCGTGATCACCCCTCCCCTCTCCGTCTTGTGGATCAGGTCGGAGGCCGACCCCTTCATCACAACAGGAAAACCTATCTCCCTCGCCGCCTTCACAGCCGAATCTATGTTCTTCACAACCCTGTAATCGCACAGTTCGATCGGCCCGGCCTTGAGGAACTCGAGAGAGGTCTCAAGGTCCATGAAGTGGTGTCCGTTCTTCCTTGTCCTTTCCACTAGCTTTCTGATCCTGCTCAGGTCCCACTTGACAAGAGGAGGCAGCTTCCTGTCCCTGGAATTCATGTACTTCCTGTATCTGTACATGACTTCCAGCGATGAAACGGCCTCTTCCGGGAAGTAGAACGCAGGAAGACCTGCCTCATTGAAGGCGCGTATCTGCTTGTCAGCGTCCTTGCCGCCGATATGGCAAAGGACCAATGGTTTGCCCGGGTCCTTCATGGAGGATATCAGGTCCTTTGTGAAACTGTCCACATCTATACCGGCCGTTGCTCCGTAGATCCCGATGACGGAACCTATGGTATCCTCCGCCATGGCGGTCTCGAGGCACTTGATGTAACCCTCAGGCGGTGTCTGTGCGGTGATGTCGACCGGGTTGCTCAGTGAGGCGAAGGGCGGCACCAGTGGCCCGATCTTCTGAATGATCCATTCCATGTTGTAGAACAGAGGAAGTCCTGAAAGCCCGATCTCATCAATTGCAAGTATTCCGAAGCCGCCTCCGTTGGTTATCACCAGTATATCATCTGCCTGCGGAAGCGGTAGATCGTTGAGGACCCTTGTCCAGTCTATGGCTTCCCTCAGGTTGGGAGCCCTTATCGCCCCTGCCTGCTTGAAGGCGGCGTCGAAGAGGCTGTCCGCCCCGGCAAGTGATGCGGTGTGGGAGGCAACAGCCTTGGCCCCTGCCTTTGACCTGCCGGATTTCAGGATTATCACTGGCTTGACCCTGGATACCTCTTTCACCCTCCGGATGAACTCCCTGCCGTCCTTCAGGCCTTCGATGTACATCAAGATGATCTTCGTGTTTTCATCGGTCACAAGGAAATCAAGGATCTCCTCGTCAGACAGGTCGGACTTGTTACCGACGGACGTCATGGCGGAAACGCCGATCCCTTCCTGGAAAACCCTGTCCATCAGAGCTATCCCGAGAGAGCCGGACTGAGTGATGATCGCCACGTTTCCGGGAAGCACCTTTTCGTTCCCGAACTGGGCGTTCAGGTTCGCTGGGGTATAGATCATCCCGAAAACATTTGGTCCCAGTATCCTGATATTGTATCTTCCCGCTATCTCTATCAGCTCCCGCTCACCCTCAACATTGCCTATCTCCTTGAACCCCGAGGTTATGATCACAACGAATGGGATACCCTTCCTACCGCATTCGGCAAGCGAATCCTTGACATAACTCGCCGGGATGCATATCAGGGCAAGGTCGATCTGATCCTCTATCTCCTCCAATGATCTGTACCCCTTCTGACCGCAGACGTTCTCACCGGCAAGGTTCACAGGGAACATTCCTCCTCTGAAACCTCCCCTGACGAGGTTGTTGAAGGTCTTGTACCCTATCTTCCCGGGATTCGAAGAAGCCCCTATTACTGCAACGTTTCTAGGATTGAAGAACCTTTCAAGGTCTGTCATCCCGCGGATCCCTCCTGTTTCCGGGATAATATGATACCTGATATAAAATGAACGTCAGATCCATGATGACCAGCAACAACTCATCATTCTTTTGTGATAACGATGCTCATGACCTCACCCGTATTCCCGTCGATACGAGCGGTCACCTCCACTGGCTGCTCCGAACCCAGGATAAGGCCGATCGTCCAATCGCATCCTCTGTTGTCAGGGTGGTCCCCGAGAAGGTATATGAATATCACGGTGACCCTTGTATCCTCCGATATGACCTCATCCTCGATCAAGTAACTCCTTGCCGCAATGTAGGCCGATGTGGAATCTATCGAAAGGTTCCTTACCGGCGTCTTCGCCAGTGGCTCTCCCGTCGTCATGTCCACATTACCATTAATATCGACAGTGACCATGACCGATGAGAGCGCAGCACCGGATGTCACATTGTTGTAGGCGAACTTCCAGAACCTGGCCCTCCCATTCTTTCCGGGTTCCAGACCAGTCACAGTAACAAGCTCGTGGTCCCCTTCCATATCGTCGACGATATCATCGACAACGGAATGCTCCGAAAGTGCCGAGAAACAATCCTCACCATCCTCCGCCTCGAGGCACCCTGACGTCAAGGTCAATGCAAACGCCGTTGACATCAGCAGGATGATCATCGGTGCTCCAGGGACCTGCAAGCCTGTCTTCATCCTTACTTAAGTAAGCTCTTGATTATTTCTCCTTTGCCTTTCGGGAAATGATGGTCAGGATGCCTCTATTTCATCCTCTGGAACTCCTCGGCTGCAAGGATAGCCGCTCCGGTCGCGGTTACTATCTGGGGCATCTCGGGGACGTGCATCTCTCTTCCGAGCTCCTTTTCCATCGCATGCACCATTCCGATGTTCCTTGCAGGTCCTCCATCGAAAAAGACCACATCACGGACGCCGACCTTCTTGGCCATTGCGACGAGCCTTCTTGCAACGGCCTTGTGGATGCCCATGATGATATCTTCCTTTGGATATCCCTGGAAGATAAGGTTCGCAACCTCTGATTTTGCGAATACCAGGCAGGTGGTCGTGATATCCACGGGGTCCCTGCTCTTCAGGGAGAGAGGCCCCATCTCATCAAGGGGTATCTCCAGAACACGTGCAAGCACCTCGAGGAACCTGCCGGTACCGGCCGCGCACTTGTCGTTCATGGCGAAGTTGATCATCTGAAGGTCATCGTCAAGTGCGATCACCTTCGTATCCTGCCCACCGATATCGATTATCGTCCTTACACCGAGCTCCGATCCCAGCCATTGAACCCCTCTTGCATTGGCCGATATCTCGCTAATATTGGTATGCGCCAGGCTTGTTACCCTTCTTCCATATCCAGTCGAAACTATATGGTCTATATCTTTGAGGTCTATCCCGGCCATCTCCAGGGCGGCGTTCAGGACCTTCTTCGATGTCACATCATGGTCATGTCCGGTCGGGGCCACACCGAAGCCGGCCCTCCCCCAATCCCTGACAACCACCGCCTTCACGTACGTGGACCCGAGGTCGACACCTGCTGTGATCATCTTTTCCACCTCAACAATCTGTCAAGGAAGGGTGTCTGCTTGACCTCAGTGTTCTTCTTCGGTATATCCCCACCAACTGGCCTGTATGCGTTTTCCGGCCTCGGGGCCATCAATGCAGCCCCCAATGCACCTACCATATGAGGCATCTCCGGTACGACCATATCCCTGTTCATGATCTTTCGCAGCTCCTCGACGATCCCGGAGTTCCTCGCCACACCCCCGCATACGAGGACCTTGCCCTTGGGTTGGGTCGAGTTCACAAGACCGACGATCTTCCTTGCCACCATCTGATGAAGACCTGCCAGTATGTCCTCGGTTGCTTTTTCTTTGGCTATCAGGGACACGACCTCGGATTCCGCAAAGACCGTACATGTTGCATTCACATGCTCCGCAATTTCCGATAGGAGGGACCGGTCCCCCACATCATCTATCTGGACCTCCAGGGCCATTGCCATCGTGTCCATGAAACAGCCGGTTCCGCTCGAGCATTTATCATTTGTTCGGAAATCCGAGATGATGCCCATCTCACCCAGCTTCATGACACGTATACCGTGACCGCCGATATCCACTACCAGCTCGACGTCCGGAACAAGGAAATGAGCCCCCTTGGCGAAGGTCGTGATCTCCGTTCTTGCAAGGTCGGCGAACTCCACGGATCTCCGCCCCTGACCTGTGGCGACAATGTATCCTATTTCCTCACGTTCCAACCTTTTATGAGTAAGGAGGCCTTGCAGGATCTTTCCAGCGAGTTTCCCTGGCTCCATTGTGGTATTGGCTAGCGTTGTTCCCTCCACCTTACCATTCCGAAACAGAAGGAGCTTGGTGCTTATGGCACCCACGTCTATACCAACGTCGTACGCTCCTCTTGCTCCACCGCCCCCCGTCACTTCGCACCCCCCGAAGGATGGACCATATGATATTCTCTTCTGGCCTTTATCATCTCGACAAAGGCCTCTATCCTTGTCCTGACCTGTTCCACGTCACCCTCATCATATTCGCTTTCGAGCTTGACCATCGGTATCCCGTCCTCCCTTAGAGCAAGCTCTATCTTGGTGGCCTC
>JBLIRF010000013.1:0-18524 GCA_049472175.1 Thermoplasmatota archaeon
ATTGCTTTAGCACTTTCCAATGGGAAGAGGCCGGAGACCGATACTCCTCCACCGGCGAACTGGGACCCCTCACGTTACGAGATCTGGCCCATGCTGGAATTGATCTCCTACCACCAGAACCCGGATATGAACGGGAGAACGGGTATACGGGAGTTCCTGTATCCTTATCTAGCAGAAGGAGCAAGGACAGTCGAGGCCACCGTGGTCGGGGTGGACGACTTGACCAAAATGAAACGGTTGTCCGCCCTCCTTCCTATCTGACAGCTGTGAAAACATTTATCCAAAAGATATTAATCGGAGCTTACGCTAGACCGTATCAGGCCTTCACCTGGGGTGATACCAGGATGCTTCACTGCCAAGGTGAACACGCATGAAAAAGGGTGAACACATGTCCATCAACCTGAACAGACCACTTGCAGTGTCCATGGTCTTAATACTGACGATGGTGACCTTCCTATCAACGGCGGTCATGACCGAAGGTCAGATCGATGAAACACTCCATGATCCTTCCGGTATGTTCATGGTAAGAACCCAGTGGGGAGACCTCGCGATCGAGGAACTGATGGAGAAGGTACCTGCCTATCCAACAGACCACAGTTCCGATATCTACATCATTCAATACAAAGGGCCCATACTCCCCGAATGGAAGGATGATCTGACAAGAAGGGGGGTCGACATCCTGGAATACCTTCCTGACATGTGCTATGTTGTTAGGTCCAGGGAACTCGGGCACTTGGACCTGATGTCCATTGAAGGAGTTACAGGTGTTTCCACCTTCCCCTCCGGCCTCAAGGTATCACCAATAATTTATGACCTGTTTGAAGCTGATCCGGGATCTGTGGAGATAATGGGGTCGGAACAGTTAATGGTGGACCTTTTCTACCCGGACCATCGAATAATCGAGGAACTCGCAGGTATCTCGTCGGGGGTCGAGGAGGGGTCTCCCACCCGTTATGTGATGGACCTGCCGATCAGCTCACTTGAAAAACTTGTCTCGATCCCGTCCGTCCAGTGGGTCGAACCTCGGCTGTGGATGGAGCTCAACAACAATGTCTCCAAGGACATCATCGGTGTCCAGGAGGTCTGGGAAACATTAGGTCTCGATGGTTCGGGACAGAAAGTGGCCATCGCGGATACCGGAATCGACACCGGAATCGACAACCATTTGGTGAACGGCGATATGATCGCCGACATGGACAACCGGGTAACGACCTCCACATGGGCCGGACCGAATTCGAGCGATACACACTCCCACGGCACCCATGTGACCGGTTCCGTCGCAGGGAACGGCTCGAACTCCAACGGTAGCATCAGAGGAATGGCACCCAAAGCCGAGATATACTTCCAGGCAATTGCAAATCAGACCGCCGGGAACAGGCTTGAGGTCCCATCCAACCTGAGCTTGCTCTTCCAGGATGCCTACGATTTCGGAGCAAGGATCCACACCAATTCCTGGGGTGCCTCCTACGCAGGTGCCTACACCACCAGTTCGAAGGATGTCGATTGGTTCCTATATCACAATCCCGAAATGATCATTCTCTTCTCGGCGGGGAACAGCGGAATCGATTATTACAAACCCTACGGCACCTATAATCCGGATGGAAAGATCGACGATGATTCCATCGGGTCTCCCGCAACGGCGAAGAATTGCATAACCGTCGGTGCTGGAGAGAACTACAGGACGGACGGAGGTTACCAGATCCAGTGGGGTACCGGAAGCTGGCTCTGGAAATACTCGAAGGACCCCATAAGGACAGACAAGGTCTCTAACGACCCTATGGGGATAGCCGCATTCTCTTCCCGCGGCCCCACCGATGACGGCAGGATAAAACCCGATGTGGTAGCTCCGGGTACCAATATACTATCGGTCAGGTCCACCAGATCGGCATCCACGGGATGGGGTACCTTCGAACACAATTCCAACTACATCTTCATGGGTGGAACATCCATGTCTACACCGATAACCGCGGGGACGGTGGTTCTCCTGAGGGAATATTACGAGGAGAAACTGGGCCACAGTTCTCCTTCAGGAGCACTTCTGAAGGCGACCCTGATAAACGGGGCTCTAGATATGACCCCCGGACAATATGGTTCCGATAACATCACGACCCAGGAGGTCACCGCGAGACCGGACAACTCACAAGGATGGGGCAGGATAGACATACCGAACTCTCTCGTTCCCAGGGAAGGCACCTCTGTTTCCTACATCGATGATAAGACCGGTATCCAGACCAATGATGTGATAACGAGATACGTCAATATCAACAGTACTGATGATCTCAGACTCACCCTTGCCTGGTCGGATTATCCGGCCGCTGCATATGCAGCCATTACATTGGTCAATGATCTGGACCTGATCATCACAGCCCCTAACGGTACAGTTTATCACGGAAATGACTTTGGTTTTCCCTTCAATGACACGACGGACAGAACGAATCCCGTGGAGGGTATACAGATACCATCCCCGCAGCAGGGCTGGTGGAAGGTCGAGATCAAGGCCTATAACATTCCAATGGGACCCCAGCATTTCGGTCTAGCTGCGAACTATGAGCTCATTATGTCGAGCGGAATAACGGATATCGAGACCTATAGAAAATATGTATCCACCGGTGATGACAACATAACCGTAAGCGTGTTCGATCCACTTAAGATCGCCCAGCCGAGCGTTACCGTTCATATCAGCTCGGACAGTGACCTTGCAGGAAAGAACATTCAACTTTCCAGGTTTGGCATACTCGGGCAGTTCACGGGATACTTCCTCACCAGCAACATCTCGACATCCTCACCCATCTCTCTCTATGTCTCCCATGATGATATCATCAATGTCAGCTATACCTCTTCTTCGTCGTCGATCTACTTCGAGATGACCGCGAAGGACCCAGTTGGTCTTGCGGTCTTCCGGACGTTGGCCCTGTGGCTGGTCCAGTCAGAGTACGAGGTCTTGAATCTGACAGGAACGACAGAGACCGGAATCCCGGCATACTGGAGGTTCGACGGGCTGAACCAGGATTGGACTCCCTTTCATGACGATGGTCCGGGACAAAGCGGCGACCTAGTTGCCAACGACGGAAATGTTTCTGCCATGTGGACAATCCCCCCGGACACTTTTGGTACAAGAATGCTCGTCACGTTTGTTGATGATCCCTTCCTCGGCCCACAGATCTGCGACCAGTTCAATGTCACTTTCAACGGTTCCATACCAAGATATCCCAAGAACCTCACCGCCTCGACGATCGGTAGTGGCAATACTGTATTACTGAAATGGGATGAAAGCAACGAAACCGACCTTTCCCACTATTCGGCCTTCACCAATATCAGCAGTTCGACGACCTCCGATCCCGGCGGTTGGACATTGATCGCCAACACCTCCTATGTTGACACCAACCTCACCATCGGAAACCTTACGGACGGGGTGGAATACTGGTTCAGATTATCTGCGGTGGATATCAACGGCAATACCTCATCCTTGTCATTCCCCTTCAATGTGACACCCGAGGACACGGAGGCCCCCACTGTTGACCTGATCACCACTCCTTACACGATAGTGGGCATCGCCAATCTGAGCTTTGTCGGGAGTCCAGACCTTGAAAATGTGGAGCTGCAATACTACAATGACTCCAACGGGAACGGGATCGAAGATGACGGGGAATGGGTACATGCGAATATGGACGTTCCGGACGATTTCACATGGGACACGAGGAACGGATCGGGAGGGCCCGGGAATATAGACAGCATGTTCCTGAGGTACCGTGGATACGACGAGGTCCCCAACATTTCGAACTGGACCATCGCATTCGGCTTCCGGATAGACAATCAGGGTCCATCCTCTGTCGAACTGCTTGATCCACCACCCCGCGTGACCCGGATCAGTTCACATTCCATGAACGGGAGGTCCGAACCTTTGGGTTTTGTCCAGGTCTGGAAGGGTGGAGTTCTTGACAGCAACAACAGCGTTGGAGAACTGGGGTCCTTCTCGTTCGACCTAATCCTTGATGAGGGGTTGAACAACATCACCGTTGCGGCTTTCGACCAGTATGGTGCTGGTCCCACACTTCGGACCTACTGGTTCACTCTTGACACAATGCTCCCTGTTCCAATGCTCGAGGTCGAGAACCAGTCCCATGTTTTCAGGGAGATCAGCAGACAACCCTACCTTTTCAATTCAACTTCATATGACGAGGGTGAGGATCCTGCTTTCGCTTATATCGAGAACATAACATGGAGTTTCAGCAGCACTGACGGGATCGAAAAGGTCCTCTATGGTATCGACCGGTTCCCGGTAACCTTCATCGAACTCGGAGACCACAAGCTTTCCATCCGTGTGAGGGACCCTGCGGGGAACTCGGATGAGATCACCCTTCTGATAACGGTCTTCGACAACACATCACCGGAAATATCGATCGAAGGGGAACTGAGGGTTGACGAAAAGAGACTTGTATCCTATAACCTCAACTGGAGCGACAATGACCCTAGGGCACATCTTCGGGAGAACTTCTCGATCGATTGGAGCTTCAGTGGGCCAGACGAATACCTCCAGAACTTCTCCGGTCCTGTTGTCTATATAGTGTTCCCCGATCCCGGGGCTTACTTGGTCCATGTGTCGATACGGGATGGAGGGGACAATACGGCGGAACTCGAGCTCAACATAACTGTAAACGACAGGACACCTCCTGTGGGCAATATCCTTGGCAGTCAATATGTGATACTTGGAATACCTGAAACTTATTCAGCCAACCTGACCGATAATGGACTGCCCATGCCCGAAGGGAGCATCTACAACTGGACGCTGAGGCACCTGGAAGGACCGGCCACAGAATGGTGGACCAGGAATTTCACGGGGATCTCCTTCAGTTTCAACTTCACTGAACCAGGAGCTTACACACTGCTTCTCGTGGCCTCGGACCCTTCTGGCAACTCCAGGGAATTCCAGATCAATATCAATGCGGATGGTGATCTCACCCCACCCCGCGTCATAGAAATTCTTCCTGCCGAGGACCCGACATATCAATTCAGCGAGAACACACATTTCGTGGTCCGGTTCTCTGAAAGGATCAACAAGACCTCCATCACATCCGATTCGATCTACCTGCTCCATCCCAATGGCACTAAAGTACCCGGGACCTTGACAACTTCCGTGAAAGAAGACCGAACAGAGGTCCTTCTGGAAACGGAAACCCTCGAATTCGAACTGACCTATTCTCTGGTGGTGGAGCCAACCATCAAGGATACGTGGAACAACCTGCTCCTTGACAGGTTCTGCGCCAACTACACCGTGAGGACACAGTTCAAACTTGTTTACCCCTGGGGGCCCTCCCATTCGGATTTTTTCGCGAACATAACCAATACGACAGCGATCGTCCTCAGGTTCTCGAACCCGGTCCTTGCATCCTCCATCGTCAACTACATTTCGATAAGGGCGATCACCAAGGAGATCGACGCATTCACCGGAAAGGAGAGAATTATACGGACTCCGACGTCCTTCATTGTCAAACAGGGCGAGGACAATAATACCATCGTCATCGAGGCATTCATGGACGAAGGGGTAACCTACAATTTCACACTTTCACAACAGGCAATGGATGTGTTCAACTACGAACTTGACCAGACATATATGTGGGATTTCAGGACATATCTTCCACCTGTAACGGATAATCTCGATGATGATGAAACTGAGGATGACGACGATCTCCCCGGGTGGATGGACGATCCGAAATGGTGGATATTAGCAGGGGTCCTGGTGGTTCTCATTTTACTGGTCCTTATGATCTTCGGGGCAATAAGAAGAAGAAGGAACCTTGGCAAGATATGGGAAGCGGGACGGGAAGAGGGTGTTGAAAGGAAAGCACCCATGTCCACGCCAGCTCAAACCCCTGCAGTGGAGGCACCTCAACCTCCTGAGCAAGATTTAATGACCGCCCCGCTAAGCTATGAGGACCTGTACGGGACCACGGTGCCAACGAAAATCGTGGAGCCAGAAACGGTCAAGCCCGTGGACCTTTCCCCCCCACGCTTCCTCTCGGACAATGAACTGGAAACGGGCGGAGGTCCGATAGACTGGGATGAAGACGAAGAGGAAGAGGGATGGGATGGGGACGAGGAGGAAGAAGGGTGGGATGAGGAGAATGGTGATGATTGGGGAGAGGACGAGGAGGAAGAAGGGTGGGATGAGGAGGAGCAGCTCAAATGGTAGATGAGGCCATAAAACAGCAAAAGACATTGGATAATTCCCCACTATTTATTTATGAAATTCATCCAGTAAGTATTATTAAGGGATTATTGATTTGCATTCCAGGAGCGTATGGGGACTCCTTCCAAAGCGAAGAGGTTAGGTCCAAATGACTATGGGTCTGAAGATACACCGGATGCTCAAGGACGACAGGTCCGATCCTCTGGAGATGGTGGAGGAAGCGAAGAAGCGGAAGGAAGTATCCGACACTATTCTTGAGATAATATACAACAAGCTCATCAACAGGGGTAAAAACAACAATACGAGCAGATCCATTCTGGACCAAAATGACAAAGAGGACCATTGAAATCCCGTGGCTTTAATATAATAAATGTTCCTTCCATGTCCGAACGAGAAAGTATACGGTAAGGTTAGAATACCATCCGTTCAAGTTTCTATGCAAGAAGGTGACATATCATGCTAAGAATGTGCAGAGACCATGGATATTTTCGAGGTGAGGACTGTCCCGTCTGTGGAGATGAGGGTAAGTTCCTCATGAGTTCATATGAATTAGAATCACTTGGAAGGATCATGGCTGGTATATTGAGGCATTTTCCCGAGAAGTTCGGGCTTCATATGGACGAGGAAGGCTTTGTTGACATCTACAAGATGGTTTCAGCGATCAAACGCAAGAGGGGAGATCGGATGAGGTGGCTGAGACCAAACCACATAATCGGTCTTGTCGAGACCGATCCAAAAGGGAGATATCAGGTTGACAGCAATCATGTCAGGGCCACTTACGGCCACTCAATAGAGCTGAGTATGAGCCTTCCCACCGACAACATTCCCGAGAGGCTCTACTACCCTGCCGACCCGGGAGAGGTTGATACACTCCTTAAGAACGGGATACAGCCAGGGGATAGAACGATGGTTCATCTCTCCAAGACCTGGAACGATGCATACGAGGCAGGGATACACAGGGAGGGCCCAGATCCGGTCATCATCAGGATAGATGCCGAAGGTGCGCAGAACAACGGCATCATAATCCAGAGAGCCGGAAAGACCGTTTTCACTGTGGAAGAGATACCTGCCGATTTCCTACAGCTCTCCGATGAGGTGGACATCGAACTCTCGAGAAAGGAGATGTTGGAAAGAGGTATGGAGTTCGGAGAGAAGGGGATGAACGATGATAATGGGGATACCAATGAGGACGAGACCTCTGAAGATAGCGACCTGGATGTGGAGGAGGACAACCTAACCGATGAAGATGCCGACCTATACGATGATGAGACCGATGAGGACCTGGACTTCGAGGATGACGATATTACCGATGATGACCTGGATATCGAAGAGGATGGGTCCGATGAATGAAGGATACCTCTAAGGCCGTGCCGTAAATGGTTAAATAGGACCTATCGATTAGAGCGCGTTCCTCGCCAATGAACGCAGAGGTAGCTCAGCCCGGTAAGGCGCGAGACTGGAAAACGACCCGCGGTCCTCCGGACATCTCGTGGGAGCAATCCCTCGGGGGTTCAAATCCCCTCCTCTGCGCCTTTTTTTGTCCTGTAGATGAGCGAAGCGAGGATACAGGACCTTAAGGTTCGAGGGGATTTGAACCCCGTAGGGTCTTGAGATTTCGTTTCACCGACCGCATTGAGAAATCTCAAGATGAGCAAAATTTCCTATTTTGCGGAAGTTCAAATCCCCTCCTCTGCGCCATTTTCTTCTCGCCATTTATAAACTGTTCGCAGAAAATGCCGCGCGAGATCGCTCACATACGATAAATAAGTACGGACAATAACGATGTCTTATTTATCTGGCCGTTGCAAAAAGAAGTATCGTCGATCATATGACTTTTTACAACGTCCCCTCCTCTGCGCCATTTTTACTTTTTCAAGATATCACATTAATATCAGAAAAGGTAAAAACCAGCAAAATCGCCAAATGATTATCACCTGACCGGATTTTGCATGGTCTGAGGCCATCTAAAATCATGGGTGTGGTGGCCTCAGTTATCATTCGTAGATGAGCGAAGCGAGGATACAGGACCTTAAGGTTCGAGGGGATTTGAACCCCGGTCTTGAGACATCCCTGTCTCAAGGCAATTTATATCGCTTGTGATCTTACAGAACCCCGGAACTTACGTACCTCCCTTTCACGAAGTTCATGACTTGAATTCAGTATGTTATGGTGATCTTCCACGTGACCAAGAACGACTTGGAAGGAAGAGAAGGTGTCAAGAATTCCATCGCTGCTTCTGCGGTCCAGACCCTTTTCCCCCACCTAATCAAAAACTATATATCAAAAATAGTGGTACTTGAAAGGTCAAGCTCTGGGTTGAGTAATATGGCAGCTTCCAACGGATCCGATAAGTATTCACACATCGAGACCTTTCTAGACAACTCAGACAAGGTCCGGGAACCTTTCGCTCTCCAAGAGCCTTTCAGGTCATTATGGCTCAGGATACACGGAGAGATGCCCACTCTCATGTCCGAGGAGGATACGAGGTCTGTAATGAAGGGATTATCAGCAGAACAGCTACTCGATGTGGAGATAGACCAGTCAGAGGGACAGACAGACCATACCCCGGAAAAGAGCAGCATCGAAGTGGTCTCACCAAAGGATATCGGCCCAACGGTCGAGATGAAGGTCGAGGACAAGCGTGTCAAGTTCAAGGCGGCAGGAGAGGATGATCTTACCGCAATGAAGCTCAAGGAGGACGCTGCCGCAAAGATCGTCAGCATCCAGAAGGATACCGCACCTCTGAAAGGTATCGGCGGGAGTGCGGCAAGGGTCGCATCGAAGGTCAGGGAAATGGCACTTCACTACCGTGACGGAAAGTACGATCAGGTCGTCAAGTTTGCCGATGAGATCGGTTCAAATATCAGAAGCGAGGAGTTCAGGAGGTCCGTGATCGCCGATATCCAGAGAAAGATCACTGATTACGAAGCCCTGGGTGGCAATATGACTGTCTCGAAGGAGAGGTTCAAGGAACTTGCCAACTCCTTCAAGGAAGGTAAGGGGGACTTCCTACCCCTAGCACAGTCGACCAACACCCTAGCCGAAGAGGCCGTCAAGGACCTGGTTATAACGGAGGATGTCGTCCTGGCAGAGGTCAAGGAACCCGAAAAAACTCCAGTGAAAGAGGTGAAAGAGGAGCCCTCCATAGCAAAGGAAACGAAGGCTGCAATTTCCGACAAAGGAGAGAAGAAGCTTCCCGTTAAGACCGAAATCACTCCCAAAAAAGAAGAGGACGCAGAGAAAACCGCTGTAAAACCTGTGATAAAGATCATGAAGAAAAAAGTTATCCTTCTGAAGAAGAACGACGAAAGTGGGAGCCCCGAACCTCCAAAGGAAGGCCCAGCCCCGATCACCAAGGACGAGGCATCTCCGGAGAAAAAGGAAGAGGAAAACGAAGAGGAAGAGGATTTCTGTATCGACCTTGAAGAGGAGGAGGATGACGATGAGGTTCCGACCGTGGAGAACATAATGGCCGAGCCGGATAAGGCCGTTCAGAAACCTCAGGAGAAAATGGTAAAGGAAGGACCTGACCGTTCCAGGATCGATGGAGCGTTCAAGAAGATACAGGTCGTATACAAAGCATCGATCAAACTCCACGAGCAGGGCAGGGACGTCGGAAGGATGTTCGACCTTATCAACTTGGCCGAGGAATCAAGGAAGAAAGGCGACATGAGGATGTACGTTGGACTTGCAGACCAGCTGGAAAGTATGCTTATCGGCATGCAGAAAAGTCCTGGGAAAAAGTCTCCAAGCACATGAAATAACAATCCTTATATAAAACGCTCGGGGTTTTAATGTTCAAGTTACCACTCTTTCAGGTGGGTGACGAACGGAAGGAATCCCTTTAACGGGAAAGCATCAGGAGGCCTGGCTAGATGTCCAGAAATCTGAGAAGTAGGGAAACTTTATCTATACAGTCCGTAATACACCCACCCCACGTGGTACACTGCAGTATATCTAAAAAGTGTAGTAAATTTGCTGGAGGGAATACATGCGCAAAGTTGCCCTTGCCCTTATTCTGATCGGTCTCATGGTTGCAGTTGGATTCGTATCCATGATCGACGTGGTCGGAAATGCAGAAGCTGATGAGATCGTCCCCGCCGAAGAACAGACCAGGACCGATGCGCACAACAAGGTGGACCCGTATCCTCAATGGTCCAATTGGAACAATGAGAATTATCTGCAGCCCTGGAACCAGAATTGGCACAACTGGAGCAACTCTCTTCAATATTACCCCCAGAGAGAGTTCTGGTTCAGATGCAAGAACATGACCGAGGACTACCAGTGGCTGGACGATATCAACGCAACCACGAACGGGGACGAGGTTGGCCTGATGAAGGAGGATATCAACCTCACATACACCGAGGACCACCCGATGAACTTCTCGTATCCCCGATCGAACAGGCAGCTCACAGCCCAGTATGACACATCCATGAACGATATGGGTATCATCAACCTCACGATCAATCCTCTGGGCCTGATTTCTATGGGGACAAACCCAAAGATGGGCGCTGACAAGATGCTGGAGGTACAGGTCTGGGTCGATACGGACGGAGATTACGACTTCGAGAACCCTGACCCATCCGCTGCAATAGAAGGTATGATGCAGTTCGATTTCGATTGGTGGAACAGCCCCTACGACCCAATCGATCCTGCAAGTACCCTGGATGCCTATACCACCAAATCCCGCGAGATGCAGTTGACACAGAGGCAGATGGAGGAATCCATGGACGGTCTCGGATACTGGCTGGACATCGACGACGATGGCAGACCCAATATTCCCGGTGATATCACGGGAGGAAGGATCTGGGTCCTGATATGGCGGATCGACAATGAGCCTGATGACTTTGACAACAGGACAATGGACCTGCTCCTCTACTGCGGCTATACCGGAAAGCTCAGCTGGATCGTACTTCCCTACAAGCACCCCCAGCAGCTCCCGGTCGCCGACACCGGAGAGGACCAGGGCTTCCCGGAGAACAAGAAGGACTTCCTCAGACCGAAACAAGATCCAAGACATGAAGATCCCGTTTTCACGGATGTTTATCCACAGCTCAAGGAAGGTGACATTCTTATCCTTGACGCCCGCAGGTCCTACGACCCCCAGGACGATGTGGGGGCTGACGGGATAGGATATGGACATCCAGATTGGCCGGGTCAGGACGATGGCGAGGATAGCAAGAACATAGAGGACGGTAACGGTTACATGGACCTTTTGGAGGAGAACATTGGGGAGGTGGACACGTTAAAGTATAAATGGGAAGGTATGACCTCCATCGATAACCACCCCTATATGATCGCTATATCAACTGGATGGCAGACAGAGCCGACCTATGAGTGGAAGATAAGACTGCCCACAATGGACCCGACCCTTCCGGCCGAAGAACAGTATCTGATAGTGAACATCACGTTGACCGTCATGGACCGTGACCTGAACCAGGGGACACACACGATCCAGGTCCTGGCTTACAAATCACAGAATGCTCCCAGGGTCTCACTGAGCGTGATCCCTCAGATCCCCAAGACCTACGCGAAGAAGGGGGAAGCCTACATACTTCCGCAGAGGGAGATCTCCTTCAACGGATATGCCTATGACCCCGACCCCAACTCCGACCTTAGCTACTACTGGTTCTTCGAGGGGCCTTACGACAGCTACAGCAGGGAGGATGCGACCCTGCTACGGGAGTCCTTCGACGAGCCCGGTGACTGGCTGGTGACCCTGACCGTATACGACGGTCCCGTAGACAACATCAATACACTGAGCGGAAACGCAACATTGTTGCTTCATGTGATCTCGAACTCCGGACCGGTCCCCGTGGTAAGAGGCTCCCACAATGCAAAGATGGAGAACTTCTTCTATGACGAGATCCAGACCTCCAAGAACAGGATGGTCTATTTCAATGGCTCGGAATCCTACGACCCGGACATCTATATCGAGGGCGATCTGGATGTTGATGGCTATTATGTGGGTCTTCCTGGTTTCGATGAGGATGGAGACGATATCCCGGATACCACCCTCAGATACCAGTGGGAATGGGGTGACGGTACCCGGACGGAAGGTTTCGTTAACAACCCCCAATCCGAACACAAATGGTCCGAGAGGGGAGCAGCAAGCAACGGCAAGTTGTACTGGGCGGTGAAGCTCAAGGTCTGGGACAACGACATCACCACAGAATCAGAACCTTTCAGGGTATACGTGAACCTTCCACCCACCGCGAATGCGGGACCGAACAGACCGACACCCGACGAGGGAGAGATAGAGGTCGGGATGACGGTTACGTTCGACGGCAGAAAATCCTACGACCCCAACGATGACCCCAACTACGATCTGAAGCGGGATTCGGAATACACTGACAACCTCGTTTACATCTGGGACTTCGGCGACGGGTCGAAACAGGTCTACGGGGACGTTGTGGAGCACAACTACTCTGCTTCCGGAACCTTCACCGTAAGGCTCACGGTTTCCGACGGGGATTACACCGATGACGATGAGACACTGGTGATGATCATACCTGCCAACCTCCCGCCGGTGGGCGTAGTGGAGATCACGGCTCCTAACGGCTGGATCGACCTGGACAAAAAGGAGATCTACACGAACAACGCACTGGTCTTCGATGCATCCGGCTCCTTCGATCCGGACGGGGAGTTCTACCTGGACGACCAGGTATCGACGAGTCCGCTCGACGATCTGCACAGCCTGACATGGGACCTCGGGGATGGGACCATCTCCAAACAGCCCAAGGTCGACCACATCTACCGGGAGAACGGGACCTACGTGGTCAAGATCAACATGTCGGATAGAAAGCTGGCGATATGGGAGGCCACATACACCATCTCCGTGATGAACAGGCACCCGATAGCTGTGATCAAGGATACCAATCCTTCCTACTACATGGACGAGCAGCCGGTGATGTTGTCGGGAGACGGGTCATACGATCTTGATGGTGATGTCATCGGTTACTACTGGGATTTCGGGGATGGCACCCATTCAGACACCTCCACCGGTATCAAGGACGGATATCAACCGACCAAGGTGGCCACCCACAGTTATGAGAGCCCCGGAGATTATATGGTCAAGCTCTGGGTCATGGACGACGACCACGATAAGTCCGATCTGGCTTCGGAGATGACCGTCCGCATCCTGGCAGTAAAACCAAAACCAACACCTGTTGGCTCCGAGGTGATCATCGGAGGCATCCTTGCTGCCGTTGTATTGATGGGTGTTGGCAGCTCCTTGTTCGCATGGTCAAGGAAGAGGAACTGAATCGGGCTGAGGGAGTTCGGGTGCGGCACCCCCGCACCCGACCTTTTTTTTGAGATTCCATCCACAGACCCGGAGAACCTTTTTAAATGGACAGCATTTCCCCTATCATGAAGGTGTTGGTAACCGGTTTCGGTCCCTTCGAAAATTACAACTCCAATCCGGCCGAGATGCTTGCTCATCATCTGTCTGATGTACGACCAGATGTCGAAACCTGTATACTTCCGGTGGTTTACGGAGAAGCGGGTGAGATCCTCCTTGACGAACTTGAGAGTTTATTTCCGGACCTGGTCATCTCATTTGGACTCAACGCGACCATCGGATATATCAATCTTGAGGAGATCGCGGTCAATATCAGGTCTTCCGAGGTAGCAGATAACAAAGGGAAGACCATGACGGACACACCTATCCTGGAAAACGGCCCTCTGGCGTACAGGACACGACTTCCGACCGTTCCCCTTCGGGAGTGTCTGAGGAAAAGCGGGATACCTGCCAAGCTCTCCTACTCTGCAGGAGTGTATATCTGCAATGAGGTGTTCTATCTGGAGATGGACTGGGCATACAGAGAGGGGAGAAATGCTGGATTCGTGCACATACCAATGGCAACCGAGATGGTCGCCGGGATTCCGGGACTATATCGAACACCTCACATACCGCTGGAAATGTTAAAAAGAGCAGGGGAACTGGTCCTTGACTGCACATTGAACTCCATCAGATGATGTTGCTCTGGACGTTTTCCTGGTCCCTGCCACAGTAGAAGCACCGATATTTCGGGGGGTCCACGGAGGTCCTTGTGAGTCTGCTGATTATAGGCTCCTTCTGGTTGGAAATGCAGTTCAGGTTCTCGCATCTTGCGATCCCCTCGACGACCGGGGGAAGCTGGACCATGTACTTCTCGACCACCTTTAGGTCCCGAATTATGGAGATGGTGGCGTTCGGGGTAAGGACCGCCAGCCTGTTGACCACATCCGGTTCGAGCTCGAGCTCCTCGACCTTGACAATATCCTTCAGACCCAACTTCCTGGAATGGGCATACATGGCTATGGAAACACCATGCCTCGAGTCACCATCGATCCTGAGTATCTCCATCACCTTGAGGGCCATTCCCGGTTTGATATGGTCTATGACGGTGCCGTTCTTGATAGGAGCTATCTTGACCTCCTTCATCATTCTCCCTCCAGGATAAGCTTCAAGAGGGCCATCCTGACCGGGACCCCGTTGGATGCCTGGGCGAAGTACTTTGCATGGGGTGTGCTGTCGATCTCCGGGTGGATCTCGTCCACCCGCGGAAGAGGATGCATGATCATCATGTGCTTTTTTGCCCCATCGAGCATTCTGGCCTGTATCTTGTAGGCTCCTGCAACCTTGCGGTATTCCTCCTCTTCCGGGAACCTCTCCTTCTGGATGCGGGTCATGTATATCACGTCGGAGATGGGTATCTCCGCCTTCAGGTCCGTTGTCTTCCTCACGTCGACCCCCATACCTTCCAGGTCGGAGATGATATGATCGGGCATCTGGATCATCTCCGGCGCCACGAAGGTCATGACGGCTCCCATCCGTCCAAGGGCAAGAGAAAGGGAGTGCACGGTCCTTCCGTAGCGGAGGTCTCCCACTATGGTGATGTTCTGATCTGCGATATCTCCCAGCTCCTCCCTGATCGTGAAGAGATCCAGAAGGGTCTGAGTGGGATGCTGGCCTGCTCCGTCCCCTCCGTTTATCACTGGGGCCTTGGAGAATGTCGCCGACATCCTGGCTGCACCCTCTCTGGGATGCCTCAGTGCGATGATATCGGAATAACCGTCGGCCATGCGGATAGTATCTGCAAGGGTCTCTCCCTTGATCAGGGAAGTTCCCTCCTGTCCTGTGATGGTTATTGCGCTCCCACCCAGCCTGTGCATCGCGGTCTCGAAGCTCAATCTTGTCCTCGTGGATGCTTCAAAGAAGAGAGAGGCGAGCACCTTTCCATCAAGGGTCCTGGACCTTTTCTCCCCCCTTGCGATGGGGAGCATCTTTCTGGACGTGTCGAGTATCAGCTCGATCTCGTCTAGCTCAAGGTCTCCGATGTTTATTATGTCCCTACCCTTCAATGTCAAACCAGGACCTCCGGAAGATGGTAATGATGGGTACCCGATATAAATCCTCTTACGAGCGGTATGACCCTACCAACCGACAGTTTATATTCATTGTCGAACGTTCGGACCTCATGGGGCGACCGGACGGAACTGTGGTAAGGAACCTGCCGACATACCGAAGGATGATGCCGTACTTCCTCAAACACAAATACATGTCACTGTATTACTGGGACCATGAATTCCTTGCCGAGCCAGGGCTTGCATTCGCGGAGAGGATGAGCAGGGAATACGACGAGAAGGTGACATATTTCCACCTCTTTCTCCATTCCCTTCTTAAGACCTTTTACGCCTATCCCGGCGTAAACAGGTTCGTCAAGGGCGGTAAGATCTATGACCGAAAGGGTATCTACTTCTCCTTTTCCGTGAAGAAGGAGATGACCAAGGAGGCAAAGATCTCGATCGTGAAGAAGGAGTTCAAACCACAGTTCACATTGCTGGATACAGTGAAAGCTACAAGAAAGGAAGTGAAAGAGGTCAGGTCGGGGAAGAAGGACGAAGGAGAGAAGGAGGCAAAGAGGTTTCTTGTCTTCCCGGGTTTCCTTATCAAGATTGCTTACCCTTTCTACAAGTTCATGGACGAGTACGGCCTGTTCACCAGGAATTTTATTGAGAAGGAAGTGCTCAATTCTTCCGCATTCATTGCGAACCTTGGTTCCTTCGATTGCGACGCGGTCTTCCACCATCTGTACGAGGTGGGTACCATAACGAACTTCTACTCTATCGGGGCTATCAGGGAAAAGGTCGTCGCCGAGAACGGAATACCCGTCGTGAGGAAGGTCTGCCCCGTCAGGGCAACCGTCGATGAGAGGGGAGAGGACGGCTTCTACTATTTCAAGGCGTTCGAATATTTCAGGATCCAGCTCGAGGAGCCGGAGAACCTGTTGAAACCCTGCGAGAGGATCACTTGAGGTGAAGAGGGAATGGAGCCGATCCGCCTTCAAAGATACCTTTCAAGATGTGGACTGGGGTCCAGAAGGGCATGCGAGAGGATCATCACCGATGGCAGGGTATCTGTCAACGGCAGTATTGTTTCGAAGCAAGGGGTAAGAGTGGGAGAGTCCGATGTGGTTATGGTGGACGGCAAAGCGGTCTCCCCGGAAATGCTTCGATATTTCTTGATCAACAAGCCGCCAGGCACCATATCCGTCGATCAGGATCTGAGGGGGAGAAGATACATCGTGGACCTGATACCGGGAGGCCGCGAGATGGGCCTGTTCCCGGTGGGAAGACTTGACCTCGACACTTCGGGCTTGATGATCCTGACGAACGATGGTGATCTCGGGAACAGGATAGCACATCCAAGGTACTGCATCACCAAGGAATACACTGCTCTTGTGAAGGGCATATGGTGTAGAAAGGCGCTGATCGAAGCTTCGAAGGACGGTGTGAGGATCGATGACGGATCGATCGTCAGGGACTTAGAGTTCCTTAAAGCTCATCCCAAAGGAGACATGACGATCGTTACCCTTCGTATACACGAAGGGAGAAAGCATGTGGTCAAAAGGATATTCCTCTCCCTTGGAAGCAGGGTCTATGAACTGCACAGGAGCGCTATAGGTAAACTCAGGGTGGGGGGATTGAGGGAGGGGGAATGGAAAGAGTTAAAAAAAGATGATATTCTCGAAAGTATTGACAAATGACCGGACATGGTCAAATCTGCAACATCCCAATGAATATATCATATAAGACCAGGACTGCCCGTGCATGAGATACTGGGGATGTTCCTGCTCCTTGCCGCCGGTATATTCATAAGCGCGATCGGCGCCATTGCGGGGCTCGGTGGTGGATTCCTGGCTGTCCCCTTCCTGATGCTCCTCTGGGGTCTCGACAGCGAGATGGCGGTCCTTGTTTCATTGACAATGATCCTTGCCAATTCCATCTCGAGCTCTGTAACATACCTCAGGAACCGACTTGTCGATATCAGGGTTTTCGCATTGTTGGTATTACCAACCATCCCGGGACTCTTCGTTGGATGGTGGCTTCTCCGGAACCTCGAAGACTCCCATTTCAGGCTCGTATTCTCCCTCCTTATGGCCACTGTGATGACCTATATACTCATAAGGAACCGAAAGGAGGTAAGGGCGGGAAAAAATAAAAGGGTGGGGCGAAAGAGGATAGATGGCCTGATATCGATCATTTCCACCCCGATAGCATTTATCGCCGGTGCGGCTTCCTCGGCCTTCGGCATCGGCGGCGGTGCCATACTGATGCCGCTGCAGGTGGGTCTGCTGAACATGAACGTGAAGAGAGCCATCGCCACCTCAATGATGCTTCTTGCGGTCATGTCGGGGACAAGGGTCATCATCATCTCGGGAGCTTCCTTTGATCCATTCATAGCACTCCCGTTCGCTCTGGGGGGGCTCTTGGGAGCACAGGCAGCAGCGTACTTCGTGAAAATCGCGAGAAGCGGGTCGCTCCTCTATTTCCTGGCCGCATGCATGTTCGCGATTGCGATCTATATGGGAACGCAGGCAATGATCGACCTGATATGAAGGTCACTCTCCCTCCTTTTCCTCGGCATCGGTCTCAATTCCCCCCTCCTCCTCTTTACGGGTATCTTCATTCTCACCTGATCCCCCGATCCCCTCCTGATATCTGTCAAGGGTCACCTTCTCCAGCTTTTCGAGGACCCTTTCCCTCACATGACCTTTCACCTTCTTCTTGGATATCGATGATATCCCAAAGGTCTCGGAGAAACGATGTGTGGTCGTGAGGACCTTCGTACTTCCTTCCCTTTTGGCACGCACCAGCCCGAGGTGCAAGAGCTCCTTCACATGGTCATAGACCCTGGTCCCGTACATATCAACTAGATCTGACTGTTTGATCGGTTGATGGTATGCTATGAGTGCAGCTGTCTTGAGGAGCTTCGGATTCACCTCCGGTGCAGCTAGTGCCTTGATACCCTCAACATAGACCTCCTTGACCCTAAGGGAATATTTACTTC
>JBLIRF010000014.1:0-17673 GCA_049472175.1 Thermoplasmatota archaeon
AGTTCTCCCCCTGCGGACTTCCCTTCGTCATCGAAGGACTGGTGGACAGCTTCGAGGAGCTCAAACATGTCGTACCGGAGGTCAAGGGGAGGCTGGAAAAACTGCTGGAGCATGAGGTTATATCGGTCGATCCCATTGGAAAGACCGTTACGGCCATGGAATTGAGGACGGGGAATGAGAAGCTCATTTCATATGATTCGCTTATCCTTTCGAACGGGGCAACACCCATGAACCTTCCGATCCCGGGTGCAAAGGAGTTCATTGGAAGGGGACTTCATTTCGTAAGCGATATAGAGGACACTTCCAGGCTATTGGAGGCCGCAAGAGGATCGACGGTCAAGAGGTCGGTCGTTGTTGGAGGCGGCGCTATCGGCCTTGAGGTCGCAATGGGTCTTTTGGAACTTGGTCATGAGGTTGTTATGACCAAGAGGACAGAACCCCCTCTTCCGAGGAACCTTGACCCGATCATGGGAAAGTTGATCGTCGAAAAACTTCAATCCAGAGGGATAAGGGTCATGTTCGGAAAAGGGATCGACTCCATCAACGGGACGGACCGGGTGGGGTCCGCGACCATTGCAGGGGAGACCATCCCTTGCGATATAGTTGTGATGGCAGTTGGTATGAGATCGAACACTAAACTGGCAGAAATGGCCGGGTGCAAGGTGTCACGGGGCCAAGTTGTCGTCAACAACAAGATGGAGACAACCATCAAGGATATCTATGCTACCGGAGACCTCGTCGGAACCTATTCGCGTCTTGATAGGACTCCAGCGACCATGCAGCTTGCGACCTCGGCCTTCAGGCAGGGAATGGCTGCAGGTACGAATGCCGCTGGAGGATCCACCCAGTATCCCGGAGCCCTGAACACTTTCCTGACCGTGATAGACGATATGGAGATCGCGGCGACGGGATACAATCTTGAGACTGCCCAGAAACTAGGGTACGATGCCACCGCTATCTCCACCAAGGGGGATATCAAGCCCCATTATATGCCGGGGTGTTCATCGATCAATCTGAGAGTGATAGTCGAGACCAGCTCGGGAAAGATACTGGGAGCACAGGCTATTGGAGCGCAGGGGGCGGCATGGAGGATAAATTTGTTCGCACTTGCGATACACGGGGGGATGACCCTCTACGATCTGCTGGATTCCGAACTCTCATACAACCCCCCCGCTTCGCAGATGTACGATCCCATAATACAGCTTGCAGAGATCGGACTGAAGAGGCTGAGACTTCCACCAAAGGAGTGCACCCAGGGTTTCTTCCCGAAGGGTGAATGATGGTGGTCTGATGGAAATGGACGGATCGTTTGCAGATTCGTTGGAGGTCCTATCGGATGGAACATTCCAGATAGACGGTGGGATGCTGGTCTACGGTGTCCCAAGATATTATGGCAAGTGTTTCAGGGCAAAACTGAAACCGATGTATGTGGAAGCTGGTGATGAGAGGATCCTTGTCGATACAGGCATTGGTGAGCTTTCGGAAAAGCTCAACAGCATATACAAGGTCGAGAAGGACCTGGATCTTCCCGCATCCCTGAAGCGGCTTTCTCTAAGCCCCGAGGACATCAGCCTGGTCATAAACACGCACCTGCATTTCGATCATACGGGCTACAATCCTCTGTTCACTTCCGCCCGCTTCATCTCCCAGGAGGATGAGATCAGATACAGCGCCGATCCGGACCGGTTCCAGAAAGGAGGGTACCATCAGCCAAACATAAAAGACCTTGACTACGCCCCCGTAAAAGGGAAGAAGATGGTCGCCCCCGGTGTTATGGTAGTTCCGACCCCGGGCCATACACCCGGGCATCAATCTGTCATTGTGGAGCTGGAAGATGAAGTGTACGTATATACGGGGGACGTATCACCGCTTTCCGTAAATCACGACAAGAAGTATATCGTTGGGGTGCTCTATAACCCGGTGGATGCCCTTAGGTCCCTCCAGCTTCTTGACGATATGAGGGACTGGTGGAATAAACCCGTCAAATATATATACAGCCATGAATGAGGTGGATACCGTTGCTTTCTGAGAAGGATATGAAGAAAAGGGTCAAGGATGAAGCATCAAGCGACCCTGCCCGGTTCTTTCCAACCGTCAGGATGAGGGAGCTCGGGCTCGAAAGATCACGGTGCCCGAAATGCGGGACCTACTACTGGAGCGCAGACCCTGGCCGGGAGACTTGCGGCGAACCGATGTGTGAAGGAGGCTACTCGTTCATCGGAAGGGAGAACTGTGCTCATGAAATGGATTTCATAGAGGTCTGGAAGAGGTTCTCGGACCTGTTCCGGAAACGGGGTTACACCCCTATCGCGAGATATCCCTCCATCTCCCGATGGAATCCCACATCGGAGTTCACTTTAGCATCCATAACCGATTTCCAGCCTTACGTGGTGAGGGGAGCGGTTAAGCCCCCGGCTAACCCGCTGGTCGTCCCCCAGACATGTCTCCGCTTCAACGATGTGGACAATGTGGGGATCACTGGCAGGCACAATACCGGGTTCATAATGATCGGACAGCACGCGTTCGTTCCGGAGGAGGAGTTCGACCAGCCAAGGTATTTCGATGATATACATGCATGGTTGATCGAAGGGATGGGCATTCCGCTAAAGGACCTTGTCTATCATGAGGATGCATGGGCAGGAGGGGGGAACTTCGGCTGCTCCCTGGAGTTCTTCTCGAAGGGGCTCGAGATAGGAAATCAGGTCTATACCATGTACGAGCGGGTCGGTGATGAGCTGAAAGGCCTCGATATACGCGTTCTTGACATGGGCATGGGCCAGGAAAGGCCTGCCTGGTTCTCCCACGGGACGCCGACAGCCTACGAGCCGAACTTCCCAACGGTGATGAGGAGGCTTTTTTCCATTGCAGGGATCAAAAAGACCCCCGAAATGCAGAGAATGCTTGTCAATTTCTATCCTTATTCCGCTCTTCTGAACATGGACGAGGTTGAAGACATCGACAGGATATGGAAGGAGATCGCGGATAGGACCGACGCGGATATCAAAACCCTTAAGGACATAGTGCAGGTCCATGCAGGATTGTACTCGATAGCGGACCACTCGAGAGCGCTGTTGTTCGCTCTTTCCGACGGAGGGCTCCCGTCGAATTCGGGAGGGGGGTACAACCTGAGATTGATCTTCCGAAGAGCTCAGGATTTCATTGATGGCTACGGATGGGAAATCGACCTTGGAGAGGTTGCAAGATGGCATGCCGAATATCTTGTCCCCCAGTTCCCGGAAATGCTCGAAGCGGTACCGGAGGTCCAGGAGATACTTGCCCATGAGCTGAGGAAGCACAGGGCCAACAAGCAAAAGGCACTATCCACGGTTGAACGTTTGAGGGCAAGGGAACGGGAAGGAAGGGGGGTCGCCATGGAAGACCTTCTGACCCTCTACGATTCCCAGGGCATCACACCCGATCTTCTGGTCTCATCGGGACTGAACGTCAGCGTTCCCTCTGATTTCTACAGGAAGGTCTCGGAGCTGCACGATCGGGAACCGGCCCAGGCCCAGACAGGAAAGGATCAGATCATCCCTTTCATAGACCTACCACCGACGGAAGTGCTCTATTACGATGACTACCTCATGCTGGAGTTCGAGGGAAGGATAGCCGACATCTCAGATGACAATGTGGTTCTCGACAGGACCGGTTTCTATCCCACCTCCGGAGGCCAGCTGCATGATATCGGACACCTCTCTGGACCCACAGAAGCAGAGGTCGTCGAGGTGTTCAAGCAGGACCATCTGATCGTTCACAAGGTCAATGGAGATCTTTCCCTGTGGAAGCCGGGGGCCACCGTGAAGGGAAAGATCGACAGGGAGAGGAGACGACAGCTTGCCCAGCATCATACGACAACGCATATAATCAACGGGGTCGCCAGGTCCATACTTGGGAACCACATCTGGCAGGCCGGTGCGGAAAAGACCGAGGAGAAGGGCAGACTTGACATCACTCATTACGAGACCCTTGACAAGGCCCAGCTGGAGAGCATCGAGAGGATGGCGAACAAGATCATCGATCAGGCCCTCGAGGTCAGGTCGATGATACTTCCAAGGAACGAGGCCGAGGAGAGGTATGGATTCCGGCTCTATCAGGGCGGTGCGGTCCCGGGGGAGAAGCTCCGGATCATCTCGATAGAGGGACTCGATACCGAGGCCTGCGGAGGTACACATCTCAAGAACACCTCGGAGGCTGTCAGGATAACTATCACAGGCACCAAGAAGATACAGGACGGGATCCTGAGGCTTGAATATGTGGCCGGAAGAAGGGCCAAGGAGATGTACGAGATGGACCTCAGGGACCTAAGGTCCATCATGGAGTTGGTCGGGATCGATGATCCGGGTACCCTCGTGACCCGGTGCGAGGAGATATTCGAGCTGTGGAAAAAACTCCGGAAACTCTCCTCGAAGATACGTTCCATGGACCCCGTGAGGAAGGTAGAGGCGATGGACGAGATATCGGCCGGAATGGAAGACAATGGTGCCGTAAAGAGTCTGGACCACTGGAAGAAGCTGGGGTCCCTCGAGGAGGTCCCGGGATCTCTCTCCGGACCCGATCCCGATGTCTCCAGACCCCAGGAATATCTCCATCAGGCTTCTTCCGTGTTCAAGGTCCAGAAGCAGCAGCTCTGGAGGACCACCGTTCGTTTCTTCAAGGAAACTGACGCATGGTTGAAAGAACTGCAACTGAATAAAGTTTAGACCTTGCCTCTACATCGGGACCATCAACATCGTCGATAATTTTATTAACCATGGTCAACGGTGCGGTGATGTCGGGAGAAGGTGGGCGACCGACGGTGGCCCCAGACGGCTGCTGAGGAAAGTCCTCCCTCCTCAAGGCACCGGGACCCGGCGCAAGCCGGGAGCACGAGAGTGCTGGCAATGGAGCAGAAACGGCACCGCCGCATCCTATGGGATGATGGGCCTGGCCCGGACGTCGATGCGGACCGGATGAAACGGCCAACCCCCGGGGAGCAAGCCCAAATGTCCGAGAAGACCCGCCTTGGGATCGGAAGGTAGGGTGCGAAGAAAAATGTCGCCAACCCTGCATTTAAATGCTGCAGGGCCAACAGAAGGAGGCTTACTACCTTCACCCGACCACCACTTGTAGATTTCATTCCCGGCCGGGAAACAGTTTAATTAGGGGTCCCCTTTTCGGTGAGATGAAGATCGGTTCCCGGTAATCGGACGAATGCACCAGGAGGGATCTAGATGACCGATGATGAATCTAAAGGCGAACAGAGGATGGAGCAGGGAATTGCCCAGATGGAACATCTCAAGAACCAGATCGATACACTGACCCTTCAAAAGGACTCGTTGACATCACTGCTACTCGACCAAGACAGAACCATTCAGGTCCTGGAAGCGATGAAGGAACCTTCCTCCGAGAGATTCCTACTCCCCATGGGAGGCCAGGTCTTCGTCAATGCCCGGATCGACCGAATGGACGTATGTCTCGTGGACCAAGGGGCGGGTGTTCTTCTGGAAAAGAGCATACCGGAGGCCATAGAACAGGTCAAGGAGAGGCAGGAACGTATCAAGGTTGCGGTCTCTGGCATGGAAAAGACCATTCAGCAGATGATATCTCAGTACCAGGAGATAGCCTCGATGACAAAGGAATTGTACGACCAGCAGATGAGTGCGGGACCAGGTCCGGAGAAGACCTTCTAGGGGTGTCGCGGATGTTCAAGGGTCTGAGGGAAAAGCTCAACATTTTCAAGAGGAAGGCCCGGGAAGAAATAGAAAAGGGCGACCGGGAGAGGACGGAGGTTAAGAAGGAACCACCGAAACCCCAGAGCAAGTTTGCCAAGAAAGCTCTGAAAAAGCAGAAGGGAAAACGCATGGACCAGGACCAGGGTCCCAGGGTCGGTTCGGAATCCGAGAGCGGTATCACCCTTCAAGGATCGATAGAGAGTTCAGGGATGATGGGCGATACCCTGCTCAAGACGGGGAAAACCATCGTTCAGGAGAAGGGAGGCATTTTCGCCAGGAAGATCTCCGAGAAGATGCTGGAGGAGGTCCTTTTCGATCTGGAGATGGACCTTATGGAATCGGATGTCGCTCAACCCGTCGTGGAGCGGATCAAGGAATATCTCATGGAAGAACTCAGCGGGGCCAAGGTCGACAGGAAGACACAGATCGAAGAACTGATAGAGGATGCCCTCAAGCATTCGATCAACAGGGTTCTTGAGACAAAAACCTTCGAATTTGACGAGTTCGTAAGAAAGACCGAGAAACCTGTGGTGATAATGTTCGTTGGGGTCAACGGAACCGGTAAGACCACTGCCATCGCAAGGATCGCCTACCGTTTGAAGAATAAGAACATCTCGTGCGTCCTTGCTGCAGGGGATACGTTCAGGGCAGGCGCAATCGAGCAGCTCACCAAACACGCTGACAATCTCGATCTCAAGATAATCAAACACAAGACCGGTGCGGACCCTGCGGCGGTCGCCTTCGACGCCATCGAGCATGCTAAGGCCAGGAAGAAGGACGTTGTCCTCCTTGACACCGCGGGAAGAATGCAGACCAATATCAATCTGATGGACGAGATGAAGAAGGTCAGCCGGGTGGCGAAGCCGCATATCAAGATCTTCGTCGGGGATTCCCTTGCCGGGAACGATGCGGTCATACAGGCACAGAAGTTCGATGAGGCTGTCGGTGTGGACGGAGTTATCCTCACAAAGATAGACGCCGACGCCAAAGGTGGAGCTGCTCTGTCAATAGCTTATACAATTGGTAAACCGATATTGTTCATAGGAACCGGTCAGGACTACAAGGACCTGATACCGTTCGATCCGAAATGGATGACGGACAGACTGTTCGAGGAGTGAGGGATGCCAACTATTGCCGATACCCTGGGGGAAGCGATAAGCTCACTGGGACTGCCATGGTGGGGGAACTGGATCTCCATAGTCCTCATTGCGATGCTTCCCATCATAGAATTAAGGCTGGCCTTGCCTATAGCCGTTGGCCTGGACCTTGACTGGGGTGTTGCAATGGTCCTGTCCGTTATCGGGAACATGTTGCCAGTACCTTTCCTGATGCTCTTCTTTGGAAAGGTCGAGAAATTCCTTCGCAGGTGGAAGGTCTTCAGGGTCTTCTTTGACCGTTTGTTCGAGTCGACCAGAAGGAAAGGGGAGAGGAAGCTCCAGGTCTGGGGAGAGATAGGTCTGATACTTTTCGTGGCCGTTCCATTCCCTGTCACAGGTGCATGGACCGGCACTCTTGCGGCTTACCTTCTCAAACTTGACCGGAAGAAGAGTTTCCTCTCTATCTTCGTGGGGGTTGTAATTGCGGGTTTCATAATGACCCTTGTTTCATACGTACATTGGATATGGGGCGCCATTATCCTGGGGGGTCTTGCATTTACACTTATCGGCATCTGGAAATTCGAGGAACTCATCCTCTCCCGAAATACTTCCGGTCGACCATCACACAAGGTGTGATGCTTGATCCCGGTCCCGAATTGATTTGTCCATGCCGTGTGATCCATTAAATAATCCCGTACCGAGTCGGGTCATGTTCCCTTTGACGTTCGGAGGGAGCGCAGGTAAACAGATAGAACGGAGGAATGAAAAATGAGCTTGAAGGCGATAGGAGACGAAGAGCTCCTGGACTACGTTGTTGAAAAGGATTTCGAGGATACCGTTTCAAGGATCATCCTCTCGGCTATTAGCCAGTTCCCGGAGGGTATCGGGAAGGTCAGGCTATCCCGGCTTCTCAGGGCGAAGGACCCGGGGTTCGTGATAAGTTCCCGACCGGATGTACGGGACATGTTCGGAAGATTGAGACTGCTAGACCCAGATCAGGTGCTGGATTTCATGGAGTCACTGTTAAGGCTCTCGCTTCTGGACATAGAGGACCCCGAGTTCCCTAGGTTGGTGATCACCAACAAAGGCGAGAGGGCATTGCGCAGCAACAAACTGGTACCCGCGATGATACCGTGGCCCCTGCCCTCCAAGGATCTGCCCATCCCAGTGGATGGAGAGGCTTATGACCGGCTGAAGTCAGTTCGCAACAGGCTTGCCAGGGAAAGCGGCCTGCCACCCTACTGTGTGGCATCGAACCTCACGCTGGTCGAGATGGTGAACCGCGGTGTGTCTACCATTGAGGAACTGATCGGGATCCCGGGAATAGGTCCCGGAAGGGCTGAGAGATATGGAATGCCCCTGATCTCGGCACTACAAAGGATCTAACCAAAGATCATATACACATGTGTAAAATAGGTTTAATATCGCGCATGTCGATATTTTGACGTGATTCCATCCACCCCGTGACAGTGGAGGTGCTCTCATCACCTGACACCTTTTCTCTGTCACGAAAGAGCACGGTCCGTCCGTGCTCTTGTCTTTTCCTATCTTTTTCTTGAACCTTGTCTTGTAAGATCGTTCCATCACACACCGAACATGAGTCTGGTCAGGTCCCGGATACCCGGTGCGAACCCGAGTACGAGAACGGTCAGTTTTACCAGGGTTAGAAGATGAGGGTCATACCTTGACTCTCTTTCCATCGAGATATCCATAATATACAATGCAGGTATCAGAAAGACCAGTTTCAGCGGGTACATTACAATACCGGGATACGGGAACCCGGTCGAATCCACGATCTCCATCATCCCCGAAGGCAGAACATGTTTCTCAGTGTAGCCATAGAAGTCGATCCCCACGAAGGTGGCGGAGGCATCGGTCATGTGGCCTGTGATGATCATGATGTTAACGGGTGTAAGAAGGCGCTCGATCTTACCGTTCCATTTCCCTGCGGCTTTCAGGCATACGGAGGCCACCAGAGTTGAAAGGACCACCAATCCGATCATCCCTGCACCTCCCAGAAGGCGCATGTCCGGCTCATCCCCACCACGGCTCGCGGTGTATGCGTCGTACCAGTCCCCCTTCAACATCCAGAGGACATACATCAGCCCAACGAAGAGCATTAGCTGGAGCCAGAAAAGTCCGACCGTTGTCTCATACCTGCCGCTTTTTAAAAAATGTTTGAGGAGGACCACAAGAAGGGTGATAACGAGAAGGGGAACGATCGGAATGGTCTCGGAGAACCAGTCCGGGAACGCTGCAACTACTAATGATATTAGCAGACCAGGGAGGAAGAGAAGCATATCCGAAGCGATGCGCCCCCTCTTTCCACTGTTTTCCATGAACCAGGCAGCGATAACTGTTCCAAGAGTGCAAAGACCAAGTACGATATAGATCAATGGTGAAATGAAAATGTACTGAAGGGGGTCCCTGAAAAGTTCCATGTCCTCGAGGACCCTGGCGGTCGAACCTATCACTATGATCGGTGACATGGCAAAGAAGAAACCCGTTCCGATCCTGAGGCCAAGCTTCCGAAAAAGCCTGTAGATGTAATATGTCGACACAGCAAGCACTATGCCGTATGTCAGAGTATCGATCCAGTTATATGAAGAGCTGATCCCGCCAGAATCACCACCAGCATCGGCGACGATAGGAGCCCAGTAGTACTTCCAGACGAAACTCTCCCAGAACAGGTCGGGCAACAGCCAACATCCAAGTGCTATTATCACGGGCGCTCCGATAAAAGCGACTCCGATCGATAACTCTATCTTTGTCCTGCGTTCCACATCCCCTCATGGTTTTATATGATAAATCACCATCGAAATCCGTATCGCTTCCTTTAATGTGATCGTTCTTCTCGGTCTTCTGATTGGCATGATAGTTACTTTTTTCGAGGTGATTCCCCCGGGTTATCGAGTTGGACATAAGCCATCGAACCAATGGACCGAATTGACCAGAAACCATGGCGATATGTATATTTACAAGTAATACGATAATTCTGATACTAGGGGTCCCGGTATAATAAAGGAGGATTAAAATGTTCCAGAATACCATCAGAGGCATGGACAAGATCTTCAGAACGGACAATTTCGAGAAAATGATAATCATGATATCGGGATACACCGGTACATTGAAATCGTCCTTCACCTACAACCTGATGTCCAAATATCTCGACAACCATCCAGACCAGATCGGCCTCTATGCCACCATAGAGGAATCAAAGGATTCTCTACTCAAGAACCTCAAGTCGATCGGGATCAAACCAAATGAAAGGATCTTCATTGCTGATTACAATCGCACCAGGGAGATGTACCGGGAAGAATCGGAGAATACCGACTTCCTCGAACTGACAGAGAAACTGATCATGTCGACCAAAGAGGAAAGAGGTGATTCGTTCAAGGTCTTCGCACTTGACTCGCTGAATGCACTCTATACTCTGACCAAGATCGATAATGACTACCTGATCCGCAAGAGGATCTACTACTTCTACAAATTGCTACGCGACGCCGGGCTCACATCGATGATATTGAAAGAGCTCCCGAAGGAGAACAACTACGTGATAAGGGATGACGAGAACTTTCTGGCCGACGGCGTAATAGAACTTGGTGTCCGCAGAACACTTGAGGGTAAGAAGAGGTACATCGAGGTCGTCAAGATGAGACAGAACCAGCATTCCATGAAACAGTACATCATCGATATAGACAAGGATGGTCTTGCCATCATCGGACCTTCCGTCGATGATATGGGTCTTTAAAAGGACCAGCAATAAAACTGCACCACCGATCCTTTGTAGTTCTTTTTCTTTGTTCAGTCTGGAGTTCCTGTTTCAGTTCTCCTCGTCATCACTCATTTCCGAGAGTAGGTCTTTGAGAGATTTGTTCTTGTCAGATCGGACGGTCTTATCCTCCACGATCTTTGATTCGGTCTCCTCAGCAAAGGTTTCCGCTGCCACCAGGTTCATCCAATCATCCTCTGAACCCTCCTCAACGAGTTTGATCTCCTCGACCGTTTCCTCCTCCGACCATTCTTCCATTTCTGGTATATCCTCGCCTTCCTTGGGGAGCTTGCCACCCCTTGTCTTGCCGAGACCCTTGGGTTGAGGGGCCATTGCCAGGCCGCTCCCGAGCGGTTTTTCCCCGGCGATCATCTCTTCCTCTATCCTTGCCAGATGCTCCTCGCTCGCCTTGTGACCTTTCTTCCTCTTCTTGAGGACAAGGAAATATAGAGCGGATATGATGAGCATCAGGAAAATGATGCCAATGATCACGAAACCTATCAGGACACCGATATCCAGACCGCCATCATCGTCATCGTCGTCAGGACTCTCCTTGATCAGAACATCGACGGATATCGTGACAGTATGATTGATCCCCCACTGGTTGACGAAGTAGAAATCGAACTCGTATGTTTCCACGGGGGCATCTGAAAGTATATTTAGGAGTCCGGTAACCTCTTTCGACTCCCCTGACATGACCCTGTATTTCTGCTCCTCTGTGTCGAGGGCCTGCCAGTATATGGTAGCCACCCCTGCAAGATCGGACGTGGGAAGTATCCAGGCATCCAACTTTGCATTGTTCGTTATCTGGAATGTGATCGGAATGCCCGCAGCTCCCTGTCTGTATTTATGGATCCGGTCCTCATCAGTGGTAGCGCTGAACTGGTAGCTCGATTCGTCCGTGAGCCTGAACTGCCAGATGCCGCTCACGCATGAACCCACCCACTGGTTCTTTGCCACCGGTATCACGGTCCAGTAATACCTACCGAACGTCAGGAAGTCCGGCTCATAGTATGTGTCGAAAACATCCACCTTGATCGAATCATCCCACAGTTCGACCTGTGCCTTTACCTCGGAAATATAAACGCGGTAGACGACATCCTCGGGGGCGAAGAAATCCACATCCCATTCCAATCTGACATCTTCGGGGTCATCGAACTCGGAACCATCCAACGGTCCCGTCAGGTTCACCTCCGGGAACCTCAGGGAAGTGTCCACGTTGATGTTGTAGAGAGGAGAGTTGTAGTTCGTTCCTGCCCCGTCCCTTGCCCTTATCTGAAGATAGTTCTCGTCAGAGTCGGAAAGCTTTGGAATGCCGCCTTTTCCGATGGATATCGTGAACTGGTAACTGTTCTTCTGGAAAGACGTCCACAGGTCCGGGAGATACTTCCACGCATCCTGTCCGATCCATAGATCGTCCCCCTGTCCATCGTAGGTATAGCGGTATTGGATGGATTGTGAGACTATCCGGGACCCGCCGAAATCTGTGATGTTCACGATCACATCCAGAGTCTCGTAAGGGATGGTCTTGTTGAAATCGGGGCTCACGATCCTGAACACTATACCTTCCATGTCGATGAGGATCTTTGAACTTGCTGCAGGTCCGATATTCCCGACCTCATCCTCCGTCCAAATGTAAATGGTATATTCTCCGGGACCTTCCAATGTCAGCTCCAGATGGGTCGTATTGACCGGTAGACCGTTCTGTGTACCGCCTCCGTCCTCGTAATCCCAGTAGTAGGTCTTGATCCCTGACAGGTCCTCCCTGGGGGCTTGCCATGCCAGGAATACATGAAGATCATTATCATAGACAACCGGTGTCGCCTCCGGGTCCTCATCATAGAATCTTAGGTTCAGGGGAGCATCGGGGGCGACCCCGTCCACGCTGAGGTTCCAGACCAGTTTTTCCTCCCCCGTTATATCGTTGACCCCGGAGATGTTGATGGTGTAAGTTATGTCATAGCCAGATACATTTGGTGATAAATAAGTATAGTTTATGGGTTGTCCGGGGGTAGTCTCCAAGGACCCGACCTTCTCTTTCTCCACCCAGAAATCCACAGAAAGGGAATCTGCTGGCGGAAATATCTGATCGTTATCGGAAAACGTGATCGTGGGCCCCCAAACACGGATCTCCTCCTCGGTCTGGACCCAGTCCTTGTCCTTGATCGGGCCTTGAATTGAGCCGTAAAGTTCGATCCTGCCCCTGAATTTCAGAGTGTTCCTTACGAAAAGGAAGTTCCTGACTATCAACTCATCCTCCGAGACACCAATGCCGATCGCTTTGACCTTTATGGTCCGGTCCACCGCGTTCGGTCGGTTCGTCCAGTTCCAGTGGAACTTCACCTTGAACTCGATATCTATGATGCGTTGGCGCCAGGTTACCGAGGGTGTTCCCACAACCTCGGCCACATCAAGAGTGTCTATCTCGGTCCAGCCGTTTCCACCGCTCTCAGCGACAGTATGATTGTAGGTCAGCTTGAAGGTGCCCTGTCTATGGGGAAGCTCGAACTCTATCCTGCTGAGGTCCTCCGGTCCGTTCACCATTATCACGGAGGTGCTGAAGGTATAGGGCCTGTACATCGCGTAAGCATTGTTTTCGCCCTGGTCCGGGTCTTCGAAATCAACTGTTTGAATGACGAGCCTGGGAGGTATGCCGAGGCGCCATATGCCACTCCTTGCACCTCCTCCATAGATCCAAAGGTCCCTCGATACAGGATCGAAATATTGTGCGTGCTCGTTCAATGTTCCGGGGTTCGGGACGGGGTACCAATCAGAGTACCATTTATCCTCAAGCATCCTGTACCTCAGAAGATCATCATTCTCTCCCCCCGTCATGTAGATCTCCTTGGTCAGAGGATCATAGGCGAGCTTGGCATACATCCTTGCCGAGGAGGTCTGTGCAAGTTCGGTCCATGTCCCGTACCTCGCATCATAGCGCCAAAGGTCCCTTCTCTCTGTTGGGTCAGGAGAGGTGTTCTCGGTCCCACCGTAAATGTAAAGATGATTGTTTTCGGTATCCAGTACCATACCCGACCCGTACCTCCCGTTCAGATTGGATCCCGAGATCGAAAGTGGCTGAAAGATCCCTGATATCGGATCGTATCGGAAGAAGTCATCACGTATCTCTATGTTGCGGGATGTGGAGGAAGGATGATAGTAGCCTCCATAGAGGTATATCTTGCCATCGTTCTCGTTGAATATCATGGGGAAGCCCTGCCGTTCCTGGGGGCCCGCACTGCCCATGATGTTCGTCCAGACGTTCGTAACCAGGTCCACCTTCCAGACGTCGGCAAGATCATAGTAACGCGTGTTCGGACCCTGGCCTGTGGTATAACCTCCACCGTACATGTATACCGTCTTGTTCTTTGCATCCAGGCAAAGACCCGCGTTGGACCTCGATTGGGGATTCTCCCCCCCGGGGTTGTAAATTGGTCCAATCCATTGCTTGTTCACAATATCCCAGTAATAGAAATAGGCGGTCCCATTATTATTGGCCGTGTTCGGGCCAATATAATAGATCCTCTGACGGTCGGAGTCAAAAGCCAGGATCGCATTATCCCTGCTATTGGGGCTGTAGGTCTCCGGGACAGATGTCCAATCCATGGTTCCGAGGTCCAGGTAGTTCAGGTCCCGGTATCTGTCGCTCTGCCCCCCCCATCCATAGTACCTCCCGGCAAAAACGACGAACCTGTCGGCTTCCGGAGAGTAATGATTTGCATACATCAATCTCGCCTCAGGTACGTCAATGAAAGACCTGCTCGACCACGTTCCGAGAACAGTGTCGTAGGTCCATAGCAGATCGCTCTCGGTGGACCCGGATATCAATCCTCCCCAGAGGTTGACGGTACCATCCGAAGCTCTGTAGAACATCCTTGATCCATACAGTCTGTTCATGTCAGGGTGTGTGGGTATGAACTGCCATTGGTCCGTTACGATGTCGTAGACCCAGAACTCGGTGAGATAACCTATTTCATCGTTGTTTCCACCATACATGTAGATCTTCTTGTTGGCCTCGTCGATGCACATGTCATGTCCGTATCTCTTCAATATACCGTCCGATATTCCGTCGTTGAGCGCGGTCACGCTCGGATTGGGCTCCGTCAGGTCTATTCTATAGAAGCCCGATAAGTTGGCGTTGTTCTGGGTCGAGTCTCCTTGTCCCATATGCAGGTATAGAGAAGGTGGAGATGTGGTCGTATCAATGACCATGGGAACCCTTGCCCTTCGGGGTACACCGGGTTCAAGGTTGAAATTGAGCTTGGTCCACTGCTCTGTGATAACGTCGAATACCCACAGGTCGTCCATCATCGAGTCACTGTAGTAGCCGCCGTAGATGTACAGCCTGTGATTTACATTATCCACGGCATCTCCGAAGTAACCTCTCCCGTCCGGTTTGTTGGACCTCTCGATGGCGTTCCAGGTGTTATTGGTGATATCATAATAGAAAAGTTCATCGTAACCGTATAGCCGGTCCCACTGTCCGGGGTAACCTCCCCCATATATGTAAATGCGGTTTTCAGGAGCATAGTAGACAGTTGCGCCGTCCTCTCCGCCACTCGGATAATGATATCTCTCCCAGATCTTCCACGGTTCGCTCCTGGTCATTTCATCTCCGGGGAGGCCCAGTCCCAGCCGGGATATTTCTTCATCTGTCAGGAGCCTGCTCTCTCCATCGATCTCATCGGACACATCGGTTCCTTCTGCAGCGGGAATGAATACCTGCAAGTTCAATGCAAGCAATACTGCAAGAAAAAGGATCATAAGCGATCTTGAGCGGTTCGGCAATTGGTTCCTCATAGGTACCACTCCTTTAGGACCACTAGGGATCATGGTCAGGATGGAAAGTGTAATTACCGGATGCGATAATATACTTTTTGCACGTGTCTGGATTGTCAGCGGTCCATAGCCTTCATGTCCTTCCTGCCCAGCTCTTCCCTCAAGAACAGGATCAATCTCTCGCAAACACCAATATTGATAGAACATTTCTCGGAAATCTCACGGGGGCCAGCTTCGAGCATCTCATCGATGGAATCAAAGCTGTTCAGCAGCTTGTCCGCTCTAGTTTTTCCGATCCCCTTTACCCTGGTCATTATTCCGATGTCCCTTTCCCTGAGGTTTCTTTGATAGGAAAGAGCGAACCGATGGGCCTCGTCCCTTACCCTCATCAATAATTCAAGAGAGGGGTCCGACCTCTTCAGTGCAACGGGAAAAGACCTGCCAGGAAGGAATATCTCCTCATCCCTCTTCGCGAGCGATACCATATCCACGTTCAGCTCTATACCCAGTTCTCCGAAAGCATCCATGGCCGCTTTGAGCTGTCCTTTTCCCCCGTCGATCAGCACCAGGTCGGGCATCTCTCCGTCATGGTCGATGATCCTTCTGTATCTCCGGGCGACAACTTCTTTGATGGAAAGATAATCGTCGTTTCTTTCCGTTCTGATCTTGTACCTGCGGTAAGCGCTCTTCATCGGCCGTCCCTCCCTGAACTGGACCATGGAGCCAACCGTTCCTGTACCGCTGAGATGGGAAATATCGAACCCCTCGATCACCATCGGGGTCCTGGACAGACCGAGGCTAGTCCGTATTTCGGAGAGAACATCCTCGCTCATCAGCTCTTTTTGCCTCCTGATCCTGAAGAGTTCCATATTCCTTTTGGCCATATCCATCAGGGATCTTCTCTCGGCACCCCTCGACCTGACAAGTCTGACCCTAGCTCCCCTCTTTTCACCAAGGAATGTTTGCAGCTCCTCCTTTCTATCGGGAACGATCTCCATCCTGCTAAGCACGATAGTAGGGGGAATGGGCCCGGATATCGCATAGAACGAACTCAGGAAATCCTCGGCTGCCCCCCTTAGTGATTCCTTCCCTTCAAGGGAGAAGGAAACCACGTCGATGATCCGTCCACCCCTGACCTTCACCACTGTTGCCAGAGATGCGTCTTCATCGATGTGCACGGCATCGAGGTCTTGGTCCCTGGACAATAACATCTTTTGAGACTGACGTGATCTTTTCAGACCATCGGCGATGTCTCTTATCATGGCCGCCCTCTCGTAATCCTCATCGGATGAGGCCTTCCACATATCCCTCTCCAATCTGGATAGAACCTCCTCCCTTTTCCCCGAAAGGAAGAGCTTGAATCCTTCAACCACTAGAGCATAGTCATTCCTGTCTACCTTCCCTGAGCAAGGGGCAAGACATCGGCCGAGATGATGCTCCAGACATGGGCGTGTTGGTCGGGACATATCCCTCCTGCAGGACCTCAAAGGGAACATCTTCCTGATCCACCGGATGGAACGTCTTACCGCACGGGGGTCCGAATGAGGGCCGAAATATTCTCCCCTCTCTCTCTGAAATCCTCTTACATGATGGACCGCCGGGAATCTATCCTCCGTGATAAGGATATACGGATATGATTTATCGTCCTTCAACCTCACATTGTATCTTGGCTTGTGGCGTTTGATCAGTGTGTCCTCGAGGACGAGAGCTTCCAGTTCGCTACCGGTTGCTATCCATTCAACTGTATCAGCATCGCCCTGAAGTCTGATCTCCTTGTCGTTCTTTCTGTCCTGGAGATGAGAACGTACCCTGGACCTGATATTGATGGCTTTTCCGACGTAAAGTACCTTGCCTTCCTTGTCCTTGAACAAATAGACCCCGCATGCATCAGGCAGTAGAGATGGATCGGTCCTCATCGTTCATAATTATGTATCGGGTGTATATATGGGCTGTTGTAAAGGGCAACCTGCTCAGGGTCGAACTCGATCTCCGGTTCCTAATCGACATCTTCAAGCTCATCAGGTCTGTCCTTTCTCCTGTATCTTCTCGGATCGAAGACCTCCTCTTCATCTTCATCCTCTTCGATCATATCTTCCTCGTCCGACTCCCACTCATCATCATCTGCGGATAATTCTGTCTCCCCACCCTCCAATGCTTCTTCATCTTCATCTTCCCCGGTCAATTCATCCTCATCCGACTCCCACTCATCCTCCTCCATAACCTCATCTTCATCTTCCCCGGTCAGCTCATCCTCGTCCGACTCCCATTCATCATCCTCTGCGGATAATTCCGCCTCCTCATCCTCCAATGCTTCTTC
>JBLIRF010000015.1:0-17592 GCA_049472175.1 Thermoplasmatota archaeon
GGGTCCACTATCTCTGCCACCCCCGTGCGGTCCAGGACAGATACATGACGATTGACCTCGGGAGGTTCCTGTATATAAGCGAACGCGAAGAGGGTTATCGTGATCATCGTCCCGACCACTATCTTGAGATTGACATCGGTCAAGAGCAGCAAGGGAAGGGATGAGCCTCTCTGCAACCACCCAAGCCTTCCCCCGGTGGAATGGACGCTGTCATCGAAAACTACCCGGCCTCCTTCGGGAAGGAGGAATGATACAAGGGCCTGGAAGAATTCAAGGTTGTCTCCGCGCCCCACCATCCCGTTCATGAAGAGCGACGGATCGGACAGGACAACGACATTCCCGGACCCCTGGGAAGCGAAATCCGGATCGGTCATCGCAGCGATGTACCTCGGTCCGGGGGCTTCGCCCTGGGAGGACGTCAGGTTGTCCATGACCCCATTGCCGTTCCTGTCGACCCAGCTTGCCGGTGATGAGCGGATGATCCCTTGCCCGCTCGAGAATATCAGGGACGACGGTCTGTTCAGGACCAGGAATCCGGTGAAGAAATCCAGATCGACATCATCGATCTTCACAAGGTCCGGATGACCCTCGAAGGTCTCGTCATACAGCTGGCCCGGGGTCACGGTGATATCGAAACGCCGGGAAAGTGTATTGATCCTACCAGTATCATCAGCGAGCAGAAGCTTGCCTCCCCTGTTGTAGAACTTTTCAAGGGTATGAACCTCGGTCGTGGTGTATTCTCTTTGCAGCCCGATGGAGATATAAAGAACTGACGAAGGGTCCTCTTCTTCGAGCAACAGGGAAGGAGTCGTGATTATGACAGAGGCCTTTTGGCCTCCGCCATACGACCCGAAGACCTTGGACAGGCCTTTTACTCCCTCATCCTTGACAGAGAGGTCTGCAACATCCCTTGTCAATACCGATATTGCCTCGGTGGCGACGAGAATGCAGAGGACACCGATGAATATGAACATCCATATCCTTCGGAATGTTTCTCCTTTCAAGCCACTCCCCCTTTCTCACCGAGAAGTACTTTCAGGTCTTCATCATGGTCCACCTTCATCTTCCAGGGAAGATGCCTCTTTGTGGAGGGGGCTATCTCCTTCCTCACTCTCTCGAACCTCCCTGGAAAATCCTCATCCTGGAAAGACCCGATCTCCTTGATGAGGTCAACGGAAAGCGTCTTTGCTTTGGATATCAGATGGGAGGACATCTCATGGTCCGAATACCTAGCTTCGTCGAAAAGCCGGGTCATATCCTCCATGTTCTTCAGTGATGTCCCGGGTGCTGCATCCCTTACCGTTGCATCGTACTCATCAGGTGTCATCTCGGGAGGTCTCGGAGCACCCTTTTCCCTTAGTCGGGACAGAACAGCGCTGTAACTGTTGCAGATCATCTCCTGAGGACCTTTTCTTGGTCTGAAGCTGTAGATGGAATCCGATCTTGCCTCCTCCACCCTCCGGGATCCTTTGCCGGTCCTGAACCTGTTCAGGAGAATGACGGATACTGCTATCACGACAGCTATAGCACCGGAAATGAAGGAGACGTAAACCCATAAGGCATCCTCATCTTCACCGTCGTTCATCACGCGGGGTATGATGATCTCTTTACTGGTGGGTATCAGGTATCTCTCCGGGTCTCCAGGAAATTCTATCTCGACCAGGTCCCCCTGACCTATACCTTCTGGAACGATTACCAACGTCCCATTCTCATCGGTGATATAGGTCCTCGAGAAGAACTGTGTCCCGATACGGACCTGAGCGTCCGGGACCGGTTTCCTGTTCTGGTCCCTCAGTGTCACCTCCATTGAGATGTTCCCATCATTATTGACCGACGATGCCTGTATGTTCACCATGGAGAGGACCTTGGCCTCCCAGGAGACTATGGAACTTTCATACTGCCCTGCCCTTTCGTCCGAAAGGTCAAGGAACCTGACAGTGATAACAGCAGGACCCAGTGGTGTGAACGTTGAAATAATATGCGTGATCCCGAAGAAACCCTGTCCATCGGTCCCGGAGGTCCCGACCAGTTCACCGTTGATAACGAGCTCGATATTTTCACTTCCCGCTATCCCCCTTCCAAGGTCGTCCATGAGACGACCGTTAATTATTACATTCTCCTCGAGCGTCAGGGTGCCTCTTTGCTCCTCGATCTCCAACCGTGTCTCCGAAGTGACGGTGAGAATTCCGCTTAAAGTCCCCCCGATTATTGTATCGGACGAGGATGTTTCATGAACGGCCTGAAAATCCACTGGACCCAAAGGAACATCGTATGAGAGTGGTACGATAACGGTGGCCCATCCCGTACTATTGGTCCGCCCAGAGTAAATGGTCAGCAAGGGAGATCCCGTGAATGTCACCCTGATCATCTCTCCGGCTAGCGGCTGAAGGTCTCCGCCCATAAGCCTCAGGTGCAGTTCCTCATCAATGCCCCGCACCAGGGTCTGCTTGCCAAGAAGAATGAAGGAGCGTTCCGTTACGGTGAACGACAGACTTGCGTTCACAGCTATGTTCGAATTCCCGATAAGGTATTCCACATTCACGATATAGGTGCCGGTCCTGAACACATCACCACTGATCTCAACAGGCAACGAGAAGGAAGTACCGGTCAATGGAGCGGTCCTCGAGAAAATAAGTGACGCATCATTCCCGGAAATCATCGAGATCGAGACATCGCCCCCCGGATCCTGCCCCAATCCGAAAACCGAACCGTTGATGTGCGCGATGGAGTTCGTCTCCATGCGGTCCTCTATCTCCTCGAGAAGTATCGTAGGCCCATCGACGACCGATATCTCCAATTCTGCAGAGGAGGGGCCGATGAACTCGGTCCCTCCATGCTCGATGCTCATGGTGAATATGCCCGGCTCCATCGGAAGACGGACCGGTACCGAGAATGATCCGAAATGTCCCGTCGTCTGCTGTTCAAAATATCCCCAATCAGCCCCGAGGATGACGGTCGATCCACTCACCTCCATCCCGCCTGCGTCCTCCAACCTCGCAGTGAACGGGATGGTAGATCCGATCGAATAGGGACCTGGTCCTGTTGCTATGATTATATTGGATGAAGAATAGACCTCAGATGCAACTGCGTTCGAAACGGAAGGCATGTACAGGCTCCCATCCATCCTCTTACGCCTGCTGACAGCATGGATCGCCACTTCCCCATGAGGGATCGAGCCGATCGGAGTGCATCCTACAACGAACCTGCCATTCTCGTCGGTGGATGCCGTTCCGGTTATGAAAGAAGGGTTCCTCTCCATACTGAGCACGGTTTCTGGGTCGGTCCCCCTTGGAACGATAAGTATCGATACCAGGATATTTCGAAGCCCATCGTTCTCATCGCTCAGGACCTGACCTGTAACCTTGAAAAAACCCTCGAACGGGTCAGCGGTCTTTGAGATAGTGGAAGGAGCTGTTTCTATGGACACTATCGTTCCTTTTTCAGGTTGATATTCACTTCCGGGATCCCCGGGATCAAGGGGGTTCGTTCCCGCCCTGACCTCCCAACCGTCATCGTCTGCATCTAGGTCGGTATTGGCGTTGTTCGGATCTGTTCTGTTGTCAAGGGTACCGTCGCTGTCCCAATCCACATAGGATTGCCAGAGATAGAAAACATGGGTCACCTCGGTATGATCGCTGAGACCGTCATCATCGCTGTCCTGGTCCAGTGGATCCGTATGGTAAGTTAAGACTTCCTCCCCGTCCTCGAGCCCGTCACCGTCCGTATCGTTCAGAACGGGGTTCGTCCCGTGGACCAGAAACTCTTCACCATCGGTAAGACCGTCGCCGTCTGTGTCCGGGTCCTGCCAGTTGGGCCTCCTGTCGTTCAAACCGTCCCCATCCCAGTCGACGGACGATCTCTGATATGAGAGGGCGGGGTCATGCTTCTCCTGACCGTTGAGGAGCGCATCCCCGTCAGTATCCAGAAGATCGTCATCGTCGTCGGGGTCGAGCGGGTTCATACCTTTCTCCACTTCCAGACCGTCCACCATCCCGCCTCCGTCCGTATCAGGGTCCAGGGGATTTGTCTTCTTGTGGTCGGACGGACTGTCGCTCCACTTGACCTTCGGATCGTCATATTCGGATATGAATTCGAAATGGTCCGTGAGCCCGTCAGCGTCCGTGTCAGGTTCGTTCGGGTCCGTCCCTCTCGGGAATTCCCCGTAGAAGAAACTGCCTCCGATGAGCACATTCTCACCGTCCCAGAGTCCATCACCATCGGTATCTGGATCAAGTGGGTCGGTAGGACCGTAAGGGTGGAACGGGTCGAACTTGTTCCGCCCGGTCAGTTCACCGAAACGATCGGCTATATCATATCCGTCGTAAAGACCGTCCTGGTCTGTATCCGGATCGTTCGGATCGGTCCCCATGCGGTATTCCATACCATCGTCAAGACCATCAGTGTCGCTGTGGGCCCTCAATGGGTCCGTGGGCCCCCAGCTGTTATGTCCCGTCAGCTCCCCGGGATAAACCACATTCTCCATTATGATATCAAGATACCCATCAGCCATACCGTCAGAATCTGTGTCGATGGACAGCCAGTTCGTTCCAAATGTCTGGTTCTCCTCCATATCGGTAAGACCGTCGCCGTCCGTGTCCAGAATGTACTCGTCATCCAGAGGGTCCAGGGGGTCGAAAGGGTTCTCATTGCCCTGGATGTCGATATGAAGGACCTCGTCCCCATCCCCAACTCCACCTCCGTCGGTATCGAACTTCATTGGATCGGTCTCCCCCGGTCCGTCGCCCTCGTTCCAGGGACCGATCTCCACCATACCGTTGAGGTTCCGGTCCTCGAACTCGCCCGGATCCATCTTCCCGTTCCTTTGTCTGCCCATCCATCCGTCTATCCAACCATCTGGTAGGCCATCGCCGTCAGAATCCTCGTCAAGGGGATCGGTCCCGGAAATCATGACCTCCTTGGGGTCTGAAAGAGAATCACCATCGCCATCCGAAGAGGAGGGGTCGCTCTTGAAACCAAGGGTCCCGAAGACCTCGGTAGGGTCTTTAAGACCGTCACCGTCCGTGTCATTGAGTGTGGGGTCGGAAATGAAGCCATCCTCTCCAGGCAGGAGCTCCTCCCCGTCCCAGATGGAATCATCGTCCGTATCCGGGTCCAGCGGGTCTGAGGGAGTTCCGAGAACCCCTCTCAACTCGTACGAATCCCACACACCGTCGCCGTCCGTGTCGGGGTCAAGAGGGTCCGTCTCGTTAAGGTCCACAACACCATCACCATCGATATCCTCTTCCCTGTCGGTGAGACCGTCAGAATCCGAATCCTTGTAGAGGGGATCATCAAGAGGATCCAATGGGTCCCCTCCGAACTCGAGCTCGGTCCCGTCTGGCACCGAGCCGCCATCTGTATCCGGAACCAGGGGATCCGTAAGGGTAGTGTAGTGCTCTACACCATCAGTAAGGCCGTCGCCATCCGTATCCGGATTTCGAGGCCCTGTACCGATCTCTTCCTCCATCCCGTCCAGCAAACCGTCGCCGTCCGTATCGGGGACCAGAGGAGAGGACCTCCTGTTCTTCGCTTCCCTACCGTCTTCAAGACCGTCGGCATCCGTGTCCGGGTCAAGGGGGTCCGTTTGGAATCGTTTTACCTCTTCACCATCCTGGAGGCCGTCGCCGTCCGTATCGGTCTCGAGGGGGTCCGTACCCAATGTGAAGAACTCCATCCCATCCGACAGGCCATCCAGGTCGGTATCCCATTCGGAAACAGAGGTCCCTATGCTCAATTCAAGTAGGTCCGGCAGGCCGTCACCATCCTCGTCTTCGGGGAAAGGTCTGTCGTCAAATGGGTCCATAGGGTCCTTCTGAAATGAAACCTCAAGAAGGTCCCTTATTCCACCTCCGTCCGTGTCCGGGTCAAGGGGGTCGGTCCCGAGGACCATCTCCTTCATGTCGGTCAGACCGTCGCGGTCCGTGTCCTGAAGCTTTGGAGAGGTCCCGACCCCTATCTCGAAACCGTCCTTTAGTCCGTCCCCATCAGTATCATTATGCATCAGTGATGTGAATCTCACGAAAAGTTCGACCCGGTCATCCACACCATCTCCATCAGAATCATTCTTGAGCGGTGATGATCCAAGGACGAACTCGAAACCGTCCGACAGGCCGTCGCCATCCGTGTCGTTTTGGGATATTGATGTCCCGATGTTCAGCTCGAAGCTGTCGGCCAATCCATCATTGTCCTTGTCCATCCGTGCGAGCGGGGGATCGGCGTTGTTCGGGTCCGTTCCCGACCAGAACTCGAAACCATCCTGCCGGAGGTCCCCATCGGTATCCGGAAGGATCGGTGATGTCAATAGCTGCAACTCCCTGCCATCGAGAAGCCCGTCGTTATCCGTGTCCGGGTTCAAGGGGTCCGTATACGGGACCGTATACAACTCATCCCCGTCCCCGCGTCCGTCATTGTCCGTATCGAAGATACCCGGGTCTGTACCGATCTCGATCTCCAAAAAGTCATCGAGACCGTCCCCGTCCGTATCGTTGCTCGAGGGATCGGAGAATGCCCAATTCAAGAGACCTAGGACCTCTGTCATATCATCGAGCCCGTCAGCGTCAGTGTCAGGGTTCAGAGGGTTCGTCCGATAGGACTGTACCTCCGCGCCGTCGGTAAGGCCGTCACGGTCCGTATCCGGATCCAGAGGGTTGGTGCCGAAGGCCTCCTCCTGATCGTTGAGGAGTCCATCACGATCGATATCAGAAAATTGATAGTCATCAAGGGGATCGAGAGGGTCGAGAGGAGGCATCGAATAGACCTCGGCTCCGTCCGATACCTTTCCTCCGTCCGTATCCCATTCGGTTGGATCGGTCCCGTAAACGTTAACCTCGTCACCGTCGTAAAGAGTGTCATCATCAGTATCAGGGTCCAGGGGGTCGGTTCCCCAGAGATCGACCTCCCAACCATCGATCAGATCGTCCCCGTCGGTGTCGGGGTTCATAGGGTCCGTTCCCCGGAAGATCTCCTGGGAATTGGAAAGACCATCGTTATCCTCATCCTTGTCGGGATCGAGCTCGCCTCCCTCACGTCCCACAAGGGTTCCCCCTCCGTCACCACCGTAAGGTCCGAAAACCGAAAGGTCCTTGCCGTTCGCTCTGACACCTGTCCCTCCGAGCGGTTCGAGGCTGTGTTCGGTCACCTCGAATGGGACCCATCCGAAACCCTCGATATAGATCTCGCTCCAGGAGTGAAGATGCCCTTCCTTGAAGATCTTGGAATTCCCCGAGACGGACCCGAGGGCATACCCCATCACCAACCTCGAGGGTACACCCGACATCCTCATCATTATGGTAAAGGCTGACGAATAATCCAGTGCGCTGCCTTTTTTTGTAAGGAACAGGAATTCGTAGACCGGGTCCATGGAAGGATCCATGAAATTCGATTCTATCGAGTACTGACATCTCTCGAAGATCATCCTGGCCATGTGATCCGCAAGAATGAACGGGCTCTGGGACCCACTCTGCTCCGTAAAGGACTCCGCGATGTCCCAGACCTCTTTTGGAACCTTGGCTGGAACCTGCAGATACTGTGTGGGAATGGAGGCTGTCCTGTTCGCAATCGAAAGCTCCTCGACCGTAAAGGAGGGATATGATACTCTTTCCGTGTAGCTCAGAACGGGTGTGTTCATATAGGGGTCAGTCTTCCGAAGATCCACATCTGGCTCCGAGCCTGGAAAAGTGGGATAAGTATGGTCCGTGACCACCGAGGATGGCCAGGATGTGATCGCAATATCACCCCACCAGTATCCTGCAAGGTCGTATCTGACATCCGTGGTATTTTCATCTTCAAGAACGTAAGGGGTTCCGGAGAGGGTGTCCCGTTCCCATCCCGACCCCGTATAGGTGGAGAACGTAGCGACCCGGTGGTATGATGGCTCCCCACCCGTTGTGGTCATTACAAGGGAGAAAGGGTCGGTTTGTTCCATGAGGTCGTTTATACTAAAAGTACCGAAATGACCGGGAGAAGCATCCCGTCTTGTCGGGTCCGAACCCCTGACGAACTCGTAGAAGTTTGCCATACCGTCCCCGTCGATATCGTCCTCCGGTCCCGTAACATCATACCAGACCTCCCATTGATCGTCCATCCCGTCGCCATCCTCATCCACCGAAAATCCGTTGTGGAGGTCCTCGGGATCGGGTATAGTGTCCCCGTCGGTATCCGGATCCAGCGGATCGAGACCCAGATCGAGCTCCTCCCCGTCCAAGATACCATCTCCATCGGAATCGGGGTCCAGGATGTTGGCCCATCCATCATGGTCGATATCACCGAATATACCTAGAAGACCCATGGCCGTCTGGAAGTATACCTGGCTCTTGAAGAACTTCACTACCCAGTTCGGTGCAGATGATGAATTGAATGCCCTCTCCGACAGCATCTCGAACTCATCTCCATCAAGGATGCCGTCACCGTCCGTATCGGGGTCGTATGGATCGGTTGGGGACCTCTCTCCTCCCGATACCACACCGTCAAGATCGATATCCTCGTGAATGTCCTTGAGGGAGTCGCCGTCCGTATCTATGCCAGGTATCGCATCGCCGTCGATATTGTCTTGGTCCAAGCTGTAGTTGTGCGGTTTACCGATCAGGTCCACGATGTTGGATATGGCAACCAGCATGACAATGAGAACCACGGCTGCCCTGAATACTGCGGAGAACTGCATCGTCCTGCCCCGGATCATGATTTATTTACCTGCTGCTGTGAGGGTTATTGGTCAGATCGTTTATGAATTGACCGCCAGGCAGTATATAAGTAAATTATTGTACATATTCATATTCCATTCCCTTCGGCCGTGTCAATAGAATATTTCATAACGGATACCGCCTTTTCCTCCCATCGGTGATATCCCATGATGGACAGGAAAGCGGTTCAGGACATCGTCGTTGATTATGACACTGCAAATGTCATGCTCGGGGTGGTTGCTTCCCATTCGGCACTGGATACATGCGACGGAGCGGTCGAGGAAGGGTTCAGGACAGTTGCCTTCTGCCAGAAAGGGCGGGAGAGGACATATGCTCATTATTTCAAGGCAAAGAGGGGCGCGGACGGTAAGATGGTCAGAGGCATCATAGATGAACCTATCATCGTGGACCGCTACAGGGAGGTCATGGAGGAAAGATGGCAGAAATGGCTCAGGGATAACAATGTCCTGTGGGTTCCCAACCGATCGTTCACATCCTATGTGAATATGGGTGAGATCGAGGAGAACTTCATGGTGCCAATGGTGGGGTCCAGGAACATGCTTAGATCCGAGGAAAGGGAGGAGCGGCAGAGCTACTACTGGCTTCTCGAGAAGGCCGGCCTGCCGTTCCCGGAGAGGATCGAGGACCCTCAAAAAATTGACGAGCTTGCCATCGTGAAGCTGCATCACAAACAGAAGAAGCTCGAAAGGGGTTTCTTCACCTGCTCATCGTTCGAGGAATACAGTCAGAAGTCTGAGAAGCTGATCGCCGGGGGGATAATCGACAGGGAGACCCTTGAGACAGCGAGAATAGAACGATACGTGATCGGACCTGTCTTCAACTTCGACTTCTTCTACTCTCCCCTGGAGGAAGAGATGTCCCCCCTGGAGCTACTCGGGGTGGATTGGAGGTTCGAGACGTCGCTCGACGGACATGTACGACTGCCAGCCCCACAACAGATGACCCTCGGAGAGGACCAGGTTCTCCCCGAATACACTGTGTGCGGTCACAACAGCGCCACACTCAGGGAGTCGCTACTGGAGAAGGTTTTCGCCATGGCTGAAAAATATATTGAGGCTTCAAGGGAGCATTACGATCCGGGTATCATCGGCCCGTTCTGTCTTCAGACATGCGTCGACAAGGACCTTGATTTCTTCATATACGATGTTGCACCGAGGATCGGGGGGGGGACCAACGTACATATGTGGGTAGGCCATCCTTACGGCAATTCCCTTTGGAGAAGAAGGGTCTCGACGGGTAGAAGACTGGCAATGGAGGTACGTAGAGCTGTCGAGGAAGACAGGCTGGACGCAATAGTGACATGATACCGATCTTGGGATTCAATTATCGATAATCTCAAAAAGTTGATATAGTCACCCGAACCATACTCAAACCACCATTGTGGGGTTTCTATCATGGTATTGGAAGGTCTGAAGAGGTTACTCGGGATCGGGAAGATCGAAGAGACACCCAACCAGAAGATGACCCTTATCAACGAGGAACTGGACGAGTACGAAAAGGAGATCCAGGAATATATCCATTATTCGGAAGAAAGGGTCGAAATGAGTGGGAATATTGCACAACCGGAGGTCCTCTCCAAGGGGGGTGGAAGGACAGGCTCAAGTTTCATTACACCAGAAGAGGAAGAGAGGATCGAAGGCGAATGATGCCCATGGGGAAAAAGTCTATCCCGCCACCTCGATCGATAAGATGAATGCCCTTGCTCGTTGAAGCAACATATCGTGTTTTTCGCGCCATTCCTTATTGGAAAGCGACTGCTGGCCTTCGAGTTCCGATGCTGCTTCTTCAAGGAATGCAACTTCCTCTGTCCTTACACCTCTTGAGGAAATCTCGATCCTTGCGGACCTGAGAAGCTCGGAATACATCTCCTTCCAGTTCGCATGATCACCATCGATCTTTGCCTGCATCAGTTTGGCTGTCAAGAAAGGGTAGTTGCGGTTTGCTATCTCCCTCCCGCATTTGGTGCATACCCAGACCGGCTCCTTGCTGTCAACATAGAATTCTGTTGCGCAGTTCTCATCCCCGCATTTTACCATCATTCTCACAGGCCCACCTCCTGTCAACCGTTATTATCTCATATGATAAAAGGGATTGGACTAATTTCTCTTTCGGCGAACCCTCTCCTCCTCCTTCCTTTAAACCCAAATGATCAATGGAAAGCGGAAACCGATGGACCCGATGGAGTTATTTCCTTACGAACCCCGCCCGATCCAACTTGATATGATCGAGAATATAAAAAGGGCGGTTTCCGAAAGAGGGCATGTTGTTATTGAGGCAGGGACGGGCTCCGGAAAGACCGTTTCAGCCCTTGCTCCCTGCCTGGCTGCAGCCTATGACCATCGAAAAAGGGTATTGTACCTTACACGGACGAACTCCCAGCAGAAACAGGTCGTGGAGGAGTTCCGAAAGATGAGGATCGAAAAATCACCGGCCAGCCCTAGAGTGGTAAGTTGTACCCATCCGGCTAGTGATGTGGTCGAACAGGTACTTGAAGAGCTGAACAAGGAGATCATCGGGAAGGGGCCCCAAACAGCAAGGAGCCCTGAACCACAGCAAGAAACGGAATGGGGCCCGGATTCACCATGGGAGGGGGGGCCGGCCAACGGCATATGCGCCGCACTTCAAGGGAGGAACAATATGTGTCCTCTCACTTCGGAAGATCCCGAATTCATAACTGGAAACCCCGAAGAGCTTTCAAAGATGTGCTCGGAACGCAAGAGGAACACCAACAATGCTCTCCTTGGAAAACCGGGAGGTGGAAAGGAATGCAAATATTATTCCGCGTTCCTCCTTGATGACGGTCTTGAGGTCCGAAGATGGGCAAGGGCAAGTTCTCCCACAGCCGAAGAGCTCATAGCCAGGAGCCTGGAATTGGATATATGCCCTTACGAGGTCACCAAGCTGATGATCTCCGAGGCTGTACTTGTAACGGCTCCTTACATCTTCTTTCTCTCCCCTTTCATCAGAAGAAGGCTGCTCGAGTGGATGGGCTGCACACTCGAGGAGATCATTGTGATAGTTGATGAGGCCCATAACCTGGCCTCATTTGCACGAGATCTCGGGTCGATCACCCTCTCCACGGGCATTCTGAAGCTTGCCCAGCTCGAGGTTGAAAAGAACGGGGACCACGATATTGGCGGGGGAAGGACCATCAGTGGTTTCATACAGACCATCTCGGATGCCATGGAAGAGATCGCCCTGGAGTTCCTGATCGATGAGGACGGGCTCGTTCCCCATTCCTCTTTGACGGAAACGATGATGGTCCTTTTCCGGACCAATTCCAACAATGTGTCCTCCATGGCCTCGGAAATGCTCCAGCATGGTATGGCGATCCAGGACAGGAGGAAGGCGGAAGGGAAGCTCCCGCGATCCTACATCCATTCCGTTGCAAGGTTCTACCTTCTCTGGAACGAGCTTGATTTCGAAAAATACACCCCCTTGATAGTGAAGGGGAAAAGGGAGGGGGAGCTCATGCTGGAGGCGTTCGCGATGGACCCCAGCGTTATCACGGGTGCACTGAAAGAGGCCTACACTTCTGTACATCTCTCCGGCACCCTGAGTCCTCTGGATGAATACCGGGACACCATCGACCTTCCTTCTGACACCCCCCTTGTTAAGCTTCCACCTCCATTCCCCGCCGAAAACAGGAAAGTGATGTACATCAACGACCTCTCCACCAATTACGAGACCATGATGAAGAAGCCGGACTTGAGGTCAAGATACAGGGAAAGGCTCCTGAGTATACTTAGTGCGGTCCCAGACAGGAATACCGCGATTTTCTTTCCCTCCTTCGACCTGCTTGGGTCCATCCTCGGAAATCTGGAGCTGGAGGATGGGAAAATGCTACCCCCTGACATAATGATGGAAAGGCCGATCTACATAGAGGAGAGAGGATCCCATCAATCAGATATCATGGATCTTGCCGAAAGGTTCAAATCAAGCAGAAGCGGGGTTCTTGTATCGGTGCTTGGAGGCCGGCTCTCGGAAGGTATGGACTTCCCCGGTGAAAGCCTGGAAATGGTCATCATCGTTGGAATTCCCTACCCCAAGCCGAACGCTAGGCAGCGAGCGCTCGCCTCCTACTACGACATGAAGTTCGGAAAGGGTTGGGAATACACAGTGCATGCACCTGCTTCACGGAGGCTTCTTCAGGCCATCGGCAGGATGATCAGATCAGAGACCGAACGGGGTTTCGCATTCATCTTGGATAAAAGGGCAGTTCACTTCAAAGAGAGCATTCCCGACCTCAAAGAATCAAAGAGCGGGATTGGTAACATCCGCGAATTCTTTTTAGGAAAAACTTAATTGATATAATCGACCATTCCACTGTAAAATCTTCCGCCTTTGTCAAACTCGCAAGTTCTGGATGGATGAGATTGGGTAGGAAAAAAACTAGTGGACGGTCGAATAAAGGCCAGCGCTCGAGAACCAACAGGCGCAAGAAGGATGCCACTGTTGAGAAGGCCTCTATCAAGGAGGAAGACGAGAAGAAGGTGGAAGAAATAAAGGAACAGAACATCCCTGCCGTACCTGATGATGCCGGGGATAGGGACCTTGTCATGGAGGCTTTGAAAAGGGACGACCTTGTTCTTCATCCTATATCCGAAACCTCGGGGAAAGATAAAAAGAAAAAAGAAAAAAGGAAAAAAGGAACTGTTATAACCGCGGAAAAAGAAACTTTGAAGGAAGAGATCCTCAAGGAAGAAGCGGAGAAAAAAGAAGCAGTTGAAACTGCGGAAAAAGAAATTTTGAAGGAAGAAACAGGGAAAATAGGAACAGTTGAGGAAGAAGGGAATACGAATTCTATCCTTATAGATATGATACATCATGCATGGAAAGATGGCATCATCTCCGATGATGAGATGTCATTGCTCAGAGCCCTCAAGGAAAGGTTCAATGTCGATGACGGCACATTCGACAGGATCATTTCTGAGGCAAAGCCGCCCCATGTGGACATCGATATGGATCCGGATGCTCCTCTTGAAGGCGATCTTCCCGAACCTGAAGGATTGACAGAGCTGCTGGATGATGAGGAGGATCTGGAGGAAGACGAAAATGATCTGGACATGCGTGCTGAGATGGCTCCCGTGATCGAGGACACTTTTAAGGGTTCTAACGACAGAAACCAACCGGTCCCGGAGACCGGTATACCTGATCTCGACCAGGGCAAAATGGTATCACCTCGGAACGCCAAACTCCAGCCTGCACCGGAGCTACCCGCATCGGATACCAGGAACATCATTTCGTTCACCTCCTATGTCCGGGATAGCAAAAGACCGCTGGGGGAATCGTTCGACCTGAAAAAAAAGGAGGGCTTCGACAGTTCCTCCAAGAAGAAATGCCCTCGATGCGGAGCGATCATACATTTTTCCCCGGAACTGGACAGTGGGACCTGTCCGTCCTGCGGGGAAAACGTATCTTTGGATAAGCTGGAGACACCCGGTATCAGGAGACTTCTTGACCAGGCAAGGTCGGCCCTCAAGGGTGGCGACAGGAATGCGGCCACCGAGCTGTACACGATCGTCATTACCCAATCCCCCAAGAACAAGGAGGCTCAGTTCTACCTCCAGAAGCTTCACCATCAACCATCTGGCAAGAAACCGGTGAAAAAAGGAGATGCCAGGAACATTGATCTCATCAAGTCGCTCATCCCCAGGCTCGACCAGATCCTTAACGGAGGCGTCCCCTCGGGTTCCCAGGTCCTGGTCAAGGGACCCGCTTTCAGCGGGAAGGAAGTGGTCTTCGATAAAGTGATGGCCTACAGCCTTTCCAAAGGGATCCCCGTGATATACGTTTCATCGAACCGGGCCATGAAAGAGGTCATGTACGGGATCATCAGGCAGGTCCCCGATTTCAGGAGGTACAATCAGGAAGGCCTGGTGAGGATGTACGACCTCTTTTCCAAACACATGGATGGCAGGGTATTAAAGGAGGGGCACCGGATCTTCAATATCGAGGACCGCGAAGACTTCAAGAGGTTCCAGACGGATCTGGTTTCCCTCACGGAGGAATTGGTACAGGATTTCCACGGAGGCGTCCTGCTTATCAATTCCCTCTCCCCACTTATTTCGCAGACCGACTTCAATGATCTTATGAAATTCCTTCAGGTACTGATAGCCCGCTCCAAATCCTATCGTTTCACGAACTTCCTCGATATGGCAGCCGGGGTCCACCCAGAGAGCATAGAGAACTCCATCGAATATCTGATGGACGGTATCCTCGAATTCAGAGAGCGGGACAACCATAAAAACCTCAGGTTGAGGGGGTTCCATCACGGGGTGCTTTCGAGGGACTGGATCGAATACCGACATACGGATATCGATATCCAGCTCGTGGGTCCATTCCAGGAAGAGCGGATACTCTGACCTATGCGTGGATCTCCTTTTTCTGAAAGATCACATAGGATGCAACTATGGAAATGATCCCAATGACGGAAGGGACAATGACATTGACCAGGTCGAATACCCTGTCGATCATCAGCTGGCTCATGTCATAATAGGTGAACAGGGAAATGTATCCGAGGCCGTCCTGCCATCCAGCGATGTTCGAGACTATCTGGATCATGAACATGAAGATCGTTAGGCCCATAATGGCGCCTGTTGTCTTGGAGTTCTCATCGATGAGTACTGAGAGAAGGAGCGAGAGGCCGATCATACCAAAAGCCAAGGGTACAGAACCAAGGAAGGCGATCGTGATCCCTTCAACGGGAACTGGCTTCCCTATCATGAACACTCCCAAGACCACCCCGACCCAGGCAGCTAAAACCACTAGCAGAAGGTTCATCATCACCACGAGCATCTTCTCATTGAGGAACCTGAACCGAGAATAACCTGTCGCCAGAAGGATGTCGATGGATTGATCGTCAACATGTTTCGATACTGTTCCACCGGTCTTGATGGCAAGGAAGATCAGGAGCATGAGGGGCCACATCGAGAAATATTCGAGGGATATGAAGCCCTCGATCTCCGTGAAGGAGATCATCTGTTCTCCGAAAAAGGCCTTCATCATCGGATTGTCCTCGAGATATTCGTCGAAATCCGATATCTGCTCGAGGTCCATGGCCGACACCGGTCCGAGGAAAGTGATGTTCGACAGGTTCCAGTCGTTGGGGATGAGACCAACCACGAAGAACACGGATGTACCGCTGTTCGTGAAGTTCATGTAGGTACCTTCCCCGAAATACACGAGTTCGATACCGGAGTCCATATCCGGGAACGGTATGGGGGCCGGATAGTCCATGTCCCCGTCATCGCCATCTTTATAGTTCTCGAAGAAGTCCATAAGCGAGGGGTTTTCCCTCAGATACTCCCCTAATGATATGTTTCCAAAATTATCTGCGAACAACTCCTCGACCTGGCTCATATTGAAATCACCGATGTCCTCGAGCGTGAAATTGGTCCAGTCAATGCTCTCGTCCAGGTCAAAGCCGAATGCCACATGGGCTGCCGTCCCTGCCTTTGTCTCCCACTTGAGGTTGAACACATCATTACCATCATTCGTGCCTATCTTCGTCAGGGTGACGCCCTCCACGCTTGAGAAAGGGTCACTGAGCATATCCTCGACCGACAGGAACGCGACCATTATCAGAAGACCGTAGAAAAGCATGACCCCCACATAGACCCACATCGAGGTCTGCTGGTCCTTGAAGGCGGCCCTGAAGAGAGGTAGCTTCATTGCACCACCACCTTCGCTCCGTTCCTTTTCATGCTTGCGTTCTCCCTGCCATAATACTTCAGGAAGAGGTCCTCCAGGGACACCTCATCGTATGTTAGGTCGATGACCAAATGCCTGGCAAGCTCCTTTATCACATCATCGATGTGAGAGGATACCGTCATTATGAGAACGTTGCCTTCCCCGCATCTGATATGCGAGACTCCCTCGAGCCTCATGAAGATATCCGGATCCACCTTCCTGTCGAACTCCACATTCAGGACCTTTCCGGTCTTCCTCTTGAAGGTGGACATATTCTCCACTATTATCAGACGTCCTTCCCTGATGATGCCTACCCTGTCACAGATCGCTTCCACCTCCGTCAGGATATGGGAGGACAGGAAGACCGTATTCCCCTTGCCCTTCTCTTCCAGTACGATCCTGTAGAATTCCTGCTGCATGAGTGGGTCGAGACCGGTAGTGGGCTCGTCAAGGATCACAAGCTTCGGGTTGTGCATGAAGGCCGAGATCACACCGATCTTCTGTCGGTTGCCGCGGGAGAAATCCTTGATCCTCCGTTTCAGGTCCAGGTCCAGCCGACCTGCAAGCTCATAAATCCTATCTGGCCCTTTGTAGTCCATCATCTCAAGAAGGGTGTGCAGGTAGGCTTTTGCGGTCATGGACTTGTATGTTCCAAAATCCGAGGGAAGATAACCCACGGACCTCCTGACCTTCGCCCCCTCCTTGGTCGGGTCCATCCCGTTCACTCTTGCCCAGCCAGAGGTAGGTCTTATGAGATCCAGGATCGTACGGATGGCCGTGCTCTTCCCAGCCCCGTTGGGACCAAGGAAGCCGAAGACCTCACCCCGTTTCACGGAAAGGTCCACATCGATGATGCCTCTGGACCTCCCGTAATATTTGGTAAGCTTGTTCAGTTCTATGACAAGGTCCGGGTCGGCCGTCACTTGATCTCCTCCATCTATGTCTGTTAAAACCACCGATTATTTATGCAATTTCGTATCATCATTCTATTTTTAAACATAAATAGACGTATATGCTGCCTTTTATCGCCCTTTCGACAGAACTGACAATGGGTCTTTAACATTATTTTGAACTGCTATCCATAACTTCGAAGACGATCGCTCCCATCTATTGTTACCCCAACACAGCCAGCGACAGCCGAGGATAAAGCCATCAATGCGATCAGAGGCCATACACCGATGTCTTTCCTCTTGCCTTTAGA
>JBLIRF010000016.1:0-16501 GCA_049472175.1 Thermoplasmatota archaeon
AAAAAGTGTTTCAACACGCTGTATCCTGACACCCTCACCCTGAAAGAGAAGATCAAGTACATCTGCCACAACGTCTACGGGGCCAACAAGGTAGTGTTCTCGGTGGATGCCACCAAGAAATTGGAGAAGTACGAAGAGATGGGCTACGGCGATCTGCCTGTCTGCATGGCAAAGACCCAGTACTCCCTTTCGGACGACCCAAAGCTTCTCGGGGCTCCCACGAAGTTCAAGATAACCATCTCGGATATCAGGCTCTCTGCAGGTGCGGGGTTCATAATACCTCTCACGGGTAATATCAACACTATGCCGGGGCTACCCAGGGAGCCGGCGGCTTTCAGGATGGACGTGACCGGGGATGGCAAGGCCATCGGTCTGTTCTGAACTCACGGCCGAACCCTTATGGTTATCTCATGCCTCGCCGTATCCTGAGATCCATCATCATCCGTTGTCGTCAATCTCACCAAGTACAGGCCGGGCATCTCATATCGATGGGTGACGAACTCACCTTCCTCCGTTGTCCCGTCGCCCAGGTCCCAATGATGGACTGTAATATAGCCGTCCGGGTCCGTTGACAGGCTTCCGTCGAACTCCACCTCCTCGAATACGACACCTGTCAGGGGTGCCTCGATCACGGAGACCGGCGGGAGGTTCTCTACACCATTTCCGGAACCCGGAAGGTCCATCACCTCTTCGAACTCGCTGCTCCCCTCGGTCCAGAGATACTTCCCGTATGACCGGCCCTTGATACGAAGTTCGTCTCCGGTCAAGACCTTCATCGACGAGTCGTCCACTATCATTACGAGCTCTATCTCGGAGCTTCCTTTTGGAGGTACCGATGCACCTGTCAGATTGTATAGTGGCGATAGTTCCTCATCATCTATGAAAATGTCTCCCTCTATGCGGTACACCCTCAACTTCAGGTTGTTGGGATTGTAGACCTGAAGGGTCAAACCGAGCCGGAACGTCCTTGATCCTTGATCGATATCGATAAGATGCAGGGATCGGACAGTGGTCTCCGGTTTGCTGTATCTGAAGACAAGATAAAGCGAAGGCAGCAATATCAATAATATGACCACCAGAACAGAAATTGATAATATCAGTACCTTGCCCTTCGTTCTCATTACAACAAATCATCTATCAGTTAAGCTATAAATATTGCGGAGAAGGGAGTGAAACTTATTAGACAACAATCACTTGACCGCTCATGGATGAACGCCTCAGGGCGATGTTCGAGAAGCAGGGATATGCAATAGTGGGTGACCACTCCGCGGTGAAGACCTGCCACTGGCTACGGGAATCCATCATAAACAGAAGGGTATGCTACAAGCAGGAATTCTTCGGAATAGACAGCCACAGATGTCTTCAGATGACCCCCGTCGCGAATGCCTGCAACCACAGGTGTCTATACTGCTGGCGCTATCAGGGCTCCGATGATGTCATTGACCAGTGGGATGATCCAAAGACAATTGTGGAGGGAAGCATCGAGGCCCAGAAAAGGCTGGTCTCGGGTTTCAAGGGGGACCCAAGGTGCGATCCGGCCATGTGGGACGAGGCCAGGGAACCGAACCAGGTGGCCATCTCCCTGACAGGGGAGCCCACGATGTATCCCTATCTGGGGGAGCTCATAGCGGAATATAGGAACAGGGGATTCACCACGTTCCTCGTGACCAACGGAACGCTTCCGCACGTTCTTCGGGACCTCAATCCCCTCCCCACCCAGCTGTATATCTCGCTCGATGCCCCCAACGAGGATATCTACCGAAAGCTCTGCCTCCCAAAGACATCTACCGGATGGCAGAAGCTCATGGAGACCGTTGACCTCCTGCCATCCCTGGACACCAGGATCGTAGGCAGACACACGCTCGTAAAGGGGTACAATCTGGGATATGAAGAGGAGTATGCCGCTATGGACCTCCGAGGGGAGGTCGATTTCATCGAACCCAAGGGATACGTCTTCGTCGGATATTCTCGGGAGAGGCTCTCCATGGACAACATGCCCTCATTCGATGACATCCGGGCGTTCGCTGCAAGGATGTCCGACCTTACAGGTTACGAGATGGCGGGCAGCGCTCCTCCGTCAAGGGTCGTGCTCCTGTCCAGCGGTAAGAAGGCACTGCGCCTGTGATATTTTTTCGGTGTAACTGGCAAATATCAAGATGACATTACACGGACCGACAATGAAGGACAATGGCGATGAGGTCAAGACGGGATCCGCCGGGAGGGAGCGGTCCAGACGTGAGGCGCTCATCTTCATTTCCATAGTATCTGGCATCATACTTGCAGCATCCGCGGGGATAGCCGCAGTTTATTCTCTGGTCCTTTCACCGGACACGGGGATACACTGGCAGTACTTCGCCGTGATGATCGCATTTTCGATCTATGTCCTCGGGACCGAGGTCATTTCCTTCATGCATCACAGAAGGTGGCTGAGGCCGTTCTACCTGATATCCTCCATCATGATGGGAGCCTTTTTCTACATGTTCATGATCGCCGTGCTGGTTGGGATCTTACTTGGGGCCGGAGCCGCGATGGGGCTCGTGAGGAGCACCGAGTGGTTCCTCTGGGTACTGAGAGTTTTCATCATCGGGGGGGTTGTCGTCCCTGTTCTATGGGGGCTCGTCGAGGGCAGGTTCCTATTAACGAAGAGGGTGCGGGTCCCTCTCAAGAACTACAGCGGGAAGAAGTTCAGGATCGTCCTGATATCCGATGTCCACGTGGGGCTTCTCGTCGGAAAGCACAGGCTGAGAAGGATCAAAAAGGTCTTAAGGAGGGAGAGACCGGACATCATTGTTTCCGCCGGGGACATATTAGACACGAACCCGAGATATCTCGGGTATGCGGTCCCGCTCCTGCGGGAGATCGCATCTCTCGCTCCTTCCTATACAGTGGTGGGCAACCACGAGTACTACCACGGGTTCGAAGCCTCGAAGAGGTTCCTCGCCGATCTCGGCTTCACGCTGCTTGATAACAGGTCCGTCCTCGACAGAGGAACGGGTATATGGGTCCTGGGAGTGGACGACCCTTCCTCGTTCGAGAGCATGGAGGCTTACATGAAAAAGATAGATGAACTCGTCTCCAGCATGCCTCCGGGGTCGCCTGTCGTGCTGGTGAACCATCAACCCCTTCATTTCAGGAGGTCAGCTGAGATGGGGGTGGGATTGATGCTCTCGGGACATACACATTCCGGACAGATGTGGCCCGGCGGCCTGATAACGAGGAGGGTCTACAGGGACGGTGACAGAGGGCTGAACAGGGCGGGGGATTCCTACATGTATGTCTGCATCGGAACAGGTTCATGGGGCCCCCCGATGAGAGTGGGGGCTCCCTCGGAGATCATCGTCATCGATATCGAAAAAAAAGATGTTCCGGATGAATTCATTTGATCAGAGGACCGGCATCTGCTCGGTCCAAGAATATCCTGAAATATTCATCGTAATATCGATTTTGTAAAGGATTAAATCCCATCAACTCCTTCGGTAATCTGGGACGGAGATGAAATGGCTGCAGTCGTGATCGCTATCTGTGGAGTGTTGTTCATTTTGGTAATGGTGATACTTGTATGGATCGTCCTTTACAACAGGCTCGCGAGGGCAAGGAACGGGTGCCAGGAATCATGGTCCGACATCCAGACCGAACTGAAGAGGAGATATGATCTGATACCGAACATCGTGAAGACGGTAAAGGCATATGCAAAACACGAGCGGGACCTCCTGAACGAACTGACCAGGCTAAGGGAGGATTGCCTGAAAGCGACGGGCAAGCCCTCCGACCAGCAGGGGCCCGAACAAGCGTTCGAGAACACCCTTCACAGGCTCATGGTCCGTCTCGAGAACTATCCCGACCTCAAGGCAAGCAGGAACTATCTTGAGCTCCAGAGGGAGCTCTCGGAAACCGAGGACCGGATCCAGGCATCCCTGAGATTGTACAATGCGAACGTGAGGGAGCTTGAGAACCTGCTCGATACGTTCCCCTCGAACATAGTTTCCAGGGTCCACGACTTCACCGGGTATGATTTCTTCGAGGTCGGATCGAAGGAAGTCGCCCAAAGGATGCAGGAGCCGCCCGAGCTGGACCTGTGAACGGAGCGGGGGTCGCCTCCCAATGAAAAGGACCTATTCCCTTGATGAAAGGATGGAGAGGAAGCGAAAGCATATCCATCGATTGAAAATGACCCTCATCATAACTTCGATAGTATCATTCTTTCTCATATTCCCTTCACTTATGGGAGGTCCTGGAGGTGCTGTTTGTTATCTGCTCCTGATATTCGGCCCCTTCATACTGCCTCTTCTCGCCGTTGGCATCTTGACATATTTTCAGATGAAGAACATGGTTAGGGGATACGACCAGATGTGGGAGGAGTTCAAGGCCAGAACATCCGAGCAGGGTCTGGAGCCCTTGAAGGAAGGTTCTCCGATGTTCAAGGAGCTGCTGGACAGATGCAGCAGGAAGGACTCCTTCTCCAGATTTCCCGTATTCGGAACCAAGCAGGACATCTGGGGCAGGGAGGTATGGACCTGGCTCTGGAGATCCGAGGGCTCCAGTAATAACAAGAACCAGCAGCCCGGACTGGAATACCTTGTGGCAATGACATTTCTTCAGAATTTCAAGGGTTGGATCACGCTGCGTAAGGAGAGTTTTCTCGACCTTGGTATCCTGGTAAAGGATATCCAGTTCGAGGACCCGGATTTCAATGATGAGTTCTATGTAATGGCCTCCAGCAAGAAAGTGGCATACGACCTCTTCCATCCCAGGATGATGGAGTTCTGGAAGAGGAAGGGAAATTTCGACATGGAGATAAGGGATGGATGGTTGAAGCTGTTTCGATCGGTATCCAAGAGCAAGATCTTCCAAGAGTCCATCTTCGGCTTCAATTACGATGTGGACCCTCTTCTCGAATTCCAGACCGCCGCGGTCGAGTTCATGGAAGAGTTCATCGATATGATACCCGGGTATGTGAAGGGGAACGAGAGGTTCGAGGCCATCGAGATGAGGAATGGCTACAGGGCAGATATGGACCACGATGAAGTATTGGAACTCTGAGCTTGAAAAAAAATAATGGGGGCTTGACACCGTCTACAGAAGGTAGTTATCAGTATCTTAAGGTTTGAGGTCGGTGGAGCCGACCTGCGATCTGGAGGACGGGAGGAGGCCCTTTCCAAATCCTGCATCAGGGTACATTTATTATTCAAGAACAATAATGCGCCTGATGCTATTGGTCAGCCACATGGTCGACCTGGATGTTGATCGGATGCCAAGTGTGATGGTCACGGGGGGAGCAGGCTTTATAGGGTCGAGCCTTACAGAGCACCTTCTCCATAAGGGCTATCATGCAATCGTTCTGGACAATCGTGAGGATCCGAAGAATTCTCCCGAGGTGCTCGAACGTATCGACTATTACAACGGTGACATAAGGGACAAGAGGTTATTGAATGATATCCTTCGGGAACATGATGTCGAGGGCATCGTTCATCTTGCCGCCGTTTCCAGGGTCGTTATCGGGGAGGAATCACCGGAGATCTGCATAGATACGAACCTTAACGGAACTAGGATACTTCTCGAGGCCATCAGAGAATCGGGAGGCAGACCCTGGTTCATTTACGGGAGCAGTCGGGAGGTATACGGAGAACCCGCGAACCTTCCCGTAAAGGAATCCGACCCCAAGGCTCCAATTAACACCTACGGGCGCACAAAACTGGGTTCTGAAAAACTGCTTGAAGAACATGCCCGGACCAAGGACCTGAAAGCTTGCACGTTGAGGTTCTCGAACGTTTACGGGAACGAGAACGACATCCAAGACCGTGTCATTCCAAGATTCATCATCGCAGGCCTGAGGAACGAAAGAATGGAGATCCATGGGGGCAGGCAGATATTCGATTTCACTCACATCGATGACACCGTGAACGGTATAGGCAAATGTGTCGAACATCTCGAGAAACGCTGCAATGGCCATCCGGGTCATTATTATGACGACTTCCACGTGCTCATCGGAAAAGGTGTGACCCTTCAGGAGCTCGCAAATATCATATCCCGTCATTTGAGGAAGGACATCGATATCCATTACACGAAGCCGCGGACCTATGATGTCGAAAGGTTCATCGGGGACCCCACCAAATCAAGAGAGGTCCTGGGCTTCTCGGCCAATATCGGTATCGAGGAAGGTATCAGGAGCACGATCGAACGTTTCAGGGAACACCTGCCCCGGGAGTCGAAATAACGTCAATCATGGAGGGTACGAGATGAGAACTAGTGTCCTAGCGGTAATAACCACATACAACAGACCGGAGATCTGCAGCAGATTGATGGAGAGCCTGACCAGGATCACTTCCCCTTCCTTCGATGTGTTCCTCATAGAGAACAGATCGGACAAGGATTACAGCAAGGTGGTCGGAAAGGACTGGGGTTTCAGGGTCGTATACAGGAAAATGGACGATAACTATGGTCTTCCGATCACCTTCAACATGGGTATCAGATATGCGATCGAAAAAGGGTACGAATTCGTATGGGTCCTGGATGACGACACCCTGGTCGAAGAGGACACCCTGAGATACATGGTAGAGGAGCTTGACAGGGAGAAGGATGTGGCGGTCACCGGTTCGGCCATCTTCAATATCGGTAAAAAGGACAAGCTTCTCCATGCGGGAGCCTTCTTCGATTTCAAGATGCTCACTCCGATCCCGAATGAGGTGATCGACAGCGGGATATCGGAAGTGGATTATGTGGCGGACTGCTCTTCGCTTGTCAGGACATCCCTGATCAAGGAGCATAACATCCTCTATGATGAGAACTATTTCTTCCATGTGGAGGATATGGACTTTCCATTGATGTTCAAGGAGAAGGGATACCGGATCACAGTGGACCCAAGATCGAGGATCTACCATATGGACTGGATCGAGAACTACCCTGCGAGTTCTTCACCCATATACTATGATGTCCGGAACATGCTCTACATGCTCATGAAGTTCAGACCGAAGGAGTTCAGGAGGTCCGGATTGCTCATGATCACGTTCAGAAGGAATGTATATTATTTCCTCCTGGGCTCGATCTTCACCTATCTTTCAGGCAACATACCGCTCGCCTACGCATTCTATCTGTCCGTCAAGGACATCTACGACCTGAGAATGCACAGGTCCGATCTGAATGAAAGAACGGGGATCACGGGAGCGAACGATACAGCGAGGATAGAGAAAAAGGATATCCTGGTTCCGGTTGAATTCACGGAACAGGAGAAAAAGAGGTTCGAGGAGCTTGTGCGGGAACAGACCAAGGACTGCAGGATCCACAGGGATCACAGAATGACCAGATCCGGGAGGATCAAACGTTCCATCACATCATGGAGAAAGTACGACTATGTCTTCATTTCGAACATAAAGATGAACATACTATTCCCGATGATGGGCAAAAAGATCATCAAGATGGAGGATAACAGGCTGCAAACCTGCGAGCTAAGATATGCGGAATGTTTGAAGTTCACCCTTGCGGTGATCATGTTGAGCATAAGGATCACGAAAAGAAGAGCGTTCGGTTTTAAAAGATGGAGGGACAGACTCATCTGGAGACCGGGGGTGATCTGAATGACCCGATGTTCGTTCAAGGGGTATGCCCGTTGAGATACGACTACCTGATAGTCGGGGCCGGATTGGCCGGTGCGGTCCTGGCTGAGAGGTTGACATCCGATAAAAAGAAGGTGCTGGTAATAGACAGGAGGGACCATACCGGGGGCAACTGCCACGATCATTATGACAGAACGGGGGTCCTGGTCCATACCTATGGCCCCCACTATTTCAGGACCAACGACATGGTCGTGAAGGAGTATCTTGACAGGTTCACGGAATGGAAACCCTGCAGTCCAAGGATCAGGGCCTGGGTCAACAACGAATACCTTCCTTTCCCGATCAACAGGGACACGCTGAACAGGTTCTTCAGGATCGACCTAAGGACCGATGAGGAGGCGGAAGGGCTGCTTCGAATGAAAAGGGAAGATATCCCTCATCCCGTGAACGCCGAGGAGATGCTCCTGTCCCGCATCGGCAGGGAACTGACGGATGCCTTCTACAGCAATTACACGAAAAAGCACTGGGGAGTGCCTCTAAGGGAACTTGATCCCTCCGTTGCGGCAAGGATACCGGTCAGAGCTGACCTCGACGACCGTTACTTCAACGAGGAGTTCCAGGCACTGCCCAGGGAAGGCTATCGAAAGCTCTTTCAGAACCTGCTGAAGAACATCGAGGTGAGGCTCGAAACCGAATATACCGAGATCATGGACCAGGTCGACAACGACCATATCATCTTTACCGGCCCCATTGACGAGTTCTTCGGATACAAGTTCGGAAAACTGCCCTATCGGAGCCTCCGGTTCGAATTCGAGCACCATGAGAGGGAATTCTACCAGGAATGGGTCCAGGTCAACTATCCCAACGACCATGAATACACGAGGATCGTGGAGATCAAGCACCTTACCGGACAGGAGCTCCCGAGAACGATCATAGTGAAGGAATATCCATCGGAAACCGGAGACCGCTTCTATCCCGTACCGAACCCGGGAAACCGGCAGCTGTACGAAAAGTACAAGCATGAGGCGGATGAACTTGATAACGTTACTTTTACCGGCAGGCTCGGTCGATACGAATATATGAACATGGACCAGGTGGTCAGGGGGTCTCTCGACCTGTTCGCTGAATTGCGGTCAAAGTGATGGTGGATCCTGATTTTGAAAAAAAAAAAGGGGCCCGCCCGTTCGGCGAGCCCCCGGGGGTATATCTCTTATTCTTCTCTTTATTAGGCGATGCCGTCGTTGTCGGTATCCTCAAGATGGCCGTCCGTCGAGTATCCTTCTCCCAGCTCGACACCGTCGATAAGCAGGTCGTTGTCCGTATCCCAGTCGTTCGGGTCGAGGCCGAGGAAGAGCTCCATTGGGTCAAGCAGTCCATCCCCGTCGGTGTCCGGGTTCAGATAATCGGTCCCGATCGACATCTCGTACTCGTCATCGAGACCATCATGGTCCGAGTCCGGTGGTGGGGGCATCGGGGGACCGGGTGTGTCAGGTGTCGAGGGAGGGACCGGATTCCCCTGGCCTGGCGGGATATTGGGATCGCCGTAGACCCAGGGCCATGCGTCGTCCGGATCATAGATGCCGTCGCCGTCAGTGTCGGGATTGTTCGGATCGGTCGGCACGTATATTGCCTCTCCCGTATCCGGGTCCATCATATAGAAGCGGAAGTACTCTGCTAAGTTATCATAGGGCGGTACTACCTCAGTATAGCGGGAATACTCCTCTCCACCGAAGTAATCGTTGTCCATGGCCGCATCCGATGGATCGGCCGGATCGAGGGAATTATCGACCTCCCAACCGTCAGGCATTGAATCTCCGTCCGTGTCCCAGTTGTTGGGATCGGACCCTGCAACGTACTCATCCCTGTTGTTCAGCCCGTCACCATCGGGATCGAGGCTCCAGTCGTTCCCATTCAGAGGGTTAAGTCCCGCCGACATCCCTGCTATGGCGGAAATTCCCAGAAAGATGCCGAGGATCATTGCCGTTCTGTTCATTCTTTTTCACCTCCAGGTGTTCTATGGGGATAACACTGTTTGGATGAATATATAAGGTTAATAGTGCGTTCTTCGAACAAATTTCTAATATTTTTTAATTTTCTTAAATAATATGTTAATATTGGGACTCGTAATATTCTCACTACCAAGTGAAAAACACATATTTACGGCGCCTCGCCTTGATACTATCATTTGCTTTAAATACTATTTAAAGGTTATCGAACAAATGACTAACAACATGGGGATAATAACTATAGTTATGTTAATCTGGAAATGAAAAAGGGTCTCCTCCTTCCCGCTAAATCATTCCCCTTACCCCTTATAATATGTTCTGGTGCATGTGTAGAACAGATAAGGTTTGGAAAAACTTCTGATATATCACTGACGGCTCTTTTCATATTATTCAACTTGCAGGGAGTTCACAGGATCCTTCCCACTCCCCACTGCGCAAGATAGGCAGAGATGGCTGCGGTCCACAGCAGAAGGGGCCCATGGAGTAAAAGTGAAAACACATGCCCCCCTTTGAACCGCCTCGCGGCATCCGCCGAGAAGAACACATGGAGGACCACAACGAAAACGATCGCCACCAGAAGGATGTACTCGAGTCCCTGGACATCCTTGATAAGGACCAGGGACTGGAAGTTCTCTATCTCCCCCGATGTCGATTCGAGGTTCCCGAGCTTGTCGAGCATCTCGAGAACGACGGCATAAATCATGAACATCCCCCCGGAGATGAAGATGGTGAGTCCGTAAAGGATGGCAGCGAAATTGTCCGCCATCAGGTACCTCCTCCTCCTGAGGGAGCTCAGCGTTGTGAAATGACCCGATATCAGGGATGACACCTCCTTCGGGCTCCCTCCGGCCGATATACCCTCCTGATAGGTGTTCAGGAACTGCGATATCAGCTCCGAGCGGGATTCCTTCACGAATAGGGACCACGCCTTCTGTGAATCGATCCTCAGCCTCAGCCTGTCGTAGAGATGCCTGACCTGCTCCGTGAGCGCCCCGAAATCATGCCATCTTATCCTCTTCAGACCTACCGCAGGGGCTCCCCCCTTGCTCTCCGAGGTGGACCCGACGGTCCTGATGAAAGCTCCGAAGGCCTCGTCCCTTCTGCTTATTATCCTTTCCTCCCTGATGATGATGAATCCCGGGATAAGGAGAGGGGTCGACGATAAAGCAAGGTAGAGCAGGAGGTTTGACCATGCTACCCCCGTGAGAATTAGAAGAAGAATGGCAAGAACCCCCGAGGTGGCCACCGACACGGACAGCCAGAAGTTGAGCTTTCGGTGGAAGTCCGAATCCATCGGATGCGGTTTGGGATCGAACCATATCGCCTCCCGGGGAAGCACCCCGTTGATCACGACCCAGAGGACCATCTCGACTATGATGAAGACGAATACTATCAAAAACGACATCAGATAGTGGTTTATCCCCACGAGCATGGACATGACGACCAGGAGAACGCTGAGGAACATCGTGACGGATATGAGGGAGATGTACACCTCGCGTACGACCTCGATCCGGTCCAGCGTTGTCGAGTACCTTGACTTGAACTCCTCCATGACCGCCTCCTGCTCGTTGCGGAAGAAGACCTTCGGGTCCTCATCGGATTCTATGGCATAGGCCATCCTCTCCAGGAAATCACCCAACCTCTTGGAGGGGGTCTGCTTCGAGACTATCCTCAAAGCCCTGGGCAGGGAAACGTTCCAGGTCCTTGCGAGTTCCTGGACCTTCTGAAGCTCCCGAAGGATCGCCTTGGAGCTCTCCTCCCGGGAAGCGATCTCGAATATCGAGGAGCGTGTGGAGGATGAAAGTGACAGGACACCTATCCTGACAACGAAGAGGTGCAGGTCGTCATCTATCTCGTGCCGCTTCCTCTCCCAGAGAACATAAGGCCAGATGGCTGCGGCCATTGTGGAGAACAGTATCGTCAGGACAAGTAGCCCGAACGCCCAGCCGGAGAGGAAGATGCCGGGGAGAACGAGCATCAACAGACCGGCCAGGAGAACGGTCCCTGCACCGACGGGAAGGACCCTGGTCAGCACCCAGACCTTGGGGTCCACGTCCAGGTCCCTGTAGGCCAGCACCATGCTCATATCTATTCAGCTCCTGAGCTCCTTGGGTATTCCCTCCCATCCCTTCTCGGAATAGGCCTTGAATATGGAGTTCACCTCGTCATAGCCTAGGATGTCGTTCTCGACCATCGCCCGGATGACCCTGTCCCTCCGGTCCAGCTCCGTGTAGATGTCCTTGCTGAACTCGAGCCCCATCTTAGGTGCGATCTTGTGCTCCAATATGTAGGAGTTGTACATCCCGGTGAAGTAGTGCCGGTCCCTGACAGGGTCCCACTGGAAAATGGTCCTTGTAAGGACCCCTCCCTTTTCCTTGGAGTATTTTATGATCTCCTCGATTGCGGAGCATCTCCTGATGATCCTCCCCTCTTCGTAGACTATCTCCTGGAAAAGGGCCAGGTTCATGTTGTCTATGAACCTGATCGGAACGTTGATCGGGTCACCCGTGAACCTCTGGATCATCTTCGCGATGGAGGATGCGTGGAAAGTCGAAAGCACTGCATGCCCCGTCTGCATGGCCTGGAAAGCCGCCGACCCCTCCTTGCCCCTGACCTCTCCCACTATTATGTAATCGGGCCTGGAGCGAAGAGCGGTCTTCACGAGATCGAAGAGCTCCACCTTCGCCTCGTCGAACACGGTCTCGCGGGTTATCAGCCTCTGCCATACCTCATGGGGCACCATGACCTCGGGGGTGTCCTCTGCGGAGTAGACCTTCTTCCTGAAGTTGATGAACGGGACCATGGCGTTCAGCGTCGTTGTCTTCCCCGAGGCTGTCTCCCCCGAGACGAACACCGACATGCCGTATTCGAGGCAAAGCCACAGATAGGCTGCCATCTTGGAGGAGAACGTTCCCCATTTCACCAGCTGGGGCATGGTGGGCGGTCTCTCGAAGAACTTCCTTATCGTGAAGCTCGCACCGCCCTTGGAAACGTCCTCGGAATAGATTATGTTCATCCTCGAGCCGTCCGGGAGGGCCCCATCCACTATCGGCCTGGAATCCGTCACCGGCCTCCCCATCCTCTCCGCGGTCCCCCTCACATACAGATCAAGCTCACGCTCCGAGCGGAACCTCAGATTGGTCCTAACCATCCCGAACACCTTGTGGACCACCGATAAGTAGTTGAGACCAACTGCGTGGATGTCCTCGAGATACGGGTCCCTGAGGAGCGGTTCGATGAGACCACCCCTGACAAGGTCCCTCTTCAGGGCGTACAGCATCCTCTTTTCCTGGACCTCGGATACGGGGATCTTCTTTCCTCTGAGCTTGTCGAATATCGACTGCCGGAACTCCTGAGGATATGTGACCTTCCTGAACAGCATCTCTATACGTTTCTCGAGGTCGATATCCGCATCGTTGATCGTGTTCACGGGAGCAAGCTCGAGGATGTGGTCCCGGACCGTCTCGAGCTTATTTTTTTCCTCCTCGGTAAGCTCGGGCTCGACAACATGATACTGCCTTCCTGCATCATCATCGAAAATGTGGATGAATATGGGGTCCCCGACGGGATATACCACGTTCACCTGCTTGAGGACCGCCATACCCTCGGTAAGGCTTGCCGTGAACATGGGGCGGATACGTCCCGAGAGCGCAAAGGAGTCCATGTACTCCTTCAGATGAGGGTTCTTCTCAACAGCCTGATCGAGGTCCATCTGTTCACCTGCTAAGCTACGGTTGTGATATCGACTATGAATCCTGCCCTGGGCTCGATCCTGAAACCGACCGCAGTGCTTACCGGGCCCTGTGCATGGGAATACCTGGTCACGTACATGAGATGTTCCATGTTCCCCTCCACCACCTCGGTCTTGAGTTCCAGGAGAATATCAGCAACGGACCTGAAAGGACCCATGATCTGGCCTGGGAGCTCCATTGGATCGATGGTCATGATTATCGTCCTGTTCTTCGCCACCACCTTCTTGAAGAAGGAGATGGTCTCAAGAGCCCTTGACTCGTCTATGTCGTTCATTACCAGGGCCGAGAAGGTGTCGATCATTATCACCTCCGCATCGTAAAGCCCGGGGGTGGCCTTCAACCTTGTAAGGAAATCGGCCCTCTGCTTGGCCTTTCCGATCAGGGGAAAGACCGGAACGAACTTCAGACTTCCATCGAGAAGGTTCTTCTTTACCGGATAGTCCAGTGATTCCATCTGGTTCAGGAAACCCTTGGTGGTGAGCTCCGTTGATATGATATTTATCGTGTGATGATGGAGAAGGAAACCGTAGACCAGCCTCTCGATTATGGCAGATTTCCCGCTCCCCACGGAACCGGAGATCACCATCATCACCCCTTTCGGCAGGCCGCCCCCGAGGTGCCGGTGGAGACCGTCCCTCTCGAAGTCGAACCTCAGCAGGTTCTGCCTGCCGGACGTGACCATCTCACACCTCCTTGATCCTGAAGACGAGGCTGCTCTGTGCGGACCCCCTTACAATGCCCTTTTCCGAGAGTCCCGAGGTGGAAGCCCATCCATGATAATCGACCCCTTCCCTGAGACCCGAGACCCTGAAGGTCACCTGCACAACATCGCCAGGTTTCCAGGCGGAACCGCCGCCAAGCTGGGTCACCCACAGGCTTTTGCCAGCTCGTGTCGTCCCGTTGGCGGAAACGACAATATCGTCCTTTGAGAGATCGCCGGTACCGGTGTTCTTGAGATAGAAGGTGAGGTTGCCATCACCGGGGTTGTATATGACATACAGCGGATCGTTTATGATGGTCACCCGCGAGCGCATCTCGCCCTCGACAATTGAAGCCTCATCCGATATCTCGTCGGTGTAACGGTCTATCACATCCACAAGGGTCACAGCAACGGCCGATGAAACGATTATGGCGGCTATGAAGAATATCATCTCGGATATCGAGGTTCCGGCCATCTACTTTCCCCCCTACCCCCTCCCCAAAGAGGTTGTTGTATCCGAGATGCCCCACGGTCCGATGACCTTCAACGACCTCGGGTCCGTGACATTGCTCATGGACAAGGTACGGGTCTGTCCCGGATAAAGATATCCCTCGGACGGGGTCGCCCCTGTTCGATATGTTCCGTTCAGGAGAACGTCTATGTCCGATATCTCCATCACGCTCGAGCCCGAATTGCACAGGGTCAGGTTCAACACCGAGGTCGTATTATTGTAAAGGGCGGAAACTATGGCAATTCCCGTATTGCTGATCTCCACCATCTCGGTCGCCAAGCTCTCCCTCGCATCCTTTAGGTCGGTGAGCGCCCGGTCAAGAGCAGGCTGTGCTATCGTCAGGCCAAGGGCCAGACCGATCAGCAGAATGGCGACCGCCGCGGCGCTTCCGGTGCCTGACGTCCCCGTTCACCTCCTGTTCGACCGTATCCTCCTTATGTACTCCAGGGACTTCACATGGTCCTCCGCATCCAATCTCCAGGTGACCTTCCTGCCGTCGGACGGGACCTTGGGGCCAACCGTTCCCCTTGCTATTTCCAGGACCTGATCTATCGTGTCCTCATCGATCCAACCCAGGTCCATGTAATAATCTAGGGTCTTTTCCAGACCTTCCTTGCCCACACGTTCGATCAGGAACTTCGTCCATTTTACGGTCCATTCCGCAGATTCGAGGTTGTCATCCCTGGACCCGTTCTCCTCGCATCCGGCCTTCTCCTCGTCCTTGAACAATTCGGAGATGTTCTTGAACCCCACTTCCTCCATCTCCTCGGACTCCTCCAAGGATGCACGGCCGGAAGGACGGACCAGTTTGTCACGGTTCTCGAGGGGTGGCACCTCCACGAATGGATTGATATTTGCGGAGATCAGGTCGTACAGTCCCGAAAGCTCGCTCACGGTGGATTCCATGTCCTTCATCGTGTTCTTGAGACCCTCGAGGCTTCTCAGCAGATAGGATATCCTGTCCATCTCCGTTCTCAGGTCCTTGACCTCCCCCTCCATCACCCCCAGGCTGTGTCTCAGGTCCTCGACTATTTCCCGGGTCCTTCTCAGGTCGTCCTCGATCTTGTAGATCTGCTGGGCGCCCGCCACGGAGAGGGATGGTTGCGCCATCCCCTGCTGTGCGAGTGTAGCCGGTGCGGACTGGGTGGTTCCCGGTTCCCCGGACCTCTCGGCCTTTTCCTCGGGGGTCCTCAAGGGTTTCACCTTCCTTCCCGATACGATGGGGGGTCCGATACGGACCTCGTACCTCTCGACCCCCCCTCCCCTTATCCCAGCCTTTTTGGCTGCTGTCGAGACCTCGACCTCCTCGTCGTCGATTATATCGTCCTCCTCCAGTACGAACTCAACGTCGCTGGACCGGTCCTTCGGTTTGACCATTGACGGCCCTCCAAGGTCGTATCAATCCTCGAGAGATACTACTCCGCCTGCAGGATAGCTTGCAGGGGTCCTGTAGAAATCGTAGGTCTCGTGGCCGGAGGTCGTAACGTCAATGGTGAACTCGAGCGTTGAGTCCGGAGGGAGTGCGGTCGCGGCGAGACCGAGATTTATCACGATCCTGAGCTGTGCTCTCTGGCTGAGTATATAGCTTGCCGGCGTCCCTGTCGGGTCCCAGGACCCGAGAGGGTCGTGGATCTCGTCCACCGTGAAACTGTCGGCATCCGCGGACCCTACCGTATCCAGGGTAACGTCTCCGGATACTGCAGTACCACCGCTTGGCGTCGCCAGGATGTGTATGACCACGTCCCTCATGTCAACACCCTCGCTTCCGTACAGGTTCACATACAGGTAAACCACGGAGATCGTGTTGGATGCGCTTATATCGCCCTCGGCTATGATTATTGTGGGAGACGATTCCACCAGCTTCTGGGCACTTTCCGATGCGCTCTCGGCTCTTTCTTCCAGGTCCTCGGCGGTCCCTATTATGACCGCTGCAGCTATGGCTGCCACGAGTATGAGGGCGATGAAGATTATCAACGTCCCTA
>JBLIRF010000017.1:0-16659 GCA_049472175.1 Thermoplasmatota archaeon
ATCGTTTCCGGCCATGGCTGTTGGGACCGTGATATCCAAGACCGTTAAATTGAAGGATACGGATATCGAATTCCCGCCAGTATCCTCCAGGGAGAGGACCACGACATATCTCCCAGGAGTATGGACCTTGAACTCCACATGGCTTCCCTCTACAATGATCTCCTGGGGGCCAGAGATCTTCCAGAGGAAGATGCCGACCTGTTCTATCAGGGGATCGTTGTCACGGACACCTTTGGCTTTTAACTCGATAAGTGAGTCCTCGAGAACATTGAGATCGCCGAGACCTTCCATTGTCGGAGCTTCATCATCCAGGACATCCACCTGCAAGTATTCGGAACCGGAGTTGCCTGCCGCATCAGTAACTGTCAGCGTGATGAACAATGGTCCCGGTCTGGACAGATGCAAACCCGGTTCTGGACCGTAAAGGAGAAAATCCTCACCCCAGAATGAGAGGGACCATGTGAAATTGGTAACTCCTGCGAGCCTTGACTCCGGTCCGACATCGTACGAACCGCTACCATCAAGTATGAAAGGTGTGGACGTAAAGGCTTCGATATCGGCAATGACCGCAACAGGATCGTCCGGATCATAGACCAGATAGAGTGAGACCGGAGCCTCGTTCGGTCCGTTCCCGTATCTGTCGAATACACTGACCAGAAGTTCGTTGACACCGGGAGACAGTTCGATGAATGCTTCGAAATTGCCGTCATTGTCTGCTGACATTGTTCTTACGGTCTGATCGTCCCTGGAGATGACCACACTTGATAGTTCCTCGGTCACACCGAAAAGGTGATAGACCGATATGTTCAGGGCAATCTCCGTATCCGAGCCGATCTCGAGTAATGGAGGAGGAGTATTGTCGGTGAGGTAGCGGGCCAGAGGAATGGTCACGTTGCGGTTGTCCACTTCATCAACGGTGACTGCCCTTATAATGAACCATTCCCCCTCTCCCAAATCACCGGGCAGGTCCCTCGTGTCCCATATCAGACCATCGCCGGGACTGGAATCGTTCAACAGATCGTACCATTGACCGTCCGGTATCATGTTACCCTCTCTGTCCTTTGCCACCTGGAATTGTACGTACTTTGCGTCACTGTCCGTGGTGTAATTGAGAAAGACCTCCCGGGAAAGCACCGAGCCTTGGACCGGTCCGTTCAGCACGAACCAGGGTGCCTGCGAATCAAAGGGTATCCCGATCATCCAATCTGTTGGTTCGGAATCATGGCCCAGCAAGTTGTAGGATGATACCCTGTAGAAATACATGGTCCCGTCCATAAGACCAGTGTCTATGTAGAATGTCCTATTATCTGGGGTCGAATGGACCTTCGAGAAAGTTCCGGGTATCCCACTGCCGGGCGAGTTCTCGACAGCCCTCATGACCGAATATGACATCAGATTGATATCACCCGGGTCATCCCAGTCCAACCTGAGTGAATTTCCCTGGGGAGGAACGGAAATGGTAAGGTTCAGGGGCTTTCGAGGGATATTCGTATCTATTCTGACACTGATAGAGGAATACCCGATCGTGGGGTCGAGGAGAGGCCTCCTGATATAGCCTTTGATCGTGTAATTCCCTTTTACAAGATTTGGTACAGTGAACGAACCGGTATAGTTTCCATCGGATGCAATGGTATCCGGTACCACCCCATCATCCTTTGCCTGGATTTCCGACCTTCCGATCAAACCCACAACATCGTACCATGCGTTCCATCCGGGGGTCCCGGTTATCGTCACTGTCACTCCGTCCATGTATGTAAGGGTCCTGCCCACGGCATCATGTGAAATGTTGGATATGGAGGGAGGAACCAGAACCCTGGCCCTTGCCGTTACTATCCTCTCAGGATAACTTTCATTATATGTGGCCGTAAGGTAATCGTCACCTGCAACGGACACCTCTCCCGGTGAAGGTGGGGTGGTTACGACCTTCACCGACCCTTTGAAAATGCCAAGCGGGGAACCTCCAACGACCATTTCTGTAAGATTGATGATCTCTCCCACCGTGTCGGTGGTGGTGTTGACCTTCAGTCTGGTCCATCCATTTCCGGTCAGGTTGGAATCTGAGAGGAGCAGGTTTGCGGCCGATCCATTCGCCGGCACTATATCCTTGTCCCACTCCATCCAGCCCACAGCATCGGATAAGCTCCCTGTCAGTACGAAAGCATACGGCTGCGGTCCTGCTGTTACTGAATATCCGGTTACGTTCACTATGTAAGTTCCAGCTCTGGGAGCGGGTATCACGACCCTCTCCACATTGTTCACGCTGTCTCTCGTGCTGTTGTAAGGAGAGACCAGATCATTACCATTGTATTCCGTCCCGTCAGGGGTTATCACTTTCAGGTCCAGGTCGTTGACAAGCTTTGTAGAACTCGTGTTGGATCCGGGATAATCACTCCAGACCAGGGTAAGGACGAGATCGCTGTTGCTGTTGGAAACCGTGAAAAGTCTCGAATGGGTGACCCCTGTGGTCAGCCCTGTCGTATTGTCCACGTACTTCATCCTTCCCGCTTCGCTGTCCACCGTCCCCAGTGAATTGGAAAGATTGACCCGCCCCCATCCTTCCCGGTTGTTAGGTATGGATGACCATTGACCATCCAATGGTCTGGCACCATTGATGACCGCGGCTTTGACAAGGGCAGCGGACGGGGAGTGCCTTTCGATATCGGAGAAATACTGTGCTATCAGGGTAGACATTCCAGCAACGATCGGAGTTGACATGGAGGTCCCTCCGTTGTATGCATAATTACGGTTCACTCCCTGGTATGTGGAGTTGCTCCCCCAGTAATGGTTCCAGAAATCCGTGACGAGCATCGAACGGGTCGAAAGTATCCATGTACCCGGAGCCACGACATCAGGTTTGACCCGGCCGTCCCCCCAGGTCGGACCCATTGAGGAGAAGGAGGCCATCTCCGAGATGTTGTTTGCAGAAGAGCTTATGGAAGGGCGGTAGCTCTCCGAAGCTCCCACTGCAATGACATTCTTGGAGACTGCCTGGGTGGAAATGGAGTAGTTTCCGTTCGAACCCCGATTCCCCGCAGAGAAGAGGACCAGGAAGTCCTTGTTGTTCCAGATGTAATTGTCCGTCTGCCACGATCTCCAAGTATAATTGCCGTAGGAGCTCCTTGTGGACCATGAATTGGTCTGGATCCTGGCACCGGACCTGTAAGCATCGGAGAAAAGCGTGTTGTATGCGGGAATGGAAAGGGAGCCTGTGGAGTTCATGGTCGACTGCATCACGAGACCGGCGGAAGGTGCCATTCCCATATATTGTCCCGAGGAGGAGGTCCCGTTCCCGAGGACCGAACCTGCTACATGGGTTCCGTGTCCACCCTTGTAATCCCATGAGCTGGTGGCGGAATTCCAGACATGTATGTCAGCATCTGACCAGTTTCCGGGCCTTCCATAGGTGTAGACCCTCACTATCCTGCCCTGGAAATCACGATGCAGTGTGCTGTTCAGACCAGTATCCAGACCGGTATCCGCTACCGCTACGATCTGACCGCTTCCGTTTAGGGATAGTGTATTTCTGACCTCCATGACATCAATGATATCGGCAGAAACATCATTATCGGGACCTTCGTTTCCCCCCATTGACACATGCGATACGGCTCCAATTCCGGAGAGTTCCATGATATCTCTTAGCCGGAAGGTGCCAGAGACGGTCCCGTCACGGGGTTGGGCATTCAAAACTCCGATGCAGAGGTCGTTGAGCTCTCTCAATATATGATCATCTGGTTGCATGTAGAGACCAATAACGAGTGAGGACGCGCCCTCACCGTCCAGTGCTGATACTTTGTGGAAGAGGCTGCCCTCGACCTTGAACAACGGGTTATACGGTACAACCGCCCGTGTATAGGGTCCTATGGAAAGCATAAGCGTTTCAATATCGACCCTGGGAAGAACAACAAGAGAGGAAGAAGATGCTATGTCAAGCAGTTCAAATGCCTCCCCGTTGCAGCTCAATATCCTTGACATCGAGTAAGGATCCATAGCCTGGACCAGTAGAGGGCCCCCTTCCTTGTGCCCGGGGAGTCCCTCGATGAATTCAGAATCGAATTTTGGATCGAACCTGAATGCCCCCAGGTGCACCAGATAAAGGTCATCTTCTGTATGGACGGGGAGATCAACGGACCACCATCTATCATTGAACACAAGTGGGTCCTGGGGCAAGGTTCCCCATACCGCGGATAAGATAGGTGAGCATGAAAGCAGGACCGCGACCAATGAGATACTTGATCTTCTGAACAGCAACGTTTTAAACCCCCGTTTGCCCCTTCGAACGGATGATGGCAATATATTACTTGATTATTGAGTTAACGGCAATCTTATGCATAAGGATATTTCTATACCAGTTGCCCGCAGGCTCTTTCCGCTGCTCCGTGATGTTCGTCCTCTTCATTTTCCCTGGGTTTCAGGTCTTTCCTTTCTATACCTTTTTTAAGATAGTATTCGTAGAGGGCTGCCTTCAAAGCCTCCACGGCGAGGAGAGAACAATGTACCTTTACGGGCGGCAGTCCTTCCAGGCCTTTCACGACATCTTCCCATTTGACCTTCTCCGCATCCTTCAGGTCCATACCTTTGACGAGCTCAGTCAGCATTGAGGTCGTGGCGATGGCGGATGCACACCCGAAGGTCCTGAACTTGATATCTTCTATCCTGTCCCCCTCGACCTTGATCGATAGCTCCATCATATCACCGCAGACCGGATTGCCAACGGTCCCAACGGCATCAGCATTCTCCACCTCCCCTACGTTCCTGGGATTCTTGAAATGTTCAAGCACTTTTTTTGTATATTCCAGTCTTGTCATCGGACCACCTATCCGTTGTAAAGGGGTGACATCTCCCTCAACTGTTCAACGATGTCAGGCATTATCGATACTACGTATTTTGCTTCTTCCATTGTATTGTACGGGTTTATGGTGAACTGAAGGCTCCCATGGGCCTCTTCATGCTTCAATCCCATTGAAAGAAGGGTTTTTGAGGGTTCAAGGTTCTTCTGGGTGCATGCCGATCCCGAACTCACCGAAACTCCTTTCATATCTAGCATCAGAAGCATGGATTCCCCTTCGATATGATCGAACCTGAGGTTCGCATTGTTCGGCAGCCTGTTTTTTGGATGTCCGTTGAGGTGGCTGCCAGGTATCCTGAGAAGCCCAGAGATCAAGATATCCCTGATGGCCTTCAATTTGGATGAGTTGATATGCATGTCCTCCTTTACATATTTGGCAGCAGCTCCGAACCCCACTATCCCTGGTATGTTCTCGGATCCGCTCCTCAAACCCTTTTCATGACCACCACCCTGTATCAGTCCGGAGATCCTGGTCCCTTTCCTGATATAGAGGGCACCAACACCCTTTGGTCCCATAAGGTCAACTGATGACAGGGTCACCAGGTCAGGATTTGCTTCACTGACATCGAACGGGACCTGAAAGGCGGAGGTGGTCAGATCAATATGCAGGAGGGCTCCTCGATCTTTTACTATCCTTGATATCTCTCTGACAGGTTGTAGTGTTCCCACTTCATGGCTGGCAAAAGGGATGGATACAATGTAAACATCGTCATGGAGAGACTTCTCTATCTCCTCAAGTGAGATGGCCCCGTAAGGGTCGAGTCCGAGTATGCTTCTTCGGAGACCCGAGTTCTCTATTGCAGCTGAGGTTGCCCTTACGGAATCGTGATCGGCCTGCGATATGATGATCCGATCCCTCCCGATACCCCTGAAAGGAACAGGTCCTCTCAGAGCAAGGTTGATGGATTCCGTTGCCCCCGAGGTGAATACGATCTCTGCCGGGTCCGAGTTGATAAGGGCTGCCACCCTTTCACGGGCAGTTTCCAATGCCCTTCTGGGCTCCTTCCCCATCTCGTGTATCGAAGAGGGATTCCCGTAATGTACGGTGAAGAAGGGCAGCATCTCATCCACCACTTCTTTTCTTGTGGGCATGGCGGAGTTGGAATCGAGATAGACCCTTTTCAAATCGAAGCACCTTCCTTTTTAGACCAAACCGGATTGAAAAGAACATATAAAAGGTTCGCACCTCACCAGTTAATTCAGGGTGATGGCACCTCCCATCGATATTAATCTCCTTTATCCTTGAAGTAGTGTTCGATGATCTTCTTCTGGCCCCTTCTCAATGTCTCGGAGACCGAAGCTGTCGATATATCGAATAATCTTGCGAGTTCCCTTATTCCTATTCGTTTGGGGAAGTCATAATAACCTCTTTCCAGTGCGGTTTTGATGATCTTCTCCTGTCTTGGGGTCAGGGATTCCCGGTCATCGATGGGTTGTATCAATATCAATCTGCTGTCGATAGCCCTCTTTTCCAGTGAATCTACGAGTCTCTGGAGCTGTATCTTCTCGTTGAGAATGAGCTTCCATTCGACCCATCCCTGGTCATCGGTGGAGGCGGAAATGAGAAAGCACCCGGATTCAAGAATGGACCGGCATCCACCGCAGCCCTTTGTACCGACGATGACTATCACTTTGTCCTGGTCCACTTTGCTTGCCTTCACGAAGTCGATGTGATCGTATTCCGAGATCAGCTTCTCTATCAAGCCAGGGTCGGCTCCGTTCAATTTCACTTCAGCCAGGTCCTGGACACCCTCGTCCCCGAAAGCAATTGTATCGACAATATTGATAGATATCGGGAGCTGTCTAGAGATCTTACCAACCCAGCTCTCCTTGAGGTTCACGGCCAGAACAGCCTCGTACAAAGATACACCCAATCCAAAATCCAATGATTGATAATTAAACCTTGTCATGAACCTGGACCCACATACACGTTTAAAGGAAAAGATTAAAACACCCGGTATCGATTAAACGTAGCGAGGACTCGTGATGAAGAAACAAAAGGCTGAACTCCCAGCCGAACGGTATGGATCGGAGGAGAAGGAAAAAGAGGAAGATAACGATATTTCCTTCGAGATCGAGGATGAAGAGGAGGAGGACCCCTGGTGGTCCGAGAATGAGAGCCATACCGAGAAGGAATGGATCAGGGAGGAGCTGTCCCGTATGCAGTGGGACAGCGAAAGCAACCCCTGGAAGAAGGAATCCCTGAGAATAAACGAGGAGAAGCGGTATCTGGAAAACGAGGTCATGAGGCTGCAGAACAAGGTCATGCTTCTGAACGGCGAGCTGAACCGTATGAAATCACCACCCCTGATCGTGGGTACCATCATCGATCACTATACTGATGATCAGGTCCTTGTTTCCACTTCCGGGGGGCCTGTCTTCGTTGTCAAGGTCCTCTCGTCTGTCGAAATGGGTGACCTTGCGATAGGAACGAAGGTTTCCCTGAACAAGGACACGATGTCCGTGACGGCGATCCTGCCATCATCAAAGGACCCGATGGTAGGAGCCGCAGAGATCGAAGAGAGACCCGATGTCTCTTTCAAGGATGTGGGAGGGCTGAATCCTCAGATCCAGGAACTTAAAGAAGTGGTCGAGCTGCCTCTCCTGAGGCCGGACCTTTTCAGGGATGTCGGGATCGATCCCCCCAAAGGCGTTCTGCTTATCGGACCTCCAGGATGCGGGAAGACCCTACTTGCAAAGGCTATAGCCAGGGAGACAAAGGCCACCTTTCTGAGGATGGTGGGTTCTGAGCTGGTCCAGAAATATATAGGAGAAGGGAGCAGGATGGTCAGGGAATTGTTCCAGCTGGCCAAGGAAAGAGCGCCGAGCATCCTATTCCTGGACGAGATCGATTCTATTGCCGGTAGAAGGACCGATTCCTCCACCTCTGCTGACAGGGAGGTCCACAGGACATTGATCCAGCTGCTTGCCGAACTTGATGGTTTCGACAATCTGAGCGATGTCAGGATCGTTGCTGCAACCAACAGACCGGACATTCTTGACCATGCCATACTTCGACCAGGGAGGCTCGATCGGATAATCGAGATACCTCTCCCGGACCTTTCGGCCAGAAAGGAGATCTTCAGGGTGCATACAAAGAGGATGAGCATCGACAGGGAAATATCGATGGATGAACTGGCAGCGGTCACGGATGGTTTCAGCGGAGCCCAGATCAAGGCGGTCTGCACGGAGGCCGGAATGTTCGCCATTCGGGAGGAAAGAAAAAAGGTCTCTTTCAAGGATTTCAAGGATGCCATCAAGAAGGTGAAGGAATCTAGAGCGGATGGCAACCTGTTCTCTCTCCAAGGATCACACAGCAGAGCCGAACGTTACTCAATGTTCGCCTGAATCTCAATGGATCTTCGATCCAGGCGGTATCTCTTTGTCAGGATCCACTGTTAGCAGGGCGACGACCTCATCGTTCTCTGCCGCAAGGAGCATGCCGTTCGATACCACGCCCCTCATCTTTGCAGGTTTCAAATTAACGACAACGATGATCCTCCTTCCCTCCATCTCCTCCTTTGTGTAGAAAAGCTTGAGGCCGGCCACCAGGGTTCTGGGCTCCTCTTCACCGGTGTCCACTTTCAAAACATACAGCCTGTCAGCGTTCGGATGGTCTTCCACAGATATGATGGTCCCGACCCTGAGATCGAGCTTCATGAACTCCTCGAATGATATCTGTTCCATTTTCTCTTCCTCCTTCTTCTTTTCAGGTTGAACGGCCTTCATGGCTCCAGTCTTGGTCTGCTCCTCGTTCTCGGTCTCTACCTCGAGCTTTGAGAACAGCGGGGAAGGCATGCTCAATCTCATACCTTCATCGAAGGGCACCAGAGCTTCGTTCCATTTTTTCTCCTCAGGACCGGTTGTCCCCATCATTTCGAACCAACGGCCCGCTGCATGGGGGATGTAGGGATACATCCCGTACATGATGATCTTACCGACGGATAATGCCACATTGAGAACGGTTGCACATCTCTGTACATCTTCCTTGATCAACTTCCAGGGGGCTTGTCCATTGAAATATCTGTTCCCCTCATTAACGAGGGACATGAGTGTTGTTATTCCTTCCTTGAGCCTGACCTTTTCAATGGATGCCAGTGCACTTTTATAAAGTTCCTCAGCGGTGGTCAGCATCCTGACATCGTCGGGTGAAAGCGGTCCCCTTCGGGGAACCTCTCCAAAATTATTCTTAATAAAGGTGACCACCCTGTGAAGATAATTGCCCAATGCACCGAGGAGCTCTGTGTTGTTCTTCTGAACGAACTCCCCCAGATCGAAGTTGGAATCTCCCTTCTCGGGCATGTTCAGGGATAGATAGAACCTCAGAGGGTCCACGGGATAGTCCTCAAGGAAATCGTTGACGGTTATTCCATGGTCCCTTGATTTCGAGAACTGGGACCCGTCCCACTGCAGGAATTCGTTGGATGGGATGTCATAGGGAAGGTTCAAGCCACCGTAGCCCGCAAGTATAGCAGGCCAGATTATCGTGTGGAATGGTATATTGTCCTTCGCGAGGAAATAGTAGTGCCTGCATTCCGGGTCCTTCCAGTAATCCTCCCATAGTCTCGGTTTCTGCACGATCTTAGAGTATAGCTTAGAAGCCGAGAGATAACCACAGACCGCCTCGAACCATACATATATCCTCTTATTCTCGAAGCCTTCCATCGGTATGGGTACCCCCCATGTAAGGTCTCTCGTGATAGCACGGTCCCTCAGTCCTTCCCTCAGGAAGTTCTCGGTGTTGTTACGGGTATTGGCTCGCCATTCATCCTTCCTGAGGTCGACGAACTCTCTGACCTTGGGCTCCAACTTCGAGAGCAGGAGATAGAAATGCTCTGTCTCGCGGAATTCCGGCGGACTGCCGCATATCTTGCAGCGGGGGGAAAGCAGTTCAGACGCATCGAGGACCTTGCCGCACCTATCGCACTGGTCACCCCTTGCTTCTCCGAACTGACAGAAAGGACATATGCCCTCGACATAACGGTCAGGCATGAATTTGCCGCATGCCGGGCAGTAAGGAGCCACATCGGTCTTCCTGTTTATCCAGCCCTTTTCAAGAAGTCTTAGGAAGATATCCCTTACGACCTGGAAATGATGCTCTGTATGGGTCTTGGTATACAGGTCGTATGAGATCCCGAGATCCTCGATGGTCTTGAGAATTGAAGCATGGTTCTTCTCTGCCACCTCTTCAGGTGTTAGTCCCATCTTATCTGCTGTGACCATTATCGGTGTCCCATGCATGTCGGAGCCCGAAACGAAAAGGGTATCGTAGCCCATCAATCTGCAATATCTTGCATATATATCGGCTGGCAGAAGACAGCCGGCAATATGGCCGAGGTGCAGAGGGCCGTTGGCATATGGCCAAGCTGCCCCGATGAACACTCTTTTCCTTTCGGCCATAGAATGGGTAATTAATACCGATATTTGAATTGTTCATACGTTCCATGAGTCATATCGCTTTCAGATAGCCGAGCACGGGCTCGTAGACCAAACCCTTGTCAAGCAGGACCGAGACCACCTCCTCGACTATGTCCCTTGAAAACCTGTTACGGTCCACATGGTCCACCAGGTCGTCCCACCTGGTTCCATTCCCGCGGTCCAACTCGTTGATCATATCCAGGACCATGTTCTCGTATTCCTCGAGCGGATCTGTCTCGCCCCCCTCCTGTTGTCTCGGCCTTCTGTTTATCTGGTCGATCTCCCTGGCAAATACAGATCTGTTGAGGAAGCGAAGTGTGTCCCTGAGCATACCTTTCGCTTTATCGTCCACTTCCTCACCACCCCTTGGTACTTCGGGCTGCGGAACCTCCATCCATCTTCCGGGAAGAGGCCCCCTGCCCTCCAGCTTCCACATCCTCGCCAGGGCATCCCGCGATGCCAGGAGGTTCCACATGGACCTCTCATCCTTCGATATCTCCTTGATAATCTCCGGGTTCATAGTGATGACCTCTTCACCGCTCTTGGACGTGAAGCTCGTAACCTTTCCCACTACCAGAACGGGGTAGGTGGTCCTGAGCTGAGGTAATTTTTTCTGAAGGTCTGGATTGTACCTGCCCACGGTGAATGTGACCCCTCCCGTGGGATCGGCGACCCTGAGTCTGTAAATGGGTGATCCGTCTGAACCTATATCGGTCATATCCATCAGGATCCCGGAAATGGAAACCCTGAACATCCTTGCTCCGGTTATGGAAACGAAGGATGTCCTGATATAACCGTCATCATTGGTCATCTCTTCTTTGGATGATGAGATCAGGTCCATGATCAGCATCGGAAGTGCCGGTTCCCTCCTTTTCATGTCATCACCTCCAGCATGGAAATGACCTCCCTCTCCAGTTGACCCATTTCCCATCCGAGCAATATATCGGAGAGATCGAGTATCACTCCGTATTCATCAAGCGAAGGGTCTGCCGTTACAGTGATCGGCCTGCCGACGAGCGCTTCCTCCAGTTCGAATAGGATGCTGTCCGGATCGAGGCTCTCCTTCACCTCATTCGTAACATCATCCAATGTCCTTCCCAGAATGGTTTCGACTATGTTCCGATCGCCCTTAATGAAAGCGGTCGCGGAACCATCATCCATTATACCTTTGAAGCCAAGGTCCCATTCGGAGCTAGCCTTTCCATGAACGATACAGGTGCCCTTGTCCATTCTCCTTCCGCATTCAACGCATCTCTGGAAGAGACCCGAGCCATTCCTTATGGAGAGTACAACACCCCTGATGGAGACTGGACCCGAGAATTTACCCGAAAGAAGGTTGATCAGCCGCGCTTCCTCCGGCCTGATAAGCTCCTCGATCGGTGGGAGCCTCGAGTCAGGCAGGGGGTTGAATATCGATCCCGGTGAAAGGTTCAGGTTCAGAACCCCCCTGAACTCCTTTACATAACCCCCGATTATACGGTAGCACCCTCCATCTTTGATGTCCAGCGGGCCCCAGCATGTAAAATCCATCCGTCCTGTCCTGTCCGCGACGATGCCCTTCACTATCTCCTTTTCCTTGCCTCTTGAATTCACTGTCGTCTCCCTTGCTTCGATCACCCGGACCTCAATATCGATATCACGGGAACCACCATTGAGCTCGCTGAGGGAAGAAGGAACCCCGCTGTCAATTCTCGGGAGGAGACCTTCCATGTCGTCTATGACGTTGACGGATGACTGGTCGTTCAGAACGACCTCAGGTCTACCATTCCATTCCCTCACCGAAACGTTCTGCAGGAAAACAGGGGTATTTACCTGCAGGTCAAGGTCTAACCATGCCGTGTACCTGATCTCTCCCTTGGAATCCCCGAGAAATCCCCTGAAATACGGGTCACCGGAGCTCCGGTCCATTCTCTGCACGGATACTATCCTTGCTCTCAGGGAAATGTTCCTCATACCGGGTGAAAGGTCTGATATGGAGTCGACGATCTTCGTCCTTGCAGGGACCTTTATACCCTTCTCATCATATATGATGCGGGTGGCTTCCTCTACAGGGATCCCGAGTTCCTCCGATAAACGGTGGACCTCTTCCTGCAGTCTGAACAATTCCATACTATCATTTTCCCTTGGCGCCCCGTCTGTTTCCCTATCGGGCGCGGTCTTTTCGCGTTTCGTCATTAAGACTCCTCCCTTGTTGGATCATATGATCCCTTTTTTAAGATGGTCATGGAAGGGATGTGTGAAAGTATTTGGACCGTAAATTGCTTAACCACGAATGTAGATGCGAACTGGAGGGGTAGATCCCGTATTGAGGGTATGATCTCTGATTTGAGTACATCAAGGGTGGAATTTTACAAGGTGATGATCCAATGGCCATTAAAAGACCCCCGCCCACAGCCCTTGGCAGAGGCCTGGCAGCCTTGATAAAGGGCGGGGAGGACCGGGTAAAACCAGGGAAGCAGCTGGAGGAAGAACAAAGGGCCAGCAACATGGAGTTCTACAGGTCCCTGGTGAAGCAGTATGTCCAGACAGAGGAGCGTGACATCCTGACAGAGCAGCTGCTGGATAATATCCGCGGTCATCTGAACATTTCCGAAAATGAACATCACCACCTGATCGAGACCCTCAGGAAGAGTGAACATCAAATCCCTCAGACATCCGGAGGAACGGAGGATCAGACCCGATCGGAGATTAATGAGGATCGATCATCACCAGTTATCCTGATAGAACCTTCGACCATCGATGATCAAGAGGAGACACCACCTGGGATCATGGTCGATGAGACACGGGGGCGATCTCTGCCGGAGGCCCAGGAGCAGATCTCGGTAAGATCTGATCCGTCAGAGTACCGTGGTAATGCGAAAACGAACAGACCATCGGACGGGTTCGGTGACAAAGAAATGGATCGAGGTGAGAATATGACCGGTTTTACACCACGGGGACATGACGATGAGCTGGAGGAGGAATGGGATGAGATGGAAATGGAAGACTTCGAAGAGGATGAGAACGAGGAGGAGGTAAGGGATAACGCTCTCATGTCGATCAGGATACTCGTGGACGAAGGCAAGTTCCAAAAAGCCCTGGAGATCTCGAAGAGGATACTGGAGAACGACCCGAGGAACGTTTCTGTGCTCAACGAGTGCGGGGTGATACTCTACAAGCTCGGAAGGGTCTCCGAAGCCCACGACTGCTATAAAAGGCTGAAAGAGACAGGTGAGATGTCTTCCGAGAGTATGATCAATTATGCCATCCTTCTTGCAGAGAAGGGTGATATAGATGGCGCTCTGTCAACCCTGAACGAAGGGATCGAAAGGGATCCTTATTCCGAAGAAGGATGGAACAACAAGGCCGTGGTCCTATACAAAGCCGGGAGACTGCGAGAAGCCCTCGAATGCCTGGATGAGGCTCTGAGGATAAATGAGAATTCCCCTGAGACATGGATAAATACGGGAATAATCTTCGAGCGTATGGAAGAATACGGACCAGCCATGGAATGCTATCAGAAAGTACTGGAGATGGATCCAGAGAACAAGCTTGCAAGGGAAGGTCTTGAGGCCTGCCGGGAGATGATCTGAACTACCTTCAACCGAACATCAGTCCCAGACCTTCCGCCACATTGTCCTCGTCGTCCTTGATCTTCTTGTATGTTTCTGATTTTTCCGCTCCTTTCAGGATGATGCCCTCTTCACCGACGATCTCGACAGCTCTCTTGAGAGCTGGGTCGGAACCCTCGATAAGAACGATAGTGTCCTCTCCCTCGATTCCAAGGGAGATGGTGTCCCTGACCGCAATGGTCTGTCTACTTACCAGGTCATCCTGGACGATCTTTCCGAGCAAGGCGCTCTTTCCCTTTGGTAGCTTGAATATCTCGTAATCCATTATGGTTGCCCCCTGTCAATTCTTAATTCCGCTCAGTATATTCTCCATTTGTGGTAGGCCGGTGAACCGGGACTGAAGCAGTAATGTATAGTCTGGAAATCCCTCTTAAACTCCTTCACATCCTCCTTCACTTTCAATGGGTCCTCCTTATCAATAAGCACCCGTGTGAAGAGATCGGCAACCTCCGACATATGGGATTCCTTCATGCCGATCCTGGTCAGCTCCTGGGTACCCAGCCGGAGGCCAGACGGCCTCATGGCGGTTCCGGGATCGTCCGGGATAAGGTTCTTGTTGGTGATGATGTTCGATGTCTCGAGGTCGAGCGCACAGGTGGCACCCCCGCCCTGTTTTGATACATCCAGCACCATCGCGTGCGACTGAGTGAACCCGAGGGATTCTCCGAGGACATTGAAACCCTTCTCATGAAGAGCCTGGGCAAGTGCATGTGCGTTCCTTATTATCTGATCCGCATAGGCCGCCCCGAATTCCAGATGCTCGGCGAACGCGATGCCCTTGGCGGCCATGGTCATAAGGTGGTGGGAGGAATGAACTCCGGGGAAGACCCTCCTCCTTACGGATTTCCACTGTTCCTCATCCTTCGGGTTTCCCAGGATGACACCGCCCTGGGGCCCGGGAAGGGTCTTGTGGGTGGACCCTGTCATCAGGTGCGCGCCCTCTCGAAGCGGATCCTGGAACCTCCCGCCTGCAATGAGTCCCAGAACATGCGCTCCATCATACCATACATGGCATCCAATTTCCTGCAATGTTTCCTGGAGCTCCCTGAGCGGGGCGGGGAACAGGAATACGGACCTGCCAAAGAGGCAGAGTTTTGGTCTGTGCTCGAGGAGGAGCTTCCTTGTCGCATCCACGTCGATGTTCATCCGCTCCTTGTCCCAGACGTAGGTCATCTCCAACCCGCCTCTCAGACCTCCCGCACCGAACTTGGCAGAGGATATGTGCGCACCATCGTTGAGATGGGGGGCGAAATAGAGGTCCCCGGGTTCGATAAGGGCAAAGAAAGCGGAGATATTGGCCGTTGTACCTGATATCGGCCTCACATCGGCCTCGGGAGTCCTGAAGAGCTTCTTTGCCAACTCCTCGACCTTCAACTCGACCTTGTCGACGTAAATGTTGCCGTTGTAGTATCTCTTTCCGGGAAGTCCTTCGGCATACCTGTCCGTGAAGTCACTAACCTGAAGCTGCCTCGCAAGGGGCGATACCAGGTTCTCAGAGGCGATCATACATAGGGAATCCTTGAACCAATCCGTATGCGTGCCAACCTGCTCGTAGATATACTTCACATCCTCGTTTTCGGGGATAGTAAGTGTCATCGTTCCACCTCGGGGGATGAAAGATGAACTCACAAAATAACTTTTCCCGTGAAATGGGGAGGATATCGCAGGGTAAATCATTATATCGGAACCCGTGATAACATCGCTAGAGGTAGTCGTTTGCCCGAGAAGAATCTTTCAAAAGGAGGTCAAGGGAAGGATGGCGGGTGGGAATCGGATAGTTGCCTCCGGTCCGTGCTTGAATCCCTTGCAGAGGGCATGATCGAAGGGGCGATCCTGGACAAGGACAGACTGCAGGAGGAGAAGATAAAGGCCCTTCGATCGACAGGCCTGGACCGTGTTCCGACCAACTCGATCCTTCTTGACTATATTAGAAAGGTACACCCCGAGATGGAGTCAGCCCTCATAGCTCTTCTAAAAAAGAAACCCTCTAGGACGCTTTCCGGGGTGGCGGTCGTGGCCGTCATGACCTCTCCGTCGCCTTGCCCTCACGGGAAATGCATCTTCTGCCCCGGAGGGGTCGAGCAGGAGATACCAACACCTCAATCCTATACCGGAAGGGAGCCCGCTGCAATGAGGGCAGCACAGAACGTTTATGATCCCTACCTTCAGGTAATAAAAAGGATCGAACAGCTGGAAGCAACAGGGCATCCCACGGACAAGATCGATCTCATTCTGATGGGAGGAACGATCACCGCTAGACCGGTAGAATATCAGATAGATTTCGTCAAGGGATGCCTGGACGGTCTGAATGGAAGTAGCAGCGCAACTTTCGAGCAGGCCGAGGAGGTGAACGAGACCTCACGGCATAGATGTATAGGTATGACCTTCGAGACCCGCCCGGATCGACTGCACCAAGAGGAAATGGACCTTATATTGTCCATGGGCGGGACCCGGGTCGAGATCGGGGTGCAGTCCGTTCATGAAGGGCCCCTGAAAACCAGTGGCAGAGGGCACGGGGTCAAGGAGGCGATTGACGCAACTCGAATATCCAAGGATTCTGGTCTGAAGGTCGGGTATCATCTGATGCCGGGAATCCCCGGATCGAACATCGATATGGACCTTCAAAGCGCCGCCCAGGTCTACCAGGATGAGAGGTTCAAACCCGACATGATCAAGTTGTATCCTACCCTGGTGATCGAAGGGACGAAGCTTTACGAGATGTGGAAGGCCAGGGAATACGAGCCGTTGGGTACGGAAGATGCCGCGAAGCTCGTGGCCGAGATC